>NZ_JBWVBR010000021.1:0-63937 GCF_056629255.1 Pseudoalteromonas sp. NFXS53 | reverse complement strand
TGGTGCCGACTATCCGAGTCGAACGGATGACCTACTGATTACAAGTCAGTTGCTCTACCAACTGAGCTAAGTCGGCACTGCTTTAGTACGGGGCAGGATTCTAGAGCAAGGTTTGGGGCGATGCAACAAGAATCTTAAAAAAAATCAAAGTTTCTTGTTTAAATGCTCACATTTACAACAAAAAAGCCAAAAAACACCTATTTGTGTATGAATTCACACCAGTTTCTCAGCCCTTTTAATACCAAGTCATCGACATATACACTTGGCTTTTCAAAGTGAAGTTGTAATAACTCGCCATATCCACCAGCAAAAATCACCTGAATATCGTCAAAATCACTCTTTAATTGCGCTATGCCCGTTTCAACAGCACCTAAGGTAGCAATCAAGGCACCATTCTTAACAGCATTTGGCGTGTTTCGACCAAGCTCTGGCAAAAATAAACTCTCTGAGTCTGAAAATACCTTCTGCGTGTTGCTTACTAAGCTTTCGATCATCATATCTAAACCGGGCAAAATCCATCCACCTAGATGCTCACCAGACCTGGTAACCACATCGACTTTACTCGCTGTGCCCGAATCCACTACCACACAATGTTTTTTTGGATATAAGTAATGGCAGGCAACTACCCCCAACCAACGGTCAATGCCGAGATTTTGAAATTGCGGATAAGCACATTTAACTGTGCCAAGCTGTGCTGTCACATTTGCTTGTAATAAAGGAATGCTGAGCTGCTGTGCTTTAGCCGTTATATTTGCAAGCAGTTTGTCGGGCCCAACTTGCGCAATCGCGATTTCTTTAACTGCGGACCACTTAATATCAGCTTCTTCTATAAGGGTGATCTGGCCATTTACTTCACTGGCAACTTTTAATGCGGTATTACCCACATCGACTAACAATCTCATTCAGTTACTTCCTTACGCAATGAAATCTCACCGCCGTAATAGCTTTTAACTTCACCATCTTGGCGCAGTACAATGCCCCCTTGTGCATCTATGCCTTCACAAATACCGCGCCATTGTCTTTGCCCTGTAGAAAGGCAAACGATTTCTCCGGCAAATGCGTTTAGTGCATTCCACTGCGTGGTCATCTCGGTTAAGCCTGACACCTGATATTGCGCCAATCTTTCATCGAGGGCATAAGTTAAATGTGCCACCAGCTTATCTTTATCTAGTTCATGACTGTGGGAAGCTATGTCTGTCCAAGGTTGATCGATTTGCTGTGATGCCGTTTCAGGCATTTGTAAGTTAATACCTATACCTATCACTAAATGACATGGCCCTTCAACCTGACCATCTAATTCGACCAATACGCCGGCAAGCTTTTTATGGTTAAGATAAATATCGTTGGGCCACTTCAGCGCCACTTCTAAACCATAAAGCGCTTTTAGCGCATCATAGACCGCAATACCTACCGCAATAGACACGCCCATTGCTGCTTGTAGTCCATCATCTAAACGCCAGTAATAACTGTAATACAGGTTTGCACCAAATGGAGATTGCCAAGTACGGCCGCGACGGCCACGCCCTGCTTCTTGCATTTCAGCAACCAGTACTTGCCCTGAATTAATCGACGACTTATTTTGCACACGGCGCATTAATTCTGAGTTGGTTGAATCAATAATAGGCATCACTTCAAGCTGTTTTTGCTGCCCCGACAGCGCTTGGTAATACTGATTTACTGCTGCCTCATCAAGTAAAGGAACACTATGGTTGAGTTTGTAACCTTTACCACTGAGCTTAAAGATGTCGATGCCCATTTCTTGCAACGACTTTATGTGTTTCGATACTGCAGCGCGAGAAATATCTAAGCTTTCACCTAAATGCTGCCCGGACACAAACTCTCCCTTATTAAGGGCTTTTAAAATAGCCAGCTTGTTCCCTTGTGGTCCTTTATAACTCATGCTTGTACACCTTGTAGTTCCACATTGCCATTTGCAGCAATGACACGCACTTCATGCTCTAGTTGCACATTAAACTTTTGCCACACGCTTTGTTGGATATGTTGGATCATGGCTTTAAGCTCTGAGGCTGTACCCGCACCTTGATTTACCAGTACTAATGCTTGTTTGTGGTATACGGCAATACCCCCTAACTCAAAACCCTTGAGCCCGGCTTGTTCAATCAACCAGCCAGCGGCTAATTTAGTCTGCTTAGTATCTACTGGATAATTTGGCATATCAGGATACTGCTTTAACAAAGCTTGTACTTGCTCGCTTCCCACAATGGGGTTTTTGAAAAAACTACCAGCATTGGCCAGCGCTTTCGGATCAGGGAGTTTGCTTTGTCGTATTTCAATCACTTTGTTAAATACCTGCTGTGCAGTGACCGTATTTTTATCAAGCGACTGTAAGGGTCCATAGCTAAGTACAGGCTGCCATTGTTTAGGTAGCTCAAACAGCACTTCAGTAATAATAAACTTATCTTTCAACGCCTGCTTGAATACCGACTCTCGGTAAGCAAAACCACACTCAGCTTGCGTAAGTTCTACAAATTGCGCTTTGGCAATATCATAACCTTTAACCGATTTAATGAACTGCCCGACCTCAACGCCATACGCCCCGATGTTTTGTACTGGAGCCGCCCCCACCGTACCCGGGATCAAGGCCAGATTTTCAAAGCCAAATACGCCTTGTTCAAGTAAATAAATAACCAGTTGATGCCAATTCTCACCTGCGGCAGCACGAACATTCCAAACATCTTGCTGCTCTGTCACTGTTATGCCTTTATTCGCAATTTTTAATACTGTGCCAGCAAAGTCTTCAATAAAGACCGTATTGCTCCCCTCACCCATTACATAGCAAGGCTTGGAAAAATCGAGCTCAGTGAGGTTATCTGGATGTGTAATGGTTATGAGCGCTGCACAGTGGGCTGGTAAAGCAAAAGTATGGAGCGATTGGACTGATGGCACGTTCAACCTAACAAGTAATATAGTAATCGGGCTAGTTTACCCTATGCTCTGCTTGTACGCACCTATGTGATCTTATCCTTAAGCATGATATAAATGCCGCTCGTTTACTCAATCCGTGCAAGGATAAACAATGAAAAAAACTGCTTTAGCCGCAAGCTTAATGCTAGCAGGCTTCTCTCACAGCGCATTGGCAACACAGGCGTTCGACGAACATACCTATGCAAATTTAAAAGATGTAGTCAGTACCCACCTACACTTAGACCTAGACGTTGATTTTGCAGACAAGCAACTGGAAGGCTTTGTAGAGCACACCCTTGATTGGCGCAACGCATCAGCACGCACTTTAGTTCTAGATACACGCGATCTTGAAATAGATAAGGTAATGTACCAAGGTAAAAACGGCCAATGGCATAAAGCAGATTTCACCCTAGCACAACGCAATGGCGTAAAAGGCGCAAAGCTGACCATTCGCTTTAAAGAACAAGCTAAAAAAGCCCGTATTTACTACAACAGCTTACCGCAAGCTTCTGGCCTACAATGGTTAACACCGGTACAAACTGCCAGTAAAACACACCCGTTTATGTACAGTCAGTCACAAGCAATCCATGCGCGTAGCTGGATCCCAGTTCAAGACACACCGGCAATGCGCACAACCTATACTGCCCGTATTCAAACACCAAAAGATGTTCGTGCGGTCATGAGTGCAGATAACTCTGAAGCATTTGTTAAAGACGGTGACTACTGGTTTGATATGCCGCAGGCTATCCCGCCTTACCTCATTGCGATTGGTGCGGGTAACCTCGAATATAAAGAAATGTCACACCAAACAGCTATTTTTGCTGAGCCACAAATTCTTGATGCCTCGGTTGCTGAATTTAATGACACGCAGGCGATGATCGACAAAACCAATGCGATGTACGGTGAATATGCATGGGGTCGTTACGACCTACTGATGCTGCCGCCAAGCTTCCCGTTTGGTGGCATGGAAAACCCACGCCTGTCATTTATCACCCCAACCGTTGTTGCTGGTGACAAGAGCCTAGTTAACCTAATTGCCCACGAACTTGCGCATTCTTGGTCAGGTAACCTTGTAACTAACGCGACGTGGGAAGACTTATGGCTAAATGAAGGTTTCACCTCTTATGTTGAAAACCGCATCATGGAAGAAGTATTTGGCCGCGACCGTGCGGTAATGGAGCAAGCATTAGACGCAGCAGGTCTTCGTGCGCAGCTTAAAAACATCCCTGCACCAGATACACGCCTAAATTTAAAGCTGAATGGTCGCGATCCAGATGATGCGTTCAGCAAAGTTCCCTATATCAAAGGTCAACTCTTCTTAATTTACTTAGAAGAAAAGTATGGCCGTGCACGTTTTGATGAGTTTGTAAAAGGCTACTTTGCAAAGTATTCGTTTAAGTCTCTAACAACTGCAGAGTTTGTTGAATACCTAAACACGCACCTACTAGAAAAGCACCCAGGTATCGTGTCTCTAGAAAAAGCTAAAGAGTGGATCTATGAGCCAGGATTGCCTGCAGATGCACCAAACCCGACTTCCGATGCGTTTAATAAAGTCGATGCAGCAACAGCTGCTTGGTTAAAAGGTGACAAAGACTTGGCGGACTTACCAACGAGCGCTTGGACAGTGCATGAGTGGTTACACTTTTTAAATAACCTGCCGCGAGATTTAAGTCTAGATAAGATGGCGAAGTTAGATGCAGCATTTAACCTAACTAATTCAACCAACGCTGAACGCGCGTTTGCTTGGTATATGTTAGCAGTAGGTAATGGCTATGAGGCCATTTATCCGGCGCTGGATAAGCATTTAACAAGCATTGGCCGCCGTAAGCTTATCGTGCCTTTATATAAGTCGCTTGTAAAACATGGCAAACGCGACTGGGCACAAAAGGTATATAACAATGCACGTCCGGGTTATCACCCGTTAGCGCAAGGTACTGTGGACGCGATTTTTAAATAAACAGACAAAAAATAGCCTCTGTAAAGAGGCTGTTAATTAATAAATATTTTTTAGAAAGCCTTACAATCACAATTAGTCGCTGTTCTACCTAAGTAACCACGACAAGTAAAGCCACCTTCTTGAGACGCTGCGCCAGGATTACCACCAGCAACTTTTGGTGTGAACTCTTTTTCAATTAGTTGTTTGTTAGCATTAAGGTTTTTTAAATTTTTTTTATTTAATGTAAGTTTCATTTTCATTTCCTTGTTTTACTTATAGAAACAAACCAAAAGTAACACCATTTGAATCAAATTAAAACATTTAGTTAACTTCAACCGCTTTCAAAAACGCCTCTCGCTGCTTTTCATCGGCCTGTTGCCACCAATAATGCAACATGAGTTCTGCACTTGGGTGCGTCACCCCTTCAATCTGTTTTCTACTCTTAGGTGCAATCTGTGTTGTAATCGCCATTGGCGTTGCTGCAGTTTGAACAGTTGCTATGACCTCTGCAGGAGCGGTCACTGCTTTTGGTTTTACTTTGACAGCCACTTGCTGAGACTTGTTCGGTGCTACCACATATACACTCGGTGATTTAGCAAACTGCTCCGCTGCATCCGCATCTTTTGCCCTATCAAAAGCAACACGATATTGGCCATCTTGCGTGATATTTACTTCAACCCAAAAAGGCGCCGATGACACGGTTTGATGCTCATCATAATCAAGCTCATATAGATCACTATATTTTATCTGTACTTTGTGAGTACCAATTGGCAAATCAAAGTCGAGTTTCTTACTAAACAAAGAGTGTTCTACTTGCTTGCCATTGACTGTGATTGGGATCAGCTCTTCTGGAAAGCTAAGTGTTGCAGCCTGCGCTGCAAAGTTAAAACTCCCCAACAAAACCGCTAAAATTAAGCCTTTAGTTTGACTCATCACGCACTCCCTCATTGAATTTTTATCATCTAACCGTTTGCAGTTTGACAGTTCATAGATTCTTTGTCATTAGTGTATACATACTAAAATGGTTTTAATAAACCGATAGATAGCAACAACATACTTTTAGGATAAACCATGGCCCAAGCCACCATTTTTGACAAAATTATTAGTAAAGAAATCCCTGCCGATATCATCTATGAAGATGAACACACTGGCTTTTCGAGACATTAATCCGCAGGCCCCCTTTCATGTGTTGGTGATTCCTAAAACGCCCATCGCAACTATCAATGATGTCAATGAAACTAACGCACATTTAATTGGTCAACTCTACGTGGTGGCGGCAAAGTTGGCAAAAGAGCATGGCTTTGCAGAAGATGGTTATCGTGTCGTGATGAATTGTAATGAGCATGGGGGTCAAACTGTGTTTCATGTTCACTTGCACGTACTGGCAGGTTTAGAAATGGGCTGGCCGCCGTTCACAAATAAGAAAAAAGAATTAATTTAAAAAATTCTGCGTTAATAAATGTAAATGAATAAGCTATTAATGCGGCTAACAAAATAATAACATTATCAATTGGTTAAAATTGAAAATGCCAATTAGTCGCATTATTTAACAAAAATGCTTGTATATATAGCAAAATTTTCTATATTTTTAGTAGCAAACTCATACAAAAGGTCTGAGTCGCGTGTTAGCATTAAAGCAATAATTTGAATGAGAGCGTCCATTTAAAATGAGCAGTACCGCCTTTTTACTTTTAGATAAAGAGCCAATTAATACAATTGGCATTAATGTCCTTCAACCTTTACTCAAAACCCAAGGTTTAGAAGTCACTACCGGCACAAACATTACTGAAGTGCCAGAAGATACCAGATTGTTATTCATCGAAACCGCACAAAACGATGCATGGAACAAACTAAAAGAACATTTAGTTAAGCTAAAAGTAAATTGCGATATCGTGCTATTTAATCTAGACGAAAACCCTGAACTTGCAAACCGTGCATTGCTAAGTGGTATTCGCGGTGTGTTTTACACCACAGATAACGCTGATGTACTGATGAAAGGGATCCGTTTACTGATGGAAAACCAACTTTGGTATCGTCGTGACATCATGTGTAACGCCCTTAACCGTATGTTGCAATTCAATAAAGATGCACTTCATAAACTCACTGAAGGCGATATTGAACCGGTTAAGTTGACCAAACGTGAAAAAGCCATCATTTCACTGATGAGTAAAGGTGCTAAGAACAAAGAAATCGCCGAAGATTTAAATATCAGCCCGCATACTGTTAAAACACACCTGTACAGTGCATTCAGAAAGACTAAATGCCGTAACCGAATTGAATTATTGTCTTGGGCGCAACAAAATATCCCAGACGAAATTCGTTAACAAAACAATTCTAAAAAGAGGAAGCCTAGCTTCCTCTTTCTTTACCTGCTCCTAACTTCCCTCTATGCTAGAGCCATTACTTAATAAGTTCGACGCGTATGTTTGATCCCAAAACTCTCTATTTCACCAGTGGCGCTATGATGGCCATGATGACCTTGTTATGTTACTTAACTTGGCGAACCAATAAAAACATACCCGGCACTGCCACTTATACCCTCTACCCGCTGGTACTTTTTCTGGCAACGATGAGCTTTTCACTTCATGGTTATTTAGAGCATTGGCAAACCATAGGCATTGGTAATGCGCTTTTATTTGCCGCATCCATTATTCATGTATTAGCAATCAGCCAATTCTTAGAGCATAAAGGTTGGGAGTTAAAGAGTTTCTTAGCATTTACCTGCGTTTTACTCGTTGCTTTGGGCTACTACAGCATAGTCGATGATAATTTAAGAGCGCGGATCTGGATTTCGGACTTACAGCACATCGCTGAAATTGTGTTACTGCTATCAATGTTTTGGCGATTTGCCCGCCCACGCTACCCCAATGGCACCATCGTATATACCATAGTGCTTGGTTTACTGCTTATCGCTTTTATTGGCCGCTCAATTATGATGGGAGAGGTCACACACCTAACAATTATGAAAGACACTTGGTTCACCACTACCGTATTCATTAATGGCGTGCTCTCTCCAATCTTCTATGCCACTGGTATGGCCCTGCTTTGTAATGAACGACGTGAATTACATCTAAATGCGTTGACTGAAAAAGCACAAAAAGATTTAGAAATACGTGGCTTATTCTTATCTACGGTAAGCCATGAAATTCGTACCCCACTTAACGGTATTCTAGGCAGCGCACAACTGGTATTAAGCCGTACTAAGAGCCCAAAAAATAAAGCTTATTGCGAAGCCATTATAAACTCCGCAGAGTCGCTTAATTTACTCATTGATAAAGTGCTTGATTACGCCAGTTTAGAGCAAAGTGATGAGTCACTCTATGAAGAAGATATCGAGCTCAAGACTTGGTTAAATAATCTCTGCTTGCTGCTCACACCATTAGCAGAACAAAAGCAATTGAAGTTCGAGCTCGACTACGACCTGCCTGAACAGGCTTGTTATTACTGTGACCAACAAAAGCTTCGACAAATTATTATTAACCTCGTCGGCAATGCCATTAAGTTTACCGACGCAGGATCAGTAAAAATTAAAGTCCACCTTGAGCAAGACAGTGCTATGGCACATACCGTCACATTCAGCGTGATCGACTCAGGCCCAGGTATTGAAGATGACGATATTGAAAAGCTGACTCAGCCTTATGTGCAAAGTAGCGCAGGTAAAGTAAAAGGCGGTACTGGTTTGGGACTAGCGATTACCGCACGCTTACTCGAACGTTTAGGTTCGAAGCTTGAAATTGCCAGTCAGTTAAATAAAGGCAGTGTGTTTAGTTTTAGTTTAAACCTTGCTATTGGTGAGCTCAGTCTTGTCCCGCAACGTCTTCATGAAACAGACTGCGTGACTGGGCTTAACATCTTATTAGTCGAAGATTTAGAGTTAAACCAAAAAATTGCCATTGAGTTTATGGCTGAAGATGAGCACAAAGTTAAGCTCGCGACCACAGGGCAGTCAGCACTCGACTTACTCCAGCACCACCAGTTTGATGCTGTGTTGCTCGATATGAATCTACCCGATTTGACCGGTCAAGAAGTACTGAAGTCATTGAAGAAAATAGAACATAAAAATCAGCGAACGCCTTTCCTCGCGTTTACAGCAAGCCTAAGCCCGGATGAAATCAAAGAGTATATGATGCTGGGTATCAAAGACATTGTTGCCAAGCCCATCAAACAAGAGAAGCTACGACAAGCGCTCAGTGATTCACAGACACTGAAAGAGCCTACCATCAGTGTAGAACTGGCTGATGTGCTATACGATGAAACCGCGGCGAGCTCTTTACAGAAAAACTTTAATGAAGATGAAGTGTCTTCTATTTACAATGAGTTTGTACTTTCTGCGCGCAACAAATTAATTAGCATTCAACAGCAATTAGACATAGACAACGACCAATGCATAAAAATGCTGCATCGCCAAGCGAGCACAGCCTTACAATTAGGCTTTAATCGCTATGGGCAAATGCTAAAAACCATAGAGCGTCGTTTACTAGAAGATAAATCTGCCCACGAAGAACTGACCCAAGCCATGGTCTTGTGGCAAGACAGCTTATCGGCATATTTGCAATTCGTTCGCTCCCAAACGCTGAATTAAGGCGTTTTATCGCGCAGAGTCGACACCTTGAAGCAAATTCGTCATGCTAATGACAAGTGTGAATATCACACATATAACAAAACAAAGGGAACCATTATGGCATTACTTAAAACACCACTGGCGCTAGCCGTCAGTTTAGCCGTATTCGGTGCAAGTGCTCCTGCGCTTGCTAATGCTGATAGTAAAGCAACCGATAAGGCCGCTGTAAAAACTGAAGCTAAAAAATCAGACAAGTGGGATGTACTAAACCCACCAGGTGAAAAACAAACCATCACCATCGACACCAACGAAACCACGTGGAGTAACTTAGACGTTAGTCCTGATGGCAAAAACATTATCTTCGATATGTTAGGCGACATTTATGTGATGCCTATCTCAGGTGGTAAAGCAAAAGCAATTACCAATGACAGAGCGTGGAACTTCCAACCGAAATTCTCTCCGGATGGGTCTAAAATTGCGTTTATCTCTGACCGAGAAGGCGCTGAGAACCTATGGGTTATGGATGTGAACGGCGAGAACATGCGTAAAGTGTCTGGCGAATCTCACAACCTACTACATAACCCAGCTTGGTCACCTGATGGTCAATATATTGCGGTTAAACAAGGTCAAGTAACGGGTCGTACTATTCCAGGTGGCTCTATCCGCATGTACCACATTTCAGGTGGTAAAGGCGTAGTTGTACGTGAGCGCCTACATGGTGCGAAGTCACAAAAGAACGTTGCAGAGCCAGCTTTCTCAAAAGATGGTAAAAAAATTTACTACTCAGTTGATGCCACGGCAGGTGTACGCTGGCAATACAATAAAAACGCGCTTGAGTCAGTCTTTGAGATCCGCTCTTGGGATTTAGCAACCGGTGAAGAAGAAACTGTGATCCGTGGCTCAGGTGGTGCAATTCGCCCAACGCCAAGCCCAGATGGTAAATCGATTGCGTTTGTAAAACGTATCGAGAACGGCAAAGAGATGCAAAGCGCTTTGTATATCAAAGATCTTAAATCAGGTATCGAAACTGAAATCTTTGCAGGCCTAGACCGTGACCTACAAGAAGCAAACGGTGCACAAGGTAATACCCCAGCATTCGCATACACGCCAGATGGTAAAGCATTAGTGTTCTGGTCAGGTGGTGTATTCCACAAAGTAGACATTGCTAGCAAACAAGCACAAGTGATCCCAACGCGTGTTGTGGCTGAAAAGCAAATCACGCCAGCGCTGAAGTTTGCAGTAGAGGTTGCTCCTGACACATTCAAAGTGAAACTGGCACGTTGGTCACAAATTTCTCCAGACGGTAAAACAGCCCTATTCCAAGCACTAGGTCACCTTTACACCAAAGACATCGCGTCAGGTAAAGTAAAGCGCGTGACTAAGCAAAACGATCATTTTGAGTTCTATCCTAGTTTCTCTCGTGATGGCAAATATATTGTCTATACAAGCTGGGATGACCAAGATTTAGGCGCGGTTCGCGTGGTATCTGCAAAAGGTGGCAAAGGCAAAGTGATCACACAAGAGCCTGGTCACTACATCAACCCAAGCTTCTCACCAGATGGTAAAAAAGTACTTTACCGTAAAGTAACCGGTGGTTACTTACTCAGTGGTGACTGGTCAATGGAACCGGGCATTTACTTAACCAGCGTTAAAGGCGGAGAAGCAAAGCGCATCATCAAACGTGGTGACAATCCACACTTTGGCGCTGACAGCGATCGCATCTTCTTCAATGTTGCAAGTAGCGAAACTAGCCGTGAACTTAAATCAGTAGATTTAAACGGTCAGCAAGAGCGCTCACACTTCAAAGGTGAGTACATCTTTGATTACCGCGTATCACCAAACGGCAAATACGTAGCCTTCATTGAAAACTTCAATACCTTTGTAGCGCCATTCACAAGCACAGGTAAAACGCTATCAATTAACAAGGGCACTAAATCATTCCCTGTTAAGCAAGTGTCTAAGTACTCTGGTGACTTCTTAAACTGGAAAGCTGACAGCAGCGCATTAACTTGGGCGTTTGGTCCTAACCTTTATCAGCGCAAGCTAACTGATACATTTGCGTTCTTAGAAGGCGCAGCAGATGATGTCAGCGAGCTAACGGCTGAAGGCATCGACTTAAGCTTTGAGAAAAAAGCGGATAAGCCAGAAGGCGTACTAGCCCTAGTTGGCGGTAAAGTCGTCACCATGCGTAACGCAGACCAAGAACAAGAAATCATCGAAGACGGTGTGGTCCTTATCGAAGACAACCGTATTATCGCAGTAGGTACGCGCAGCGATGTGAACATTCCTAGCAAAGCAAAAGTCATGGATATCTCAGGTAAGACTGTGATCCCAGGCCTTGTTGATGCACACGCACACGGCAGCTATGGTAGCCGCAACTTACAGCCTGAGCAGAACTGGAACCAGTTCTCAAACGTGAGCTTTGGTGTCACAACCATCCATGACCCATCGAACGATTCAAACGAAGTGTTCTCAATGGCTGAGCTTCAGCGTGCTGGTCTAACCGTTGCTCCTCGTATTTACTCTGTAGGTCGTATTTTATACGCAGGTAATGCACCGGGTTATAAAACGCCGATCAACAATCTTGAAGACGCACAGTTCCACGTTAAGCGCCTGAAAGATGCGGGGGCTATTTCTGTTAAAAGCTACAACCACCCTCGTCGTGACACACGCCAGCAAGTGCTAGAAGCAGCGAAAGAAATGGAAATCATGGTGGTGCCTGAAGGCGGTTCTAAGTTCCAACAGAACATGAATATGATCATCGATGGTCACACAGGTCTTGAGCACGCGCTACCAATTCCAAACATCTACTCAGACGTGGTACAAATGTGGAGCCAAACCAAAGCGGGCTTTACACCAACGTTTAACGTCGCTTACGGTGGTATTAAAGGGGAAGATTACTTCTACGACAAAACAGAAGTATGGAAAAACGAGCGCTTAAAAGCATTCGTACCTGACTATATTCTAAACCCACGCTCAATTCGTCGCCCTACCGCACCAGAGCACCACTATAACCACATCAATGCCGCTAAGTCTGCGAAGCAGTTACGCGATAAAGGCGTGACAGTTCACATTGGTGCACACGGTCAGCGTGAAGGTTTAGGTGCGCATTGGGAGTTATGGTCAATGGCACAAGGTGGCTTCACAGCATGGGAAGCGCTACGTAGTGGTACAATTGATGGTGCTAAATACCTAGCGCTAGACAATGACATAGGTACCATTGAAAAAGGCAAATTAGCTGACTTAGTGATCATCGACGGGGACGTTCTAAACGATATTCGTCAGTCAGAAAAAGTCGCTTACACAGTACTTAATGGCCGTATCTATGATGCTGCAACGATGAACGAAGTAGGTAACTACAATCGTAAGCGTCAGCCATTCTTCTTCGAAAACGGTAGCAAAGCGCCTATGCACTCAGCAACCGAAGCCTACATGGAAGAAAAAGCACATAAGTATCACTGGAAACATTAATAGCCAAGCTCAGGTTAATTGTTACAGTTTGATGTAGTGTAAAAACTTCAAAAGGCCGCAAATCAGCGGCCTTTTTTATATTCATAAAAAAATCACCTAAATTTGCAACAAAATCGGGCGATAAGTGTAGACGCAACTAATAATTGTTCTAAACTTTGCACCTATATTAGTCACCATCTCAAGTAAGATATAATCTTAAAAAGGAATGCGCTATGACCAGCCCATTGACGTCTTTCCGCTCATTGAATTTGAGCAGAAAACTCATCGCCGCGTTTTTAACTGTGGCCCTTGTTCCCATCGTTGTAATTATTTCAATTGCGCTTTTTAAAGCGTCTTCAGCGTTAGAGCAACAAGCTTACTCACAACTCGCTGCTGTGGGAGAAATAAAGAAAAGTGCGGTCAGACGCCATTTTGAAAACGTAAAAGATAACCTTTATGCGTTAACCATTAACCCAAAAACAGCCGAAGCAAGCCAACAATTTATCGACGGCTTCAATCAAATTGATGGGTTAGCCAGTAAACCTCAGAGCTTACAACGCTATTACCAGCAAGACTTTAATAACAAATTTAAAGCTGAAAACCCAAACCAAGCTATGCCCGGCGAGATCATTAATGGTTTAAATGCACAAGCACTGGAGTTACAAGCCAGATATATTTCTGATAACCCTAACCCTCTTGGTGAAAAAATTAAGTTAGTTAGTACAGGTCATCAAGATGGTTATGATTTGGCACACCAAAAATTTCACCCTTTCTTTTCTGAAATAGCCGATATTTACGACTTGTACGATATTTTCATCGTCGATAATCAATCAGGAAACATCGTTTATTCAGTATACAAAGAGCTCGATTACGCCACCTCTTTAACAAGCGGACCTTATTCGAACAGCAATATCGCGGTGGTATTTAATCAAGCCAAAGATTTATTTAGCCAATCCGAATTTGCATTTGTTGACTACCAGCAATATGTGCCGTCTTATAATGCACCCGCGAGCTTTATTGCAGCGCCAATTATTTATGATGGAGCGCCGCAGTCGACCCTGATCTTCCAACTATCGATTGATGCTCTAAATAAAATCATGACTGAGCGAGAAGGCTTAGGCGAAACCGGTGAAACTTACTTAGTCGGACCTGAAGGCCTAATGCGCTCAGACTCTTATTTAGATCCAGAAAATCACTCTGTGATTAATTCATTTAAATATCCAAATAAAGGTAGCGTAAAAACCGAAGCATTCCGTTTGGCCATGTCGGGCCAAGAAGGTGAAAAAGTCATTACTGATTACAACGGCCAACCTGTGCTGTCAGCTTATCGTCAGCTCAATGTACTTGGGTATAATTGGGCTCTATTGGCTGAGATCGATGAGAAAGAAGCCTTTGCAGCAGTGATCATGTTGCGTAACTTGTTATTACTTATTTTGGTTATTTCCATCGCCTTGATAATTGCTGTTGCAGTATTCTTCGCACGCTCACTGACTCGACCTGTACATGATTTAATGGCCACGATGCGCCGCGTTGAAAAAGAAGGTGACTTTTCACTTCGTGCACCGATTTCATCAAAAGATGAAATCGGCCGTTGCGCATTAGCATTCAACTCACTGTTAGAAGCGCTGCAAACTTCAATTAGCGCATCGAACCGCGTGCTCAATGAAATGGCTGATGGTAAATTCCATGACCGTATCAAGGTTGAATGTAAAGGTGAATTAAACACCCTTAAGCAAGCAACTAATAACTGTGCAAATAGTTTAGACGTGGCGATTGGTGAGATTAATCATGTCATCAGCGCTATGTCTCAAGGTCAATTCGACAAGCAATTACAAGCGCCAATGTCAGGGGATCTTGCGCACCTTAAAGACAACATTAATTGTTCATTAAACTCGCTCGATAACACCATGAATGCCATTGTAGAGACCATGGCCAATGTCGCGAAAGGCAACTTTACCGACACCATTCAAGTTGAAGCACAAGGTAAGCTAAACGAGTTAAAGGTTAGCGTGAATGATTCCGTGAAAAGCATCAATGGTGCTGTTGCTGAGATTAATATGGTGATGGGCGCTATTCGTCAGGGTGATTTCTCTAAGCGTGTTAACTTACCACTTCAGGGTCAACTTGAAGCATTGAAAGACGATATCAATTTCAGCGTTGCTAACTTGGCTGAAATCATTAGTGATATCAGCAATGTCATGGCAGCTGTGAATAAGGGTGACTTCAAACATATCGTTGAATGTAACGCTGAAGGTGAGCTTGGCCAACTTAAACAAGATATTAATGCCTCGATTAACAGCCTAGATAAAGCAATGGGCGAGATTTCAGCGGTCATGATGGCAATTAGCCACGGCCGTTTCGACCGCACCATTGAATCACCAATGACAGGCCAGCTCAACACCCTGAAGCAAGACATCAATCGCTCAGTATTAACTCTGGACCAAGTTATTCAAGAGCTTGCAAGTGTCATGGCGGCAATGTCTGAGGGTGACTTCACACAGAAGATTGAGTCAGACTTACAAGGCCAGCTACTTCAACTTAAAGAAGACATTAATGGCTCAACCGATACCATTTCTGATGCCATCAATGAAGTGACAGAAGTGCTTAGCGCAGTGGCACAGGGTAATTTAACACACTCAATTAATAGTGATTACCAAGGGGTATTCTTAACCCTGAAGCATGATGTGAATAGCACCATTGCAAAACTTACAGAGGTGATCCAAGGCATTCAAATTGCTGCAAATCAAGTGTCACAAAGTGCCGGCGAAATCGCCAATAGTAATACAGAGATCAGCTCACGTACCGAAGAACAAGCAGCCAACCTTGAAGAAGCCAGCGCCAGCACCAGCAATATGTTGGATGAAATTGGCCAAGTTGCCGACCAATCAGGTGTCGCTGTGCAACTCGCTGAAAGCGCTGAAGCCATTGCTAAAGAAGGTGGCTCACTATCGCACGATACAGTATTGGCGATTGACGAAGTTAACACGGCGAGCAAAGACATCAATGAAATTGTGTCTGTGATCGACGGCATTGCGTTCCAAACGAATTTACTTGCACTTAACGCTGCGGTAGAAGCGGCACGCGCCGGTGATAATGGTCGTGGTTTTGCTGTTGTCGCTAATGAAGTTCGTGAATTGGCTGGTCGAAGCGCATCTTCGGCTCGACAGATCAAAGACATCATCGCCAACTCGAATGCCAAAGTTGAACAAGGTACAGAGCTTGCCAACAGTTCAGGCCAAAAGCTTGAGCAAATTGTTGGTGCAGTTGCACAAGTGAATCACTCGATTGTGAAAATCAACCAATCGACTATGACTCAGCAGCAGGCTATTCGAGAAGTTGATACGGTGGTACAGCGCCTTACTCATCTTATTCAGGAAAACTCGGCCATTACCGAAGAAACCATGGCTGCTGCGAAGCAAATGGCTGACCAAGCACATAATATGCGTCGCTCATTGGAGTATTTCAATTTAGGTGAAAGTGAGTATACCGAGCCAACTTTGCTGGTACATCAATACAACCGATAACCCCCGCAATACACATAAAAACGGCCCATTCGGGCCGTTTTCTTTTATCAAACTCAGTTAATACTTTTCATTTAAAAGGGTTTGTAGCTCATCAATTTGCTCAGGCGTTAATTTAGTTTCTTTCAGTAATGACGTGATCAACTTAAACTCATGATCGCCCTCACCGTCTGCACCAAACGAGAACTTAAATACTTTAGGCGCTTTAGTTGGCTTAACGGGTTTTGGAGCACCTGGCGGTAACGGTGGCTCTGGTGGCAGGTGAAGTGTAAAGTCTTCACTATCATGCTGTACAAATACCACTTTGTTTACTTCGCCATCTTTACTTAGCTTTTGAACCACCTTATCTGCAAAGATGGTGACTTTATTTTCATTTAGGTCGATTTGTTCGAGCACTTCCTCTACTTTCTCTCGAGTTTCATCAGGTAAATCAGCCAACTTTTCAACAAGCACTTCACTGTTCAGATCTGCTTTATCAAGCTTAATGACTCGAACATCACTGTTGTGCCCTTCACTCACCATCACTTTTACATCATCATGAATTTGTTTAACTTTAATCACATGATGTGTTTCTTTTTCTGTGGCGTAACTGCTGGCCGCAAAAACAATACCGACAGCAGCAAGTGCTTTGGCGACTTTTTTATACTTAATGGTTGAAAACATGGTCTTCTCCTTATGGTGCGATTTATACACGCTAAAATAAAATGTCGACCTAGATATTGAAAAAGGCATGCCAAGTAACTTTTTATAATATTTTCATGGCGTTACTAATTTTGCTTGGAAAAGCCAATGAAAAATATCCTGATATCAGGATATGAAAAGGCCGATATCGGGAATGTTTAGTTGATGAAATCTAACAGTTACAAAAAGTACTGATTAATCTAATTATTTTCATAGACTTACAAACCACTTGCGATCTAGCACTTTGGAATGCATCTTGTAATAAGTGCTGTAGAGGTAACTTAAAGATCTATTTAGGAGAGGGTGTGACAATTAAGCGCTATTTTATTTTAGGCATTTTGGCGATATTTCTTTTGCTTGCAGTGAGCCAAACTTTACTGGTCTTACATTTTAAATCACAAGTCAGTGCTGATATTACTGAACAATCTAAAGTGATCACTAAGCAACTTATTGGTAAAGCTCGAGAAGGTATAAATAACATTGTACAGGGTCTTGGCACTGATGCTCCCAAAGTAGTCATCATCTCTGATCAGATCACTATTAGTAATTCACCCACGTTACCACCTCCACCTCCTAAACCCAATACCCCATTAAGTGCCCCCAAGCCACCTGAGAGCCCCTTACCTGCCCAACCTGTAAGACCTCAAATAAACATTAAAACTGAAGTGCTACAGAATGAGCTTAACTCGGTATTTGTTCATTTCGAAGACGAAAACAAAATAAAGCAAGTCATTATGAAAGAACATAATGATCAAACCCAAAGCCAGAGTTTTGAACGATTTACGTCACTCATTTTATGGAGCATCGCCTTATCAACACTGATTGCCATTGCGCTTATGCTGTATTTTGTGCATCGCCTTACCCAACCAATCACTGCACTCAAGCAAGGCTTCAATGATTTATCAAACGGTAAGCTAGGCACTCAACTGCCAGCACAAGGCGTGGGTGAAATTGCAACTTGCATTGACAGCTTTAATGCCACCAGCAACAAGCTTGAGCAACTCAATCAGGTCGAAAAACAATTACAACAACAAAAACAATTGGCGGAACTCGGCGAACTCAGTCGCGCGATTGCCCATTCTCTGCGAAACCCATTACATACTTTAGGCCTCACGCTTGAGCAATTTTGGCAAAGCCAAGACATCCAACTCAAGGACAACTTAAAAACCATTGCGGATAATAAAATTACCCACTTGAATAAGAGCATCAGTGCCTTATTGCAACTTAGTAATCAGCAATCTTCTAGAGCACAAATCGTACCTATTGCTGCGGTACTTCAAGATATTCAGCTCGAAGTAGGCCAACTCAATTTTGACCTTGATATTCAAGTAGCTGACAACTTGTCTATACAAGGTTCTGAATCTGAGATCCGCGCTATGTTACATACTTTGCTGATCAACGCCATTGAAGCGCAACAGGCCAATCAAAACACCCAAGCAATTGAAGTAAAAGCCTATAGTGAAGAAAGTATGCTGTATGTGGAAGTTGCAGATCATGGCGGCGGTTTTGACGAACATATTCTTGCTCAGCTATTTGACCCCCATGTGAGCAGCAAAGCAGATGGCGCGGGCATGGGCTTGTATTTAGCCAAACGCTTAGCAGAACTTTACTATGAAGGTGATATAAAAGTTCAAAACATACAAAATGGCGCACGTGTTACCTTACAATTAGCGCAGCCATCGGTTGAAGAAGGAGCAGTTCATGACTAAACCACAGCCTATCTTGTTGGTTGAAGACGACCAGGCTCAAAACACACTCATCAGCGCCATGTTAAGTGCCGCGAACTATCAAGTTTATAGCGCTTTTAGTGTTGAAGATGCCATCGTCACCCTTAAAAATCACGCAGACATCGAACTCATTTTTACCGATTGGAAGCTAGGAAATCTATCGGGCATGGACTTAATCAAATATGTCCGCGCACAACAAAAGCACATAGGCATTGTCGTCGCCACCGCCTATGGCTCAATTGAGCATGCCGTTGAAGCCATCGAGCTCGGTGCCGATGACTACTTGAGTAAACCGTTTCAGCGCCAAGAGTTATTGTTGGCACTCGCCAAAGCCAATAAGGCTAATCAGTTACGCCTTGCCAACCAGCAACTCAGCTCGCAAATAAGCGAGCAAAACCAGTTGGTCGATATCATTGGTCATGCTCCGTGTATGCAAAAAGTCTTTCAGCGTATAGAGCGAGTCAGTGCCACCAGCGCCACGGTGTTAATCAGTGGAGAAAGCGGCACTGGTAAGGAGCTTGCTGCGCGCGCGCTTCATCAACTTTCAAATCGTAGTAAACAACCCTTTATCGCCATTAACTGCGGCGCTATTCCTGAGAACTTAGCCGAATCAGAACTATTTGGTGCACTTAAAGGTTCATACACTGGGGCAAACCAAGATAAACTCGGTAAATTCGCCGCAGCCAACAAGGGCACCATATTTTTAGATGAAGTGGCAGAGCTGAGCCTCAATGTACAAACTAAACTGCTTCGCTTACTACAAGAAGGTGTGGTGACACCGGTAGGTGATACCAAAGAGCATAATATTGATGTCCGAGTGCTTGCTGCTAGCCATAAAAACCTGCAGCAAATGGTACTAGATGACTTATTCAGAGAAGACTTATACTACCGGTTAAATGTGGTACCGTTACATATGCCACCACTGCGTGAGCGACAAGAAGATATTCCACGCTTAATCGAGCACTTCCTCAAACGCTTTAGTCAGCAGTATGGTATTGAAGCTCCTCAGCTAAGTAGCACACTACTAAAACACCTTCTCAATTTTAATTGGCCCGGCAATGTGCGACAACTCTCCAATTCTCTAGAACAGTTTGTACTGTTACAAGATGAAACTGAGCTAAAAACTAACCTAAGTAATACTGCAAACAGCACACAAACCAATGCACTGTTTACCCTGCCAAGTGAGGGGTTAAATTGGGACGAATTCGAGAAAGATTGCTTACAGCAAACTCTTAACAGAGAAAGCGGCAATAAGACCCAAGCTGCCAAACTATTGGGGATTAGCTACAAGCAGTTTTTATATCGCCTAGAAAAGCATAATTTAAATTAAAACAGATCGTATTGCGCACCACAGCACTATTAATAACAAAGTTCATTGGGAGTAACAACTTGGATTCAGTCACGCAAATTTTACTCGGCAGTGCCGTGGGCTACGCTACTTTAGGCAATAAACTTGGTCGTAAGTCATTGCTTGTAGGCGCGGCATTTGGCACCCTGCCCGACTTAGATGTACTGATAAACTTTGGAGGTGACGTCGAAAACTTTGTTTATCACCGCAGTTTTAGCCACTCCTTAATTATTCAATTGCTGTTGAGTCCAATCATTGCATGGCTCATTGCAAAAATGCACTGGACAAAATCTGTGTCGCTGACACGCTGGTCTGTTGCCATATTTTCAATCATGAGCACCCATGCCCTGCTCGATACCTTTACGGTATATGGCACACAATTACTCTGGCCTTTGAGTCATTATCCATTTGGCATTTCCAGTGTGTTTATTATCGACCCCATGTATAGCCTGCCTTTACTATTTGCGTTTGTTGCCCTGTGCTTTGCTCGTGCAAAACCCTATGCAAGTAAAATTAACTCCACCGCACTTGTATTGAGTTCGCTCTATCTGACTTGGAGCCTTAGTGCAAAATGGTTTATCGACAATAAAATAAAGCAGGCTTTAGACAAGCAAGCCATTACTTTCAACCAAGTCGAAAGTACCCCTTCTCCATTTAATACTCTGCTGTGGCGCGCCGTGGCAACCACTGAGCAAGGCCATTATGAGATTTATGCATCAGTCTTTGATTCAGTTGATGAAGTAGATATTCGATTTTATAAAACCGAAAATCATGTCCTTGATACCTTGAGTGAAGACCAACGTATTGCCTTACTACAAAGTTTTACCAAAGGCCTATACGGGGTTTACCAACAAGATCAGACTTATGTTTTTAGTGATTTAAGAATGGGCTTAGAAGGTTTTTATGTGTTTTCTTTTGAGATAGCCAAGCAGTCTGAAAGTAGCATTAAGCCAAGCGATTTCAGACAGCTACAAAATCGCCCTCCGCTTAGTCGAGCAAGCCTAGTATTCGATAGGATCACAGACCCTAATGTAGATTTGTCGCGACTTAAAGCTGAGTAATCAATTAGAAACACCAATACATTTTTAAAAGCGAGCCATTGCTACTCTTTAAGCAAAGAACCATATAGTTTAAGTGTTTTCTCAACGGCACCTTGCAAAGTTAAGTTAGCAGAAATATCTTGCTGTAAAAGTTCTACTTGCTGCTGATAATATGCTGGGTTTTCTAGATATTTAGAGATTTGTTGGATCAAACCTTGAGGCGTAGGTGCAGGAAAAGTGGTCGGCTCGAAGTTATTTGACATCAAGGCCGAAAAGTTTTCTGTTGTAATTGGCTCGCCAAGATTATGAACATTGACAGGCAATACAGCCGTATTATTACATAACGCGTCCATCGCGGAACGAGCGCAAGCTAGTGCAAGACCTGCTTGCTGATATTCTAGACCAAGCTCAGATGTGTACCCTCTAAAGTCAATTACCTGCTTGCCTAATGAAGAGTTAGTTTGTTCTATCAGCTCTTTTAATTCTGACGAAAACTTCCCTTCACCGAAAACCAGTAACTTTACATCATTATTTTGTTGATATAACTCTGGCAAGACATCATTAATCAACATAGTTAAAACCGCAAAGTGTCGTTTATCGATACGGCTTCCATACATTAAAGTCAAAGGTTCTTTATTTTTGCTAAGAGAGTAAGGACGTACACCATTTAAAATAAGTGACGAATTTTGATGTAGCTTTGGATATTTCTTAGTCTGCTCATAGGTATTGCTGCGAACACAAATTAACTTTTGAACCCAACGACGTATCATAAATGAACGAATATCATATTTGAGCTGGCCATGTATCGTTGCAACATTCGGTGTGCCTGTTAGCTTTGATGCTATAACAGCGAGTGAAATACCTAACCTTTGATGACCGTGAACGATGTCAATTTTCTGCTCTTTGATTATCTTTTTAATAAAAAATAAGTTTTTCAAATAATTAATATCATTCACTTTTAGCGCATAATGTTTCACTTGAGGCACCAGATGCTCAGTTTGCCCCCCCGCGTTTGATATCAGAACAACATGATGTCCACATTCTGCTAGCTGATTTGCGAGATCACACACATGAACCTCTGCACCACCCATATGAAAGTTTTTCGTAATCAGCAATATGTTTCGTTTTTTCATGGTAGACAGAGCTTCCTCACGTTGATGACATCTAGGCTATACGCCATGTTACTTTGGCAAAATAATGAAATTAGGCCTCAAAGCTAAACACAATACTTTCATCGCTATTGTGTTTTCATTTCAGCGCCAAGTAATCAAGTAAAAGGAGTATATCCCACCTTATTAAATCAAGAAAACCAATACGTTCTTTCTGATCAGTTTAAACTCAAAGCTTTAAGTTAATGACGCATATAGCATTCCAAACCGCGTTCACAAAAATCGATTGAAACAATCAAAACAATCCATTTTATTTAATGAGTCAAACCCACTATCTTAGTTACCAAGCAAAGGGGCACAGCAACAGGATGCCCCAAACGATGTAAATACAAACTAACTAAGAGAGTAAACATTATGACTACTTCATTGATCAACACACAAATCAAACCATTCAATGCAACGGCTTACCACAATGGCGACTTCGTTGAAGTAAGTGAAAAAGACCTACTAGGTAAATGGTCAATTGTATTCTTCTACCCAGCTGACTTCACATTTGTATGTCCGACTGAGCTAGGTGACCTTGCTGACCATTACGCAAAGCTTCAAGACATGGGCGTTGAAGTTTACTCAGTATCAACTGACACACATTTCACGCACAAAGCTTGGCACGATGCGTCAGACACAATTAAGAAAATCCAATTCCCAATGATTGGTGACCCAACAGGTCGTATTACACGCAACTTCGGTGTAATGATTGAAGAAGAAGGTTTAGCACTTCGCGGTACTTTCGTTATCAACCCTGAAGGCGAAATCAAAGTAGTTGAAACACACGACCTAGGTATTGGCCGCGCAGCGGGTGAGTTAGTTCGTAAAGTACAAGCAGCTCAGTACATTGCAAGCCACGATGGTGAAGTATGTCCTGCTTCTTGGCAGCCAGGCGAAGAGACATTAGCGCCGTCACTAGACCTAGTTGGCAAAATCTAACTATCCGTCATCTTTCGCACTGCACCAGCCTTGGCTGCGTGCAGCACGAAATCTCTAGGATATTCACTGAGTCAGTTAAAGGCTGTTACAGCAACAGCCTTTAATAAGCAAAAATAAATAGGACAATCACCATGCTAGACCAAAACATTAAAACGCAATTACAAAGCCACTTTGCTGCCATTACCGATCCTATCGAGCTAGTGCTTGCCCTAGATGACAGCAACAAATCAAACGAATTAAAAAGCTTAGCAAACGATTTAAGTTCATTAAGCACACATATCACAGTGTCAGAACAAAGTGATGCGACCCGTGCACCGAACATGTCTGTGCGCTCACTTAAGCGTAATACACACATCGATTTTGCGGGCATTCCTATGGGTCATGAGTTTACCTCATTGGTATTGGCACTGTTACAAACAGGTGGACACCCAAGCAAAGCCTCTGAAGATGAGCTTAGCATCATTGATGGCATTACTGAGCCATTAAACTTTGAAATCTATATATCTCTGAGCTGCCAAACATGTCCACAAGTGGTTCAAGCACTGAATACGATGGCGGCCAGAAACAGCAATATTAAAGCGACCATGATCGACGGCGCACTGTTCCAAGATGAAGTCAACGCACGCAACATCATGGCTGTACCGAGTGTATTTTTAAACGGTGAGCAATTCTCACAAGGCGCGGTATCACTGAGCGATATTCTCAATAAACTAGACACTGGCGCGGCGGCTAAACAAGCCGAGAAGCTCAATGAAAAAGACCCATTCGACGTACTGGTTGTCGGTGGTGGCCCTGCAGGTGCATCGGCAGCCATTTATGCCGCACGTAAAGGTTTAAATACCGGTGTCGTCGCCGAGCGTTTTGGTGGCCAAGTTGCCGATACCCTCGCCATTGAGAACTTTATTTCAGTTAAAGCCACTGAAGGGCCAAAGCTGGTTGCACAACTTGAAGAACACGTTAAAGAATACGATGTCGATATTATGAAAGGCCAACGCGCTGCGGGTATTTCTCGCGGAGACTACATCGAAGTACCCCTTGAATCAGGAGCGACGTTAAAAGCGAAGTCAGTGATAATGGCAACGGGTGCACGCTGGAGAAACATGAATGTACCAGGCGAGCAAGAATACAAAGGCAAAGGCGTTGCTTACTGCCCACACTGTGACGGCCCATTATTTAAAGGCAAACCAGTTGCGGTGATCGGCGGCGGTAACTCAGGTATTGAAGCGGCAATTGACCTTGCCAACATTACTTCGCACGTCACTGTATTAGAATTTGCCGACACATTACGTGCTGACGAGGTGCTTATTCGCAAAGCCAACAGCTTGCCAAATATCACCATCATCAAGAATGCCCAAACCACCGAAGTGCTTGGCGATGGTCAACGTGTAACAGGGTTAAGCTACACCGACCGCGTATCGGGTGAGCAACACCAAGTAGATTTAGCGGGTATTTTTGTACAAATCGGCTTAATCCCGAACAGTGAATTCTTAAAAGAGACCGACGTACAACTAAGCCGATTTGGTGAAATTGAAGTCGATAAACACGGCGCCACCAGCATGAGCGGTGTGTATGCTGCGGGCGATGTGACTGACTCTGCCTTTAAGCAAATCATTATCGCCATGGGTTCAGGGGCAACCGCCAGCTTAGGGGCTTTTGATTACCTTATTCGCCACAGCGATGAATCACAAACCGAAGCAAGCGCAGCGTAATAAACTAAATAGCTACACAAAAGCAACGATTTACTCCTAATACTTGCGCTACCCAAACTAATTGGTGAGACAGCAAGGCGGCAATCGAACTTATCCCCTTGAGCTTAGTAGGCTAAGTGATTGGGTCGGACTGGCGTCCCAGTAAGTGAGAGTAGGTAACGCTGCTGACTCTTCAAGAAGGAAGGGTAAATACACCCAGCAAGTCAAAGCGGCCTTTAACCTCGGTTTCAGGCCGCTTTCTTTATTATTAACCCAAACCTGTCTACTTATTCCGCATTTGCACTGCACTTGGCTATACAAGTGTAAGGCCAGAGATTATGCTGTGCGGCCAAATTAAAGATGTTGAGGTGATGTATTATGAGCACGGCTTTTTCTCGTCGTTTTATGGAGCTGGTTGAGCAATTTGCTGGCGGAAACAAACGCCAATTTGCCATTTTAACAGGCAAGTCACCTTCGCATATTTATCGTATTTGTCGTGGTTTGAGTCGCCCTTCAATGACCTATCTTGAACACCTGTATGGCCTATTTAGTATCGACTTAAATTGGCTATTAACTGGCGAGCAACCCATCGACAAACCATTTTCATCAAGCCAAGATGAGCTATTAATGGTGCCACAGCTCGACGTTGAGGCCAGTGCCGGTTTTGGTAGCATGGGCGGCAGCGAAGATGTCACTGAGCAATTTGCGCTAAATAAGCGCTGGTTAAGCTCACAACTTGGTGTGCACAGTGACCGTTTGGCATTCGTGTCTATTCGCGGTGACAGTATGCTGCCAACCCTTGAGCATGGCGACATGGTGCTGGTTGATTTAAGCCAACAACAAGTCAGTCGTGAGGGTGTGTATGTGATCCAAACCCAAGATGGTTTAATGGCAAAGCGTTTAAAGCAAAAATCAGATCATATTGCTGTGGTGTCAGATAACGACGCCTACCCAAGCTGGCAAATAGATAGTCAGAACGCCGAGCAACACGGCGTGGCGGGTCGCATCGTCTGGTGTGGCCGCAGTCTATAACGACAAGCAAGCCGAACTGCTGAGCTGCAATTCGGCTTTTCCTGACAGGCGACTTACTCAAACCGCGCTTGGCTCTATGTTGTGCTTTTTAAGTAATTTATAAAAATCAGAACGATTGCGCTTGGCAATTTTTGCGGCCTCAGCCACATTGCCTCGAGTGATCGCGAGTGCTTTTTGCAAATACTCGTACTCAAACTGCACTTTTGCTTCGTTTAAACCAATAAATGGGGCGTCTATTTCTTCGGGTAACGCCTCATTGATCGTTTGCAGCGAAATAAGCTTACCCGGCGTAAGCGCCACCGCGTATTCAACCACATTATGTAATTGTCGAATATTACCCGGCCAAGGGTATTGCACTAATCTGGCTATCGCATCGCGGCTAAATGACTTGTCGGCAAACTTTGCCAAAAAGTGATTTGCCAACAGAGGAATATCTTCAGGTCGCTCTTTTAAACTTGGTAAGGTAATAGAAATAACATTAAGGCGATAATATAAATCTTCACGAAATGTGCCTGCTTCTACCGCTTTTTTTAAATCTTTGTGGCTGGCACTTAAAATTCGCACATTTATGGGAATTTCGAACTCTGCACCAACCGGTCTGATCTTGCGCTCTTGTAATACACGTAAAAGCTTCACTTGCAGATCCAACGGCATATCGGCAATTTCATCTAGAAATAAGGTGCCATTATCAGCCAATTGTGCCAAACCCACCTTATCTTTGGTGGCGCCAGTGAAAGCCCCTTTTTGATGACCGAACAATTCTGACTCCAATAAATTAGCGGGCATCGCGCCACAGTTAATGGCGATAAACGGGCCCTCACTCACTGCACTGGCTTTATGAATTGCCTGAGCGGTGACTTCTTTACCCGTGCCACTTTCACCTTGAATTAATATATTGGCCTGACTGCGAGAAATCGCCTCTAACTTATAGGCTAGCGTGTGCATTAAATCACTTTCATAGAATAACCCATGAAACTCACCGACCTTTTTCTCAGCACTTGAACGCCGCTCTAACACCCCGTCTAATAAGCGCTCTAACGCTGCGATGTCGATTGGCTTAGTTAAAAAACCCGATACGCCCGATTCGGTCGCTTTAATCGCTTCTTCAATTGAGCCATGGGCGGTCATGATGATCACAGGTAAGGCACTAAAGCGTTTATTGACTTCATTAAATAGTGCCAGCCCATCCATGTGCTCCATACGCAGATCGGTGAGCACCACATCAATGGCGTGCTTTTGCAAAATAGACAGAGCAAGGGTGGCGCGATGCGCTAAATGCACTTGATACCCTAAGCTTTCTAAGCGCAATGACAGCAACTCTGCAAAGTGCACATCATCGTCAACAATCAATAAATTTGTATTCGCCATCATCTACTCCTCATCGTTTAAGGGTTGCAGGCTTTGCTCTAAACGCTTGCGTTGCAACTGCGCGAGCTGTGCTTTTAAGGTATCTAATTGAGTCGTTACTTCGTTCAATTCTGCGGTTAAGCGTTTTACGGCTTTTTGCTGCACATGCAATGCGCCAGCAAGCTTTTGAGTGTGTTGGTTTTCTCTTTTCAGCAACGAAAAAAAATGTTGATACGATTCTGGCCAAGGTGCTTGTTTTTGCACCCGCTTTAGCGCAGCTAAACGGCTCGCGCTACTTTTTGCTCGGCAATAACGTTTAAAAAAGTCATGTAAATACGATTCATGCAAATAACTGTCGTTTTGCTGAAAGGACTGCTTCTCACAAGCTACTAAGTACCAAGACATCAATACCGATACGGGCGCATAACTAGGCAGTTGCACCACTGGCACTGTAGGCTCAATGGGACTTGGATCACTACTCAGTACGCAACCGGTCAGTAACCAAGGACAAATAAACCAAACTAATCGTTTCATATTAAGCCGCTCCTAGGCCAAATTTAATGGTGACATGACCACCTTGTTGAGCGCGAATGATCAGCGCACCTGACATCGCTTTACAGCATTCATGTGCAATTGATAAACCTAAACCACTGTGCATATGTGCCTCGTTGTTGTGTTGCTGATCAGCGCCTTTATAAAATGGTTCAAGTGCTCGACTTGCCGCCTCTTCATTAAAACCCTGCCCGTCATCGGTTACCACAAACTGATAACCGTCCGCAGCTTTGCTAAAACACACTTCAACATGATGTTTAGCAAATCGCAGAGCATTGCTGATCACTTGTGTCAGTGCCAGTTTGCAAGGTAAAAACGGCACACTTAATTGTTCTAAATCGTCTAATTGCCAACTCAGTTGCTTATGTTGTGCCATGGGTAAATCAGCAAAATACAGTTGCAGCTCAGCTTTTAACTCGCCGCAGGGTTTGTTTTGTTCTAGTTGAGTGAGCTTAGCGGTACCGCTAAATAACAATAAATCTTCAATCAGCGCTTTAAGCTGCATAGCGCTTTTGTCCATGATTGATAACACCCTAGTTTGCTGCGCATTTAATGCCCCGAGCACTTGCTCGTTGAGTAATGATGTACCTTCGACCATGGACGCAAGGGGGGTTTTAAGCTCATGACTGACATGACGCAAAAAGGTATCTTGCTCTTCATGTTGGCTTTTTAAACTCAATCTTAACCAGTTTAAGCGCGCGCCTAATTTAGCCAACTCGGCACTGCCCGATAATGCGATAGGTTTTTCCCATTCACCGACCCCTAGCTGATCAGTGGCTTTTTCTATGGCCGATAACTTGCTGCGAATTTTTACTAACAAACGAATACTCACCGCTGCCAACAAGGGCACCAATACACTCAATCCAATAAAAAACAACCATTGCTGCTGAGCAATATGTTCATCGAGTTGCTGTTGCGTTTGCTCTAAATCTGCCTTTAGCGTATCGGTTAGTTGATAATAATCTCGCCAAATTCTTGCAAATGTATCGTCTGATTTAGCGTGCAATTGCATGGTCTGTTGAAGCTGTTGCAAATCAGCAACAAAGCCTTCTGAGCGGGCATATTTTTTTAATGCCACGGCCATATTTTCAACTTCAAACCACTTATTTTCGAGAGTTTGAGTTAACTGACTGTCTTGTAATATTTGATTATTTTGCTCGGCGTCTTGCAGCGCTTTTAGGGCTTGTGAAACGGCCTTAAAATCCCGCTCAACCTGTTGAGATAGCTTGTAAAAGTCACGCATTTGTGAAGAAGACTGCTGCAGAGAAGAAGAGAACCACAAGGTCAACGCAATCAGCGGTAAAGTCGAAACAACAACCGCGAAAACAGCCTGGTGTACAAAAGAGCTAGAAATTTTTAATTTTTTTAAAATTACGCGCCACGCTCTGATCTTAGTTTTTAACCCTGCAGCCACTGTGCTCGTCCTTCGAAAGTTCACTTGTCGCTAAAAAGCAACAAGCTAAACATATGATTTTAAATGACAAATAAAAAGCCAACTCGTTTAACTGTTGCTATTTAGCAACACAGCAACTGAATCATTTCTGAATAAAACCCCACCAAAAAACATAAGCAACTGATAGTTATAAACTTTTTATTTTTGGCACCGTTTTTGAGTTATCTACTTCGACATTGACGAACACCACACTCAATAACGAGGTGGTCCAAAAGAAGGAAATGAAGATGAAAAAGCATATTAATTCAGCACTACTTGTAACGAGCATCGCATTAGTAGGTAGCAGCTTCAGTGCATTAGCGACAACCACTTTTGAGCAGTTCGACAAAGATGGTAATGGCAGCATCAGCAAAACTGAAGCGAGTGCAGATCCGCGCCTCAACGACCAGTTCAAGAAATTAGATAGCGATGGTAACGGTGAGCTGAGTAAAGCTGAGTTCGGTAAATTTGAAGACTAATTCACTTTAGCTTTATCACCCTTTTCTTACATTTTTAAAAATTAGGAGCTCATTATGACGCTTTCAAAAACATTACTTATGACAACTTCACTTTTCATCAGCGCCTTTGCACTTGCAAGCGACGTGCAATTCTCAAGCGTCGATGCCAACAAAGATGGCGTTATTTCGCAAACTGAAGCGAAGGCGGTTCCAAAAGTGGCTGCTCAGTTCTATCAACTTGATGAGAACAAAAACGGCGAGCTTTCTGAAGCTGAATTTAAAAACTTTAAGCAATAATCACATTAAGGATCAAGACTATGAAAACTATGATTAATTTATCTATTATCGCTGCTGCAACTTTAATCAGTGCACAAGCATTCGCCGCTTCTTTCAGTGACTTTGATACAGATAGTGATGGCTATATCAGTCAAAAAGAAGCAAAAGTATCAAACACCTTAACGCAACTTTTTGACCGCCTAGATGCTGATAGCGACGGTAAGATTTCGCAAAAAGAGTTTAAGGCACTCGATTCTGAAAAGTAATTGGGTTCAGCCATTCCAATACGCAAAATAGCTCAAAGGATTCTCCCTCTACATGGATGTAGAAATAATTGAAAACCTTATAAGTTACCAGACTGTAAACGCATAGAAATCAGACCTCTTAATAATTATTTTTAATAACAACCATCAAACCTCAGCATTTATGAACTTACAACTCAGCTCCACACCAACATGAAAAATAATCATTAACATTTTATTTGCATTTAACTCACCAGTACCCATAATCACCACTCGATTAAAAAAACAACAAGGACATCCGTTGTGAAAAAACTTAACCTATTAACAACAAGTTTAGCGATTGCGCTTTCAAGTGCATTTGCAGCCCAAGCACAAAGCGACACCTTGCCATTTATTCCTGAGCAAGATGGTGCTGAAATCACCCCTCAAATTGTTGGTGGTGGTCCTGCAAACACTGCGAATTGGCAGTTCTATACTCAAATCTTGAACTCAAATGGTACGACTGCTTTTTGTGGTGGTAGTTACATTGGTGATGGCTATGTTCTGACTGCCGCTCACTGTGTCAGCAGTAAAGCAGCCCGCTTTATTGATGTAAAAGTAGCCGGTTTTAGACTCGGTGGCACAGATGGCGACCGCATTGGCGTTATTGAAAAATACGTGCACCCACAATATAACCGCAGCACATTGAACTATGACATCGCACTATTAAAACTTGAGCGCACGCCAACACAAGGCCAAGCAGTGCGTCTCGCTTCAGGCTCTCTAAGCCAATACGCCCGCAGCGGTGACTTATTATCTGTTGCCGGGTTAGGCCGTTTATCAGAAGGCGGTAGCCGTCCTTCATTCATTCAAGAAGTCGACGTGCCTCTAGTCTCTGATGCTGTCTGTAATCAATCAGGTGGTAACTATGCAAATGTAGGAAGCGTCGCGTTTTGTGCTGGCTACCCGCAAGGTCAAAAAGATTCATGTAGTGGTGACAGTGGCGGCCCTATCGTGATCAACCGTGGCGGTGAGATTGTACAGCTAGGTACAGTAAGTTGGGGTATAGGCTGTGCACGCCCAAGTAAATACGGTGTCTATGCCGATGTGGCAGCACTGAGTGGTTGGATCGACGAAATTAAATCTGCTGGCGGCGGCTCAAACCTAGTTTATAAGCAAAACCAAGCCTTAGCTGACTTTACATTATATGAAGTTGTTTCGCACCGCTTTAACATCAGCAATACAGGCAGTGAGGCAGCTGCACTTAATACGGTTACAGTGCGCGGCAGTGGTGTAACAAGTGGTCTGGTTGTGACTTCTGATACTTGTAGCAACCGCACACTGAGCCAGAATGGTAACTGTAGTGTTAATGTTGAATTCACAGCCACTCAGTCTGGTACTGCTGGCGTGACCTTTGAATTTACACAAGCAGGCAGCAACACCAATCACTCAGGATCTATTTCTGCAAAAGCAGCTGACATTCCAGTATGTGCAGGCTCATGGGATGCCAATACCGTTTATCGTAAACCTGACCGTGTAACTTATAACGGTAAAGTGTACGAAGCGAAGTGGTGGACGCTAGATGAAAAACCAGGTTCTTCACAAGTTTGGCAACTGATCGGTAACGATCCTAACTGTCAGCAATAAATCACATTAATGGGGGGAGAAGCCCCCTTTTTATCGTTCATTAAAACAAGGAAATACCATGTCTAAAATGATGAAACTCGTCGCAGTAGCGGCATTAAGCTTTGCCGCTACAACGTCTGTAGGTGCAGCAGCCTATTTTGACTGCCAGAGTTATTGTGAATACTGGGCCAAACAAGAGCAGGGCCGTTTTTGTGCTCGTACTGGCGGTGGATCAGCGTGTGCAACCAGCCAAGGCGTTTATCAACACTTTTTGGATCAATGTAAACAAGGCATGTGCAAGTAAGTTAAAGCCTGTTTAAACGCCAAGCACACACTCAATTGACTGTGTGCTTTTACTTTAATTTGGTTAGACGATTGATGTCTGATTGCGGCGTTAAACTCTGAGTAAATAGCAGCGATTGTGTTGTCTCATCAAAGACAAACGGAGCCGCTTTACTAAAGCTTGATTTAGGCAATCGCAATAACTTCTCAGTAGTTTTGCTCTGCAAATCATAAGCATGAATAAAGTTATAGTCATCACCTAAGTGTTTATAGAAAACCTTTTCTTGCGTCGCTAACCAAGCATATCGGGTATTAAATTGCGCTTTTGCAATTAACAGCGCCTGCTTCTCACCTTGCTTTATCCATAAGCCTTTACCATTTACAAACAGCAGTTCATGCTCAGATATATACTGGCCGGATCGGGCTGGTTTAGTTAACAGGGCTGAAAGTGCCATGGTTTCAGCATTTAAGCGAAAAAGTTGCCATCCATCATCCGTTGATTGGCGAATAACAATATCTTGCCCATTACCATGCCAAAACGGTCGGCCTATTTTGCCAAAAGATAAATCAAGACGGCGTAATTGCTTCGATCCATAATCGAACACATAGAGCTTATCGTGGCCATCGGCCTCATCTGAACTCACGACGAGTAGTTTATCACCGTGCAAAGACCAACTTGGGTAGCGTAGGTTACGATGTAACTGGGTGATTTGTTCTCGTCCCGTGCCATCTAAGTTCGCCAGCCATAGCTCATAATACCCAGATTCATTTGATAAAAATGCCAGCTTGTCATGCGCACGCGATAAAGACGGATACTGGTTTGAATAGTGAGATTCAATCAGCGGCGATGGCATAGACATTACTTCACTGTCTAATGCAAAACTGGCGATAAAATAATTTTCTCGACGTTTTTGGTAATACAAGTTCCCGACTTCATCAAAATGAGGATAACTAAACCCCCTCGGAGTCAACTTGGTTTGCACTTTAGTCTCTAAGTCAACGACATAGCCACGACGTTTATCCGCAGACTGTGCACCATATACCAGGTATTGACCATTCGGATGAAAGCTCATACCAACAATGTCTGCATGACTTGAGTCCAGCACTTGAAACTGCTTTTTGCTAAGGTGATAAAGGCTTAAGCGCTCTTGTGACGTGCTTTTACGCTGTGTGATCGCTAAATACTGCCCATCGGGTGAAAAGGCCACATCTCGATCTCTCAGGTCGCATTCACTATCACAGCTCAATCGCTCAGGTGTTGCGTCATCTTGGCTTAAATCGAGTAAATAGATGCCATCTTGCGACGCCAAAGGCGCTTTGCCATTAAACGCCAACGTTTTACCGTCTGGACTGATCGCAATGTAGTTATAGCCTGAATCTGTTGGGCAACTGGTCAAAACCAACTGCTCTAAGTCAGCTAAAGAGAGCCGAACAATTTCACATGCTTGACTGCTTTTCTGGGCAAAAAATAAATATTGTTGATCGGGGCTCCAGACTGCTTTCCAAGGTCTTTTATCTGAAAAGGTCAGCTGCGTAATGGGCACATTGGGGTGGGTTAAGTCTTTTAAATAAAGCTGACTGTCTTGTCCTTGCTGCCAAATAAACGCCAACTGTTTTCCGTCTGGAGAAGGGCTCGGCCGCAATTCACTGCCCGGCATTTTAGTGATTTCATCTATTAGAGAGGCTGACTTTGCAGGCGCTTCAATAGGAGGGTTTAAGAGGAACCAAGCCACTAAAACCATCATTAAGCACACTAAGCCAAAAGCAACTTGATACTTGTAAGGCTGTTTTTCAACTGCATGCTTTGACTTAGTTGTTTCCGAGGGTAAGGTCAAGGACTCAGGTGCTAGTGTTAGCTTATAGCCCTTTTTACGGATCGTTTCGACAACATCAAGGGGCGCACTTGGATGAGCAAATAATTGCCTAAGCTGCCAAATCGTGTTGGTGAGCGCTTTTTCACCAATGATTTCATTACCTTGCCAAACGCCTTCAATCAGCTCATTGCGGCTCACAACTTCAGGGTATCGTTGTACTAGAACTTGTAATAGCTCCATCACTTTCGGTTGAGCCGCTACCTTTTCGCCATTCAGCATCACCAAGTGTTCATCAATAAACACCTGATATGGACCCAACTGAAACGACTTTTCATACTGCATGCTCTTCGCTCTACTTAACCACTTTACTTACAGCCGCTACTTTTATTCATACTTATTCAGTGCGGATGAATAGTTTTATCTTACCTTATTTATAAAAAACAGGGAGTAGCAAATGGCATTTAATTGCAACAAATAATTTTACTTAATAATTCACAAAGCACTGATAGTTAATGAAAAGATATAAAAAAGAGATAAATCGGATGTTCCCGAGGTTGAGTTAGACCGGCAATTTATCAAGTCTCATGTGTCCTTGATCATCAAGGTATAAGAAACACAACACAAAAACAGACATCACTTTAACAAGTTAACTCATCAAAACGGGAACAACCATGAACAAGAAGCAACTTTGCGTTGCCGTGCAAGCCGCCCTATTTGGTGCCGTATTCAGCACCCATGCACAGCAAAATGATTTAGATGCCGTAAAAGTAAAACAAAACCAAACGACAATAGAACAAGAAGAAGAGAAAGTTGAGAAAATTGTCGTCACCGGTTCACGTATTAAACGAGATAGTTTTAGTGTCGCCACACCGCTGGTGACTATGAATAAAGATGCAATTTCAGATACTGGCTTAGGCTCTCTGTCTGAAATCCTCGTCGATAATATTCCTTCAATTAATGCCTCTATTAGTAACACCACCAGCCAATCGAGTGTAGCGTCAACTGGTATCTCGTCTATCAGCCTGCGTGGCTTAGGCTCTGACCGAACACTTACCCTAATCGATGGCCGACGTGTCGTATCGAACAGTTACAGTGGTAACGTGGTCAGCTTAAGTACTATTCCAAGTGGCATGGTGCAACGTATTGAGGTGATCAGTGGCGGTGCATCAGCAACTTATGGTGCCGATGCGGTTGCCGGTGTAGTAAATATCATCACACAAACTGACAAAGAAGGTGCAACATTTAAGGCGCGTACCGGTGAGTCATTTGATGGCGGCGGTAAAGAGTTCACGCTAGATTTTGATTTTGGTAGTACTTTTGATGATGGCCGTGGCTATGCTTTTGTCAGTGCAAACTGGGATCGCCAATTTGGTATGAGCTTCTTTGACCGTGACCGTGCTCAAATTGAAGATGCATACCGCTACAGTGAAAGCGAAATGTGTAACCAGATGCAGACCGCAACAGGTTACCAGTGTATGCGTGACATCACTCAGGCTGATTGGGTAAGCAAGAGCGACGGTATTCCAGGTGGCGTATTCTTAGAAAATTCACGCAACGACAAACAATTTTGGTATGACGGCCAAACATTGCGAGACGACTGGAAAGACAACGAAGAGATTTACGGTATCAATACACGTCAATATGTGATGCTAAAAGTGCCTAACGATAGCTTTTCTATCGCAGGTAAAGTTGATTATGAGCTAACCGATGACGTGAGCTTTTATGGTCAGGTGCAACTCAGTATCGATGAATCATTCAACGATAAGTCACCAGAAGATGAATATGAAGGTGCAAGCCAGACTGTTTATGACCCAGAAACAGGAGAGCGCTTAGGCCGCATTAAACCTGGTTATATTCCGCTAGATAACCCATTTGTTCCGCAAGCCATTCTTGATAGCGAACCATACAAAGACCGTATTTATTGGGACCGACGCTTCAATGAAGTGGGTAATATTGCCACCGATAACACACGTACCACCATACGTTCATGGGCTGGCTTGAAAGGCACAGCATTCGACGGAGAGTGGGATTGGGATGTGTCAGTCGGCCTAGGTAAATTCCATCAAGAGCAATTACGCTATAATGAACTTGATGTGCGTAAACTAAGCCATGCCCTAAATGCTGAAAAGCTTGCTGATGGTACTATTCAATGTAAGGACGAAGCAGCACGTGCAGCAGGCTGTGTGCCAATCAATCTATTTGGTGAGGGCTCTATCACTCCAGAGATGGCTGACTGGATCCGTGTTAATCCTGAAATCAATACCTATATTGATCAAACTAACATTGTTGGTTACATGACCGGTGAGCTGTTCGAGCTACCAGCCGGTGCCGTGTCGGCGGTATTTGGTGGTGAATATCGTAAAGATAAACAAGACTTACAAACCAGCATTGGTATGCGCGAAGGCGGGATTACTTTCAACGTTGTGCCACAATTTGAAGGTTCAATCGATGTCTACGAGAGCTTTGCTGAATTTGATGTGCCACTACTAAAAGATGCGCCACTAGCGAAAAACCTCTCTCTCGAAACCTCACTACGTTTAGCGAAATACAGCATAGATGCCGTAGGCACTGTGCCTAGCTATAAGTTAGGCATTTTGTGGCAACCTATTGAAGATCTGACTATTCGTACTAACTTTGCCCGTGCGCAACGAGCTCCAACTATCACTGAGCTAATGTCTCCTGCTCGCGGTGACTATGACAGCTTTACGGATATTTGTGAGGGCTTAACGGCAACTTCGACCAATGCGGGGCATGATAAGTGTCGTCAAGATCCTATATTCGCGGCTTTACTTGCTGAAGACCCAGACTTTGAATTCGATCCAAGCTCAGGTAGTAAATACTCACCGAATGCGGGTAATGCTAACCTAAGAGAAGAAACAGCTGATACCTTCACATTTGGTTTTACTATGGCACCAAGTGCCATCGAAGATCTGCAAATTGCCGTTGATTATTATGATATTGCCATTGAAGGTGCTATCTCGGTGATCTCTAATGAGCGCATCTTACAAGAGTGTTACGATTCAAGTGCCGCGTTTGGCAGTAGCAATCCATTCTGTAACGAAATCAGCCGTGATGATGAAGGTAACATTACCGAAATCGTACAGCGTGAAGATAACCTTGATGAAGTCAGTAGCCGTGGTATCGATGTCGCAATCGAGTATAAATACGACTTTGAAAGCTTAGGTCGCCTATCTTTTAAAGCGGACTATAACCATATCCTTGAAAGCTCAACCACTTACCTTGGTTTAGATGGCCTGGAGACCGATGACTATGCAGGCTATGGTAGCTCAAAAGACAAATTATCAGCCTCAGTAGTTTGGCGTCTAGATGAGTGGCGCGTTCGTTATGCGATGAAATATTTAGGGTCATTTACTGATAGCCTAAGCCGTGAGCGAGAATACACCGCTGCACTAGAGCGAAATGCTGAGCGTTGTGCATCAACTGAAGAAGACAATGGTTGTATCGCTAGCCCTGAAGCGCTGGCATATCACAATTATGGTAGCTATATGCGTCACGATGTATCTGTATCATATAATACAGACTTGGCAGCTGACGTAGAGTTACGCGTGTTTGGTGGTATTAACAACCTATTGGATGACAAGGGTGACTTTATGCCGGGCGGTCGTGGTAACTTCTATAGCCGCTATGGCACGGGTATGGGTCGCTTTGGCTACTTAGGCGCAGAAATTAAGTTTTAATTTTTAGCATTAGAACAGCAGCCTTGATCGCCTCAAAGTGCGTGTGTTCAAGGCTGCTTCTTTTCTAAGAAGAAAACTGAGCACTCGCCAATTTGAACAGGATAAAAATAATGATAAAAAGCCGCTTTCGCATCACATCGTGTGCCTCACTGATATTTGCCTCACAAATCAGCGCTACAGAATCGACCAGCAAAGAAGTCATTTCTGACGGTCCATACATTGACGTGCATACCAATGCATTAACAGTCAATTGGATTTGTAATGACCAAGTTAAACGCAAACAGGTCAATCTTGAAGGGGTCTCCCTGCCCTATGGATTTACTGATTGCGGTTTAACGGCAAACACTTCGCAGCTAACATTTGATGAGCAGTTGATTGAGTTCCAAGGTGTTAAGCGCGTAGCGGCGCTCAGTGACTTACACGGACAGTATGAGCTGATGCTCACTTTACTTAAAAATAATGACATCATTAACGCACAAAACCAGTGGGCGTTTGGTGATGGCCATTTTGTTATTACAGGTGATATTTTTGACCGTGGCGACAAGGTGACTGAGATCCTTTGGTTTATTCACGACCTAGAAAAGCAAGCCGAGCTGGCCGGTGGTAAAATTCATCTGCTGCTAGGTAACCATGAAGTCATGGTTTTAAATGGCGACTTGCGTTATTTACATCCTAAATATGACAAAGCCGAAAAGCTGCTAGAAACACCTTTTGATCAGTTATTTAATCAAGATACCATTTTAGGTCGCTGGCTGCGTAGTAAGCCTGTACTGGTAAAAATCAACGACCACTTATATGCCCATGGCGGTTTTCATCCTCAGCTCGCTGAAGATAAAGTTACTTTAGACACCATAAACAAAACTTTTAAATCACACCTTGTTGAAAAAGAACTGCCGAAAAAACGTGAAGGCTTTGCCCGTTACCTACATAAAACCCATGGCCCCATTTGGTATCGCGGCTACTTTAAAGACGACGGCGCCACCGCTGAAGAACTGGATTTATTATTAAAGCATTTTGATGTGAACCACATCGTTGTTGGCCACACTTCTCAGAAAAAAATTGAAACCCGCTTTAAAGGTAAAGTAATTGCCATCGACAGCAGTATAAAACGCGGTAAATATGGTGAAGTCTTATTTATTGAAAATGATAAACATGAGCGTGGTACGCTAGAAGGTAAAAGAAAGCAGCTGAAATAGTTTCGTTCACCCACACCTTACTTAGGCGAAGACTGCTTAAAGCTACTTCGCCCATATCACAACCTAATTCCCTTTTTCTTTCTTACCCTCAGTAACAGCATCTAGTTGTTTTTGTCTATCGTCCATTAGCTTTTGAATATTCTTAGTATTCTTCATCAGCTCTTTGACATCTTGTGGATTCATCGCATTGGCTTTCAGTGACTCACTCTCAGCGGTTTGTTTGTCTTTATATAAAATTGACGTGTCTTCAGCGGCCATGATAGTGACTTTGCTGGGATCAAGCTGGTGAGTTTGGCTGTTGCCTTTTGGGTTAGGTTGGTCTGAATAAATCCAGTTACCGTTTTCGTCTTGCCATTTATAAATGGTCGGCTGTTTTGTTGCCTTACTGTCATCACTGGTGGCTTGTTTAGCGTAATCTACCGCTTTATTTAAATGACGTTTAGATTCATCTAATAAGCTTTGCGTATCGTTTTCAACTTTATTGAAAATCGCATCGATAGACAGGTAAGGTTGACCATCAGGACGTTTAATTACAAACAATGATGCCACACCAATCAACATCACCATAATCATCATATATGCTTTATAACCCACGAGAACACTCCGTCGTATCGACTCTTTATTATTTTAGTTTGCTAATTAGGAATATTACATAGGAAATGTGGAATAAAAAAGCACAGGCTTTGAGACCTGTGCTTTTTATTTACATCAAGGCAAAATTATTAATGGCTGTATGTTTAGACTAGTTTCTAACAATTCGCCATTTAAATAACCTGAATTCAGGTTAAATAAGAACTTTTCAATATGAGCTTTTAGATACCGTCACCGTCAATGTGTAGACCACACTCACGATTAAGGCCGAAGAAACGTGTTTCTTCTTCTGTCATACCTGGCTCTAACTTACGGGTAGTATGCACATCACCCATAGATACATACCCTTCGTCCCAAAGCGGGTGATAAGGTAAGTCATGCTTGGTTAAATACATATACACGTCGCGGTTGCTCCACTCGATGATCGGATACACTTTTACAGTACCTCGGCTGATCTCAAGTACTTGTTTGTCAGCACGGCTTGATGCCTGATCACGACGTAAGCCACTGAACCACGTTTTTGCACCAATTTCTTCGATAGCGCGAGTCATTGGCTCCACCTTGTTTAAGGTGTTGTATTGTTTAATGCCTTCTTGACCTTGCTCCCAAAGCTTACCGTACTTAGCTTCTTGCCAAGCTGGACTCATTGGTGAACGATATACTTTTAGGTTTAAGTCTAAACGCTCTGTTAAGTAATCTACAAACTGGTAGGTTTCTGGAAATAAATAGCCAGTATCAGTTAATACCACTGGAATATCTGACTTTTCTGTTGAAACCAAATGCAACATAACTGCCGCTTGAATACCAAAGCTTGAAGATAAAAATGCCGTATCGGGCAAGTTTTCAAGCGCCCATGCCACACGCTGTTGCGGTGTCATTGGCTCTAACAAAGCATTCGCTTCGGCAAGTAACGCTGTTTGCGCTTCGCCTTCTAACTCTAATAATTGTTTAAAATTACTCATGCTTGTTCCTTGGTTAGCAGGCATCATGCCTGCCAACTCAATAGTTTTTTAAGCGTGGAAGTCTGTCTTTGAGACTTTCACTTCGGCAACGATTTCCTTACGGATAGCGAAGTCACCAAAACACTCGCCTTCGTTACGCTCTTTAGCCCACTGGCCAATTAATTCGTCTAATGCTGGTAGATAAACGTCTTCACCTACGTTTTCTAGGTAAAGCTTAGGTACACGCGTACCTTCACGGTTACCACCTAGGTAAACGTTGTATTTACCTGGGCCTTTACCTACGAAACCAATCTCAGCCAACATCGCACGGCCACAGCCATTTGGACAACCAACAACACGCATAATGATGTCGTCATTCGGGATTTCGTGCTTCGCTAAAATTGCTTCTGTTTTCTCGATAAGCTCTGGCAGGTAACGCTCTGCTTCAGCCATCGCAAGTGGACACGTAGGTAACGCCACACATGCCATTGAGTTAAAGCGTTGCTCTGAGTGTGAGTCGTCAATTAAGCCGTGCTCACGCGCGATTTTCTCAATGATGTCTTTTTGATCAGCTGGCACACCGGCAACAATTAAGTTTTGGTTCGCCGTCATACGGAAATCACCTTGGTGAATTTCTGCAATCTTACGACAACCTGTTTTAAGTGGTTGACCTGGGTAATCAAGAATACGACCACTTTGGATAAATAGTGTTAGATGGTGCTTACCATCAATACCTTCTACCCAACCGATGCGGTCACCACGGTGAGTGAACTCATACGGGCGGCTTTCTTCAAATTTAACGCCAGCGCGGTTTTCTACTTCTGCTTTAAAAGCATCTGTACCGAAAGTATCTAATGTGTACTTGGTTTTTGCGTTCTTACGGTTAACACGGTTACCCCAGTCACGCTGCACAGATACGACGTGCTCAGCAATTTTTAGCGTGTGCTCAAGTGGGATAAAACCAAAATCATCTGCTTTACGAGGGTATGTGTTTACATCACCGTGAGTCATTGCCAGACCACCACCAACAAGTACGTTAAAACCAACCAGTTTGCCGCTATCAGCAATCGCAACAAAGTTAAGGTCGTTCGCGTGAACGTCTACTTCGTTGTTTGGTGGAATCGTCACCGTCGTTTTGAACTTACGTGGTAAGTAAGTTGAACCTAAAATTGGCTCTTCTGTTGTTTCAGTCTTTTCACCGTTTAACCAAATTTCAGCATACGCTTTAGTGTGTGGTAATAAGTGCTCAGAAATCTTCGCTGCCCACTCGTAAGCTTCTTGGTGTAACTCAGACTCAACTGGGTTAGTAGTACACAGTACGTTACGGTTAACGTCACCGGCAGTTGCGATAGAGTCAATACCAACGCTGTTAAGCATTTGGTGCATTTCTTTAATGCCCGGCTTTAACACACCGTGGAACTGGAATGTTTGACGCGTAGTTAAACGAATACTGCCGTAAATGGTTTTATCGCCAGCAAACTCATCAATCGCTAACCACTGCTTAGGCGTGATAATACCGCCAGGCATACGTGCGCGAAGCATCACGTTGTGCATTGGCTCTAGCTTTTGCTTAGTACGCTCTGGACGAATATCACGGTCGTCTTGCTGGTACATACCGTGGAAACGAATTAGCTGGAAGTTATCCGCTGTAAAGCCACCGGTAAGTTGGTCTTTTAGATCCGCTTCAATGGTACCGCGTAAAAAGTTACTTTGTGTTTTTAGTCTTTCGTTATCAGCAAACTTAGCATTTGGGTCTAGCTTGCTGTTAGGTTTGTAATCTGTGCTCATGGCTTATCCTAAAATTCTACTGTGACGGTCAGTGTGGTGTACTAGCACTTGCTACTAGTACACGTCTTTTTGATAACGGTTGTTGCTGCGAAGCGCTTTTAGATAGCTTTCAGCTTGCTCGTCATCTTTGCCACCATGGGCTTTAATAATGTCGATAAGTGCTTGGTGAACGTCTTTCGCCATGCGGTTAGCGTCACCACAAATATAGAAGTGTGCACCTTTTTCTAACCATGCAAATACTTCTTCGCCTTTCTCGCGAATACGGTCTTGTACATATACTTTTTCTGCTTGGTCGCGGCTAAATGCAAGGTCTACTTTGTTTAGTAGGCCTGACTTCACATAACCTTGGATCTCTACTTGGTATAAGAAATCTTGGGTGAAGTGTGGGTTACCGAAGAATAACCAGTTTTCACCTTCAGCTTCACGTGCATCACGCTCTTGTAAGAATGCACGGAAAGGTGCGATACCTGTACCTGGGCCGACCATGATAACAGGTGCGTTATCGTCGCTTGGTAAACGGAAGTTGTCGTTATGCTCGCTAAAGACTTTAACTTGTACGCCTTCTTCTGCACGGTGTGCAAGATAGCCTGAACAACCGCCAAAGTGTTTTTCACCAAAGGCATCAAACTCGACTAAACCAACCGTTAAGTGTACTTCTTCTTCCACTTCAGCTTGGCTTGACGCAATTGAATATAAACGCGCTTGTAACTTACGTAGGCTATTTGCTAAATCTTGTGCGCTGATATCGCTTGGGTTTTGCTTGATAATATCGAAGATTTGACGTGCTTCGATGTATTCACGCATTGCAGCTTTGTCTTCAACTAGCTTTAATAGCTCTGCGTTGTTAGTCGCTTGTGCGTACTTTTCAACGAAACCAGGGTAAGACTGAGTTAGCTCTAGTTTTTCAATAAGTGCTGTGCGAATTGATAAGGTTTCTTCACCTAATGTGATTTCAGTCGCGCCATCAATGTTTAATAGTGCCAGCGTTTCATCAACAAGTGCTTCGTCATTTAAGAAATAAACACCTAAAGAATCACCTGGAAGATACGTGATGTCAGAACCTTCTAGTGAAATCTCAATGTGACGAACATCTTTCGTAGAGTCGCGACCTGTGATCTTTTGTACCACACTTAGCTCAGCCGCAAATGGGTTTTGCTTAGTGTATTGACTTTGCGCTGGTGCTGCACCGAAGCCAGCCATAGGAATAACTTGTGCTGAACCTTGTGACTGTGCTTTAAGCTCAGGCTCGAACGCATCAACTGCACCACCGATCCAAGCTGTTGCTTGGTCTTCATAATCAACGTCTAAGTCAGCGCGAGCAACAACCGTTTCTGCGCCTAGAGCTTTAAAACGCTCTTCAAAATCGATCGCCGTTTGGCAGAAGAATTCGTAGCTTGAATCACCTAGACCGATAACCGCAACTTTAACGCCATCTAGCTTAGGTGCTTTTTTCGAAGCTAAGAATGCGTGTAGGTTTTCAGCATCTTCAGGTGGCTCACCCTCGCCATAAGTAGAAACAGCAACAGCAATAAACTTTTCTTTCTTAAGTTGAGCAGGTTTGTAGTCAGCCATGTTCACCAGCTTAACCGCCAGGCCTTTCGCCTCTGCAGCCGCTTTTAGCTGGTTAGCAACGCCTTTGGCATTACCAGTTTGCGAACCATATAGAATGGTGAGTGCAGCCGCTTCGCCTGCAGCTGGCGCTTGACCGCCCACTACACCGCTTAATGCAGCTGTATTTGCATTTGCAGCTAGGTAACCACTTACCCAAGCTTGCTGAATTGGGTTTAGCTCGGCCACTAAACCTTGTAATTTTTGCACTTGCTCTTGTGTCAGCGGGCTTGCCGCGGCACTAAGTTGACTTAACAACATGGAATCTATCCCCTAACCCTAAACCGTCTGCTTAGTTTGCTTGCTGAAATACTTCTACTCGAAGTAAGGTTTTCTAAGGCTGAAGCATACTGATTTGCGTTGCCAAGGATAAAGAATTAGATCTGCTTTGTTATTCCATTTGGTTATCAAAGAGCAAAAACACCATTAAAAACAGTTTTAAGAAAATTTTGCTCAAAAACAAAAAAACGCGATTTTGGAAACCCAAAATCGCGTTTTTTGTTAAATTCAAGCTAGCTTAACTTTCGACTGGATAAATAGTGATTTCAATTCCCGCGCCAATCGCCGAAATTCTCAGTAGCGTATCGGCGCTAATTGGCTGAGAGAAACACTTAGGTGCAGAGCCTGAGTTAAAGCCAATATCAAAAGTACGCTTAGAGCAAGATAACCATTGCTTAAGCGCGCTTTTAGAGCAAGACTCTATTAGCTCACATAAATGATTAATCGCTTTATCAGGACTTACCACATCAGCGTTGGCTTCAATGCGCGCTAAATGACGATAGTCATCTTTATCATAGTGCAGCACCATAGCGTTCTTCTTTAAATCGTCTACCAAGGCACTAATATCCTGTTTTGATTCAAGCTCTAGGTCTACATTTAAGAATTGGATTTCTGACATTATGACTGTTCTCTTTTTAAGCTATATTTTTTAAGGTGTAACAAAGCGATACTTAATATAGACAAGTGTAACTAACTCACCGAATGGTTGCTACCGCTAACGCATTTTAAAACTGAACAAATATTGTTCTTATCTACTAAACAAGATTTAATACGACTTTTAGGCTGAGACAATTTGTCGCAGTGACAGAGAAACCTTTTTAGGTACACTGAGCGCTTTTCTCATTTGCTTGGATAAAAATAATGACAAAAACAGCATTTAAACCCATTCGAAAAATACACAAATGGCTTGGCTACCTACTCGCCATTCAAATATTCGCTTGGTTATTAGGCGGGTTTGTCATGAGTGCCATTCCGCTTGAAAAAGTTCATGGCAAACACTTAGCTCACCGTCAGCTCGATAATCCATTTAAGCGGGCCGATTACTCCGTAGATTTGAATCTCATTACAAAAAGCCAAGGTGCACTTTCAAGTATTGCGTTCAAGCACCTATTAGAGATACCCGTTATTAAAGTGCAAGGTGATAAAACGACCTGGTTTAACGGTATTACTGGTAAACCATTAACTGCACCAAGCGAAGCTTTGATCAAGCAACAATCCGACGCTCACTATTTAGGCAATGGCGAAATCAGTGCTGTTCAATTGTTAGCTAAAGGCCCAAGAGAAATCGGCTACAAAGAAAACGTCTGGGTAGTCACTTACAACGACTGGTGTAGTACAACACTCTATTTAGAGGCGCAAAGCGGGCAAATCATTACCGTAAGAAGCACCATTTGGCGTATTTTTGATTTTTTCTGGATGCTACACATTATGGACTATGACGAGCGAGAAGACTTTAATAACCCGCTGCTCATTAGCTTTTCTGTTGTCAGTGTGCTGTTTTGTCTCTCTGGTATTTTCTTATTATTCCAAGCTCCGCCTTGGCGAAAGCGCAGAAACAAAGCAACTTAATATATCTTCTGCTCTAACAAACTAAAGCATTATTTTAATAAGACTATTGCAATCAACAAGATAATTTCAAAGCCTTTATTGCGGTGATATAGTGCATTTTTCTGTAGTCCACTTAGGTGAGAGAAATGCGCCCGCTATTCGCGTTAATGGCTTTGCTGTTGCTGAGCCCGCCAACTATTGGCAAAGAATTTTCAAGTTTTTCACAAGCCAAAAAATACCTCAATAAAACCTTACCTCAAAATGCCACAACGCTTTACTGCGGTTGTAAGATCAAGCGCCAAGGTAAAAAGCTCATTCCTGATGCAAACAGTTGTGGTTATGAACCGAGAAAACCCTATACCCATGCAGGCAAACCAAACAGCCGCGCCAAGCGTATTGAATGGGAGCATATTGTGTCGGCATGGGAGTTTGGCCACCAGCTAAAGTGCTGGCAAGATGGTGGCAGGAAAAATTGCAGAAAGGTCAGCGCTAAATTTCGCAAAATGGAAGCTGATATAAACAATTTAGCACCCGCTATTGGTGAAATAAATGGTGACAGAAGTAATTATCGCTTTGGTATGTTGCCTAATACTGCATTAAAGCATGGTGCTTGCCCTGTTAAAGTCGATTTTAAAGCCCGCACAGTAGAGCCGCCTGGTTTTGCCAAAAAGCGCATTGCAGATGCTTACTTTTATATGCAGAGCACTTATGGGTTGAAGTTATCTAAAAAGCAGCAACAATTATTTACATCTTGGCAAAAAAAGTACGGGTACAATTAGCATTAAATTTGCTTTATCAAGTTGTACCAATTGTGTTTACAAACACTTGTTGGTATTTTGATCACACACGATGTGATAGGAATATATTATGAAACTAAATACATTAAGCTTCAGCATTGCGCTTGCTTTATCTGCAACAGTATTGGTTGGTTGTGGCGGTGGTAGCTCAAATAACGAAAATCAACAAACAGCAACACCTACAACACCTTCAACAAACACAGGAAGCACTGGTGGAACAGTAACAGAGCCTACTTGGACGCTAAATAAGTACGATCCTTCGAGCAGTTTTGTTAATCAATGTAAAACGCCTCGCGTTGGCACTGACCCATACGAAAACGCACCTTACCCTGATAAAGCAGGGACTGAAATGCATGAAAAAATGTTCTTACGCTCGTATACCAACGAAACTTATCTTTGGTATGACGAAGTAGAAGACAACGACCCTAAATCATTTGATTCAGTTGGTGAGTATTTCGCACAGTTAAAAACGACCGCGATTACCGACTCAGGTAAGGCAAAAGACCAATTCCATTACTCTGAGAGTTACGATGACTTTAAAAAAGAAGCACAATCAGGCGTTGTGTCTGGTTATGGCGTAAGATGGGCATTCATCAGTACCACCCCGCCTCGTGTGCTTAGAGCTGCTTTCACACAAGACGGCTCTCCAGCTGACAAAGCAGGTTTGCTTCGAGGTGACACAGTTATAGCTATTAATGGCACAGATATAAATACCTCTGATTCGGCTGGTGTAGATAACCTAAATGCAGGTCTACTACCTAAAGCTGGTGAAGAGCACACCTTTACTATTCAGCGTGAGGGTGAAGAGAACCCTATCGAGATTGTAATGACGGCTGGTGATGTACAATCAACCCCTGTTCAAAATGCACAAGTGATACAACACGCTGACAAAAAAGTGGGGTATGTACAATTCAACCAATTTATTTCTGTTGGTCAAGATCCGCTCGCCACAGCATTCCAGCAATTTTCAGATGAGAACATCAACGAGCTTGTACTCGACATGCGCTACAACGGTGGTGGCTTAGTCGTAATGTCTGCTCAGCTTGGTTATATGGTAGCCGGTGAAGAGCAAACAAGAGCAAGTGAAAATAACGGAGCTGCTAAGAGCGCTCAAAATAATGCCAAGGTGTTCAGCCGTACGCTGCGCAACGACAAAATTGAAGCGGCTAGCACTGAAGAAGATTATTATACGTTTGAAAATCGCAAAATCGATTGGAACGAGAGAGTTTATACCAACCAAATCTTACCAAGCGTCAGCTTAGATACCGTGTATATACTTTCAAGTGCAGGCACTTGTTCTGCCAGTGAATCATTGATCAATGGCTTGCGCGGTATTGATGTAAATGTGGTTCTGATTGGTGGTCAAACATGCGGTAAGCCATACGGCTTTACCCCAACTCCAAACTGTGGCGAAGTTTACTATACCGTGCAATTTAAAGGCGCAAACGCCAAAGAGTTTGGTGATTACGCTGACGGCTTTATCCCAGTTGAAAACGAAAACTCTGAAGCTGGCCTATCTGCAAGAGTACCTGGCTGTAATGTCGCCGATGACTTCTCTAAACAGCTTGGTGACAAGCAAGAAGGTATGCTAGCTGCGGCGCTAACACATATTGAAACTGGCGCTTGCCCTGTTGTGGCAAAAGAAACCGCCAACCGTGCGCCAAGCATGCAGAAAACAGTGTTAGATGACAGCCTTAATATCTCTCAGCCATTTCACCCAATGCGCAATAGCATGGTCGATATTAAGGTGAAAGAGCAGTAATGCACTGCAGACTCGTTACCCTACTTTTGGGCGTAACATTGTTGGTTGGGTGTGCACACACCCAACCAACAAAGCCTATTCCAGCGGTTATAAAACACACCACCCCGACCATGAAAGCGGAATTACAGCAAGCCATCGTTTCACTAAAAGGCGGAGTCGCACCGCTGTTGTCTGATACGGTTTTCCTTAACAATAGCGAATTATTGCTAGAACATGGCCGCTCAACTGATGATGCAGGAAACCCTATTCTAGGTGCACATTCACTGACTGTTCAGCGGTTTGTGCTACAACTAAGAGAAACAGGCTGTGTGCTTTTCTATCCCAAGACTGCACAGTTTGTATTACTCAAAAGCGTTTCTTGCCAACCCATGGTAGAATAATCCGCTTTTAGAGGCGTATGGACCTCGCCAACTCATCAATTTTGGGGCTGTTATGAAAATACAATGGATTAAATTATTGGCTTTTGGGGCACTAACCGGGCTACTTACCGCTTGTCATCACACGCCGACACCATTAGGTAAGCCTGAAAAAATATATGACTTTGATCACAAAATCCATTATGAACAAACTAAATTCAGCGATGACCACTACTTCTTAAAGATCCGCTCAGATGATTACGCACATTTCACACGACAAAGCGTATTTTTATTAAGACATTCAGAAAAGCTTTGCCAAGGCATGAATGCACAATTGACCTTGCAAAAAGGCGTGCAAGACTTTGAAAGATTACCGACTCACCCTCGCGCTTATCAGCCAGATCTGCAAGCCGAAGTAAAATGCGTGCCCAGATAATACACTTTACTGCGCTGAGCTATTAAAAGCATGCGCCTTCATCACGGTTGCAATCATTCGAAACGTATCAACCCATGCTTGGCGCAATTCAGGCGTCCAAGCATCCCCTAACCCCATTTTTAAAGTATATAAAAGCGCATTGCCTACCGGAGTAAAGTCTTTGGCCTGCACCCCATACCCCACATGCCGTTCAGCCAATTGGTGAAGTACGGGCACCAGCGCATTTATATCATCAAGCCCCCTCACTGCCACACGCAAGGTCATCATTAACTTTTGCCCTTGGCTTTTAATATCACTTTTAAATAGCTGCTTGAGTGACGGATCGTATTGGAAAAGGGTTTGATAGAAAAGCGCTGCGGCTTCTTCTGCATGAGGCTCTATTTGAACAAAACTACGTTGTACTAGCTTTTTTTGCCTTTCGGTGATCGACATAACTAACCTCATGTTGGCAGATGCCGAGCTATTCGACACCATCACAATAGTTCTAAAGCTAGTCGCAATAGTGTCAAAAAGCGAATTAAGACTAGTCTTTATAACCCCAAGGTGCTTTTGGCGGTGTGATCGGTTTCGTTAAATCAAAGTCAACTCTAAACTCGCGACCTTCACGCACTAAACGGTAAGTAAACTTGTCGTCGTAAATATACATCTGCCATGTGTTGCCCATTGACTGAGGAATGCCTTGGCTCACAAATAACTCTTTTGAATACTGATCAGCAGGGAAAGACTGCACGTTTGCAAAGCCAGCATCGACTGTATGGCCGCCATACATGGTTGACGGGTCATCATCGCCATTTTCTAAACGGTGGTCGTGCTTCAAACTTAATCCACTGCCTGTTTTGGTGATGATCCAAGTACGAGATGCATCTTTTCCAACATGAAAAGGCACTTGTAGTTCTTTTTCATTGCAACGACGCACATGCATCACTAGCTTAGCTTCATTAAACTTGCTCGGGCCTTGGTTATCTAGGGTTACTTTACCTTGATACGCTTTACCACAATGCGCTGCAATTTTATCGAAGAATGCATCATGGGTTGGAATTGATACCAGTGGCGCTGGGCGCGCGATGGCTGAGCCACTAACAAGTAGCGCAAGAACGGCTAGGCTTTTTTTCATTATGCTTGTCCTAAAAAAGAAAAACCAGAGAGTAGTCAGCTCTCTGGTTGTATGCAAAAAAACGCGATTAACGTTAAATTATTAGTTTTATTGCCAAGGGCGATCAGCGGCTAAGTTAGCTTCAAACGCATCAATTTGCGCATTCAATTGCTCAGTCTCACCAATAAAATCTAAGCCACTTAATAAACGCGCTTTAATATCTGAACGCACATCAAAGTCGATGGCATCGAAGTACTGACTGCGGATCTGCTGATTTTCTAAATCAATTTCAACCTGAATATCTTGATGCTGTTCGGCAATCGCAAACAGGCTGTCTAATGTGTCAGCCGATAGCGCGATACACAACATCTGGTTATTACCACAGTTGTTAAAGAAAATATCTGCAAAACTTTGCGCTAAGATCACAGTAAACCCATACTGCTTTAATGCCCAAGGTGCATGCTCACGAGATGAGCCACAGCCAAAGTTATCACGCGTTAATAATACCGAAGCGCCTTGGTAACAGTCAGCGTTTAACACAAAGTCAGGATTTGCACTGCCATCATCTAAATAGCGCCAGTCATAAAACAGCGCTTTATCAAAGCCGTCACGACTGGTTGAAGTTAAAAACTGCTTTGGAATAATTTGATCGGTATCGACGTTATTTTTGTCTAAAGGTGCCAATAAACCTTGATGATAAACCGCCATTACACCGCTCCTCTAATATCTGTAAAGTGACCAGCTATTGCCGCAGCCGCTGCCATCGCAGGACTCACTAAGTGAGTGCGACCACCGCGACCCTGACGACCTTCAAAATTACGGTTAGAGGTCGAGGCACAGCGCTTTTCAGCACCCAGCTTGTCATCGTTCATTGCAAGACACATAGAGCAGCCAGGCTCACGCCATTCAAATCCAGCCGCTTTGAAAATATCAGCTAAGCCTTCTTGCTCTGCCTGCTGTTTTACTAGACCAGAACCCGGTACTATCAAGGCTTCAACACCCGTTGCAACCTGTTTGCCATTGACAATTTCAGCGGCTGCACGCAAGTCTTCAATGCGGCTGTTAGTACAAGAGCCGATAAATACGGTATCGACTTTTGCATCAGATAACTTCTGACCCGCTTCAAGACCCATGTACTTCAAAGCTGCACGCATGGCATCAGCTTTGATTAAATCGGCTTCTTTGTCTGGGTTTGGCACTAGTTCATCAATACCAATAACTTGCTCTGGGCTTGTGCCCCAAGTCACTTGTGGTTGAATATCTTGCGCATCGAGTTCAACCACTAAATCAAACTGCGCATTCTCATCTGATTTCAGTGTCTGCCAATATTCAACAGCAGCTTTGAAATCATCTCCTTTTGGTGCGAACGGACGCCCTTCAAGATACGCAAACGTCGTCTCATCTGGCGCGATTAAGCCCGCTTTGGCACCCATTTCGATGCTCATATTACAAAGCGTCATACGCGCTTCCATTGACAACGCTTCGATACCTTCGCCACAAAACTCTGCCACATAGCCCGTACCACCAGCAGTACCTAGCTTGCCAATCACAGCTAAGATTAAATCTTTTGAGGTCACGGTTGGACGCAGCACACCATTAATTTGGATCTTCAATGATTTGGCTTTTTTCTGCTGTAGTGTTTGCGTTGCTAATACGTGCTCTACTTCAGACGTGCCAATACCATGTGCTAAGGCTCCAAATGCACCATGTGTTGAGGTATGGCTATCACCACATACAATTGTAGTCCCCGGTAAGGTGATCCCCTGTTCAGGACCCATGACATGCACAATCCCTTGGTTAATCGAGTTTAAGTCATACAGCTCAATACCAAAGTCTTTACAGTTTTGCGCAAGTGCCATTAATTGGTTTTTCGATACTTCACTTGCGGCATCTAACGAACGACTCTTGGTCGAAACGTTATGATCCATGGTCGCGAAGGTTTTCTCAGGGCAACGAACTTTACGGTTATTCTCGCGCAGCCCTGCAAATGCCTGTGGTGATGTCACTTCATGTACTAAGTGTCGATCAATATAAAGTAAGTCGGTTTGTTCATTGATTTGTGCAACCACATGAGATTGCCAAATTTTATCGTATAAGGTCTGAGCCACTTGCTACATCCTCTTATCTTGGCTGCATGACGGTGCAGCCATAAGCCAAAATTAAATACGTGAAACGATTGCTTGTGCAACGTCTTGTGTGGTGTAACCACCTTGTGGGTAAATATCTGGCGTGCCAACACCTGCAGCAACGGCTTCTGCCACGGCCTTCTCAATGGTGCGTGCCGCTTCATCTTGCCCTAAAGAATAACGAAGCATTAAGGCCGCACTCAAAATTTGTGCAATCGGATTTGCAATGCCCTTACCTGCAATATCTGGCGCCGAGCCACCTGCAGGCTCATATAAACCAAAGCCTGACTGGTTTAAACTGGCCGATGGTAATAAGCCCATAGAGCCTGTGATCATCGCGCATTCATCTGACAAGATATCGCCAAACAAGTTGTCGCAAAGTAACACATCAAATTGACTTGGCTGCTTCACCAATTGCATTGCTGCGTTGTCTACATAAATATAATCAAGCGTCACTTCTGGGTAGTCTTTGCTCACTTCAGTGACAACTTCACGCCATAGTACGCTTGATGCCAATACATTGGCTTTATCTACTGAGGTAACATGGTTACTACGCAGACGCGCTGCTTCGAATGCAAAACGCGCGATGCGCTCGATTTCAGCGCGAGAATAACGTTGCGTGTCGAATGCGGCTTCACTCCCCCCCTCGCCTTCACGGCCTTTTTCACCAAAATAAATACCGCCTGTTAACTCGCGCACACATAAAATATCAAAGCCTTGCGCACTGATATCTGCTCGTAGAGGAGATGCGGCACTCAATGCTGGTAATAACTGTGCTGGACGCAAGTTACAGAACAAACCAAAGTGCTTACGAAGTGGCAGTAAAGACGCACGTTCTGGCTGCTCATTTGGCGGTAAATGCTCCCACTTAGGACCGCCTACTGAGCCAAATAAAATGGCATCTGCTTTTTCACATGCCGCTAAAGTAGAGTCAGGAAGCGCCGCACCAAATTCATCAATGGCAGCACCACCAATGGCATGGTGCTCACGCTTTAGCGTAAAATTAAACTTTGCGCTAACCGCATCTAGTACTTGCTCGGCGGCAGACATGACTTCAGGGCCGATGCCATCTCCAGCTAAAACGGCGACTTGGTAACTTTGTTGGCTCATCCTGCTTTCCTTTGTTGTTTTAAGTCAGACACTTTTTGTGCTCTGTCAATTAAGTTATATACGCGGATCATGGCGCGTACTGAAGCTTCTACGATGTCGGCAGCAAGGCCGACGCCGTGATATTGGCGACCATCGTATTTCGCAATAATATTTACCTGACCAAGTGAGCTTGCACCTTGGCCTGTGGCATCTAGGTTGTATTCAATCACTTCAACCGCCATGCCCGTAATACGTTCAATGGCTTTGAATGAGGCTTCGACCGGGCCATTGCCCGTGGCAGCTTCTTGCTTTGATTGTCCGCCTACTGTCATGCCAATGGTCGAACTGGCAACTGATTGTGAATTTGAAGCTGAGTTTACAAACTCAAGTTGGTAGGTTTCGTCTTTATCACTGATCTGATTAAAGTAGATCATGGCTTCTAGGTCATAGTCATAGACTGTGCCTTTTTGGTCCGCTAGCGCTAGGAAGCTGTCATATAAGCTATCCATGTCATAATCAGACTTTTGATAACCTAACTCTTCTAAGCGATGCTCAATGACATGGCGACCTGAACGCGAGGTCATATTTAATTGATTGTTTGGTACGCCCACTGTTTCTGGAGCCATGATCTCGTAAGTGTTTTGTGCTTTTAACACACCATCTTGGTGAATGCCTGAGCTGTGAGCAAAGGCATTTTCGCCGACAATGGCCTTATTCGGCTGCACAGGCATATTACAAATGGTTTCAACTTGACGTGAAGCGCGGTAAATCTCTTCGCTGCGAATATCGGTGTAAACACCTAAATGGTCGTGACGCATCTTCATAATCATCGCCACTTCTTCTAACGAACAGTTACCCGCTCGCTCACCAATACCATTAATCGTACATTCGATTTGTCGCGCACCGGCTTGTACTGCAGCAATCGAGTTTGCCACCGCCAAACCTAAGTCGTTATGACAATGTACACTTAAACGCGCTTGGTCGATATTTGGCACGTTATTCATTAAATGGTGGATCATCGCCGCATACTCGTCAGGCGTCACATAGCCCACGGTATCAGGTAAGTTGATGGTTGAAGCGCCTGCTTTAATTGCTTGCTCGACAATACGACATAAATCCCAATGCGGTGTACGACCGGCATCTTCACACGAAAACTCCACGTCATCGGTGTAATTACGGGCTAGCTTGATTGATTTCACCGCCATCGCAGTTGCATCATCTAGGCTCATGCGTAGCTTGTGCTCAAGGTGTAAAGGGCTGGTTGCAATGAAGGTATGAATACGGCTTTGCTCTGCTGGACGTAATGCTTCACCACAGGCTTCGATGTCTTTTGCCACAGCGCGTGCCAAACCACAAATCGCCGGGCCTTTAATTTCAGTGGCGATGCGCTGTACTGCTCGAAAATCTGCGGGGCTTGAAACCGGGAAACCGACTTCCATGACATCCACATTAAGTCGGCTAATGGCATGTGCAAGCTGTACTTTATCATCTTCAGTTAAGCTCGCCTTTAGCGCCTGCTCACCGTCTCTTAATGTTGTATCAAAAATCCAAACTTTATCATTCATACCTTAGCTCCTCACCCCTTTGTATCGCCCTTTGAACACCATCGCTATAAGCAAATAGTTTTAATCAGTCATTAGATAACAGTGCAAAAACAAAAAACCCCGCAATGTGCGGGGTTTTCGTTATGCTGCATTTCACACGCACACCGCCCCGCACCGATACTTGATCAGTAAGAGGTTTAATAGCAGTGACAATTGTGTGAACTTTTTCATTTCTTATTCTGCATGTTTTGTATTTATGCTGTAACTGATGCGATTTTTAACATGCCTGCACACTTAAAATCAAGCATAAACAATTCAACAAAACAGCAAAAACAGAATCAAGAAAGAAATCAAAAAGCAAATTGCGTTTGAAATAAGAATAAAAAAACCCTTAAACATAAAAGTTAAGGGTCTTTTTAAATTTGAACAGTAAACAATCGAGTAGATTAATTTTTGTATGATTTTTTTATGAAGGCTTTGAATTTACTTGATGTGTGCCGTAATGGTTCGCGCCTTTGGCGATATAACGCAACTGCCAAATCAGACGTTCGGTTAATTCTTCTCGTTGTTGTGCGTCTTGATCAAGTGCATCAGCTCCGGCATTAAACACCAAGGTCACCATGGCTTCTGCTTGCATATAAGCATGATTCGCATCGCATGGGGTTTCAGCTTCTAAATAATGCGCAAGCTCTAAAATAAAATGTTGGATTTCACGAACGACTGCTGCACGAAATGCTTTTGATGTGCCTGAGCGCTCTCGTAACAACAATCTAAATTGGTTACTCGACGTATCGATGAATTCCATAAAAGTCAGCACAGAAGTATTGATCACACTGCCACCACTTGCTATTCGACGGCGTGCTTGTCGCATCAATTGGCGTAATGTTAAACCCGCTTCATCAACCATGGTTAAACCGAGTTCATTCATGTCTTTAAAGTGTCGGTAAAACGAAGTTGGTGCAATGCCCGCTTCTCTTGCCACTTCTCTTAAACTCAAATTAGAAAAACTATGCTCCGCACTGAGCTGGTTAAATGCAGCTACAATCAAGGCTTGTCGGGTTTTTTGTTTTTGTTGTGCACGAACACCTGACATATTTTCTCCCTAGAGTTTATCGATAACTTGTGCAGTCTAATACTTGACGTGATGAGAATGAAATACTATTTTAGCGTACAAGTGTACGCTGAGATTTTTTAAGATGAAAAAACCCCCTCTCATTTGGACAAATGTTTTATTTTTTGCCCTGTCATTTCTGGCAGCCATTACCCTAGTGCCGTGGTATGGAATAACCCATGGTTTTGAAACCAGCACTTGGATCGCTTTTGTTGCCTGTATGTTTTATGCCGGTTTATCAATCACCGCCGGTTACCACCGTTTATGGGCGCACAAAACATATGAAGCTCACCCGGCAGTGCAATGGATATTTGCACTAGGTGGCGCATTCGCACTGCAAAATAGCGCATTACATTGGAGTAGCGACCACCGTGTTCATCATGGTCAAGTCGATGATCCTGTTAAAGACCCTTATGCCGCAACCAATGGCTTTTGGTATAGCCACATTGGTTGGATGTTGCGTGACTACCAAGGTAAAAACTATGGCGACTACAGCAATGCCAGAGACTTACAACGCAACCCTATCGTGATGTTTCAACACCGTCATTACATGAAACTTGTGTTACTAACGAATGTGGGGATTCCATTACTGCTAGGTGCACTGTTTGGTGACATTATTGGTATGTTATTATTGGCAGGTGTATTAAGGCTGGTATTAAGTCAGCACTTTACTTTCTTTATCAACTCACTGGCGCATATTTGGGGCTCTCGCCCATATACTGAAAAAAATACCGCCCGTGATAATGGCTTTTTAGCATTGTTCACCTATGGTGAGGGCTATCACAATTTCCACCATATTTTTGCCAGTGACTATCGCAATGGTATTCGTTGGTACCACTACGACCCAACAAAATGGATGATCCGTGCATTTGCGGCAGTCGGCCTTGCCAGCAAACTCAAACGCACACCAGTCGAGCGTATCGAAAAAGCCAAAGCTGAAACCTTGTTACTTAAGACTAAAGTTAAGCTGGCAAAATTGCCTTTAGCCCAAGATCAGCTTACATTGTTACAACAAGAATATGATTTGCTTCTAAAAAAGTTACAAACCTTTTGTGCGGCACAAAAGCAGTTATTAGAAGCAAAAGCTGATTCCATGCGTGAGCAATGTGATACTTCGGCAATTGCCAAGCAATACAAAGAACTTGAAGCTGCTTGGCAAACGCAAAAACAAGCATGGTTAGCACTAAATGCAAGGCTATTATCGAACGCTTAAATCAATTTGTTCGGTGATAGCCAACTCGCAAGTTGAGGAGGGGCTGTGGCCAAACAAAAAGCAGAATCAAATACAGACAAGCCGGCGTCATTTATGTATGACGCCATTATTATAGGTTCAGGCCCTGGCGGTGAAGGCGCCGCCATGAACCTATCTAAAAGCCACAAACGTGTTGCCGTTATCGAGCGCCATAAAGCGGTTGGTGGGGGTTGCGTTCACTGGGGCACTATTCCTTCAAAAGCACTCAGACACTCTGTCAGTCGCTTAATTGAATATAAACAAAACCCACTTTTCAGCCTCACTGAAAAACCGCAACGTTTAACTTTTGGCGATATTCTTAGCCATGCCAGTAATGTGATCTCTAAGCAATCAAACCTGCGCAGCAGCTTTTATGACAGAAACCGCATTGAGTTATTTCAAGGTGATGCCAGCTTTATTGACCGTTACTCAATTAAAGTGACACATGCAGATGGCTCTTATGAAGTGATCACGGCACCGATTATTGTGATTGCCACAGGCTCACGCCCATACCGTCCACCTGGTGTCGATTTCTCTCATCCTAGAATATATGACAGTGACACCATTTTAAGTCTAGAGCATGACCCTCAGCGCGTTTTAATCTATGGTGCCGGTGTTATTGGCTGTGAGTATGCTTCTATCTTTAAAGGTCTAGGTGCAAAAGTTGATCTGATCAATACCCGCGATAGATTACTGGCGTTTATGGATGCAGAGATCTCTGATGCACTAAGTTATCACTTCTGGAATAGTGGCATTGTTATTCGCCATAATGAAGAGTTTGCCAAAGTTGAACCACATGAACATGGTGTCGTACTGCATCTGCAATCAGGAAAACGCGTACGTGCCGATTGCATTTTATTTGCCAATGGCAGAACCGGTAATACAGATAAGCTCAATCTTGCCGCTGTAGGCCTAAAAGCCGATGGCCGCGGACAATTGAAAGTAAATGAGTGCTACCAAACCGAAATCGATAACATTTATGCCGTTGGTGACGTGATTGGTTATCCTAGCTTAGCCAGTGCCGCATTTGACCAAGGCCGTATCGCAGCTAAAGCCATAGTTTCAAGTAGTTGTAACGAGAAACTAATCAATGACATTCCAGCAGGTATTTATACCATTCCTGAAATGAGTTCAGTGGGCAAAACAGAACAAGAGCTAACAGCTGCTAAAATTCCTTACGAGGTCGGTAGAGCACAGTTTAAACACCTTGCACGTGCGCAAATCACAGGCACACAAGTAGGTAGCTTGAAGCTGCTATTCCATTCGGAGACAAAAGAGATTTTAGGTGTTCACTGCTTCGGTGAGCGCGCCTCAGAAATCGTTCACATCGGCCAGGCAATTATGGAACAAAAAGGCCCGGGTAATAACATCGAGTACTTTGTTAATACCACCTTTAACTATCCAACCATGGCTGAAGCCTATCGCGTAGCAGCATTGAATGGTTTAAACCGATTAAGTGACTAAGTAGCTCACCACATAAAAATGCAAAAACCCGATAAGTTGAGTTTATCGGGTTTTTTATTCACTTCAGTATTCGCCTATGCCATCAATTGACTTAAAGGTTCCATGCCCCACAAGAAAATTAATACCGCCGCTAACAGAGCAAAGATGATATAAGCTATCCAACCAGCCTTCATTTTTGGCTGTTGCAAGCTTGATTCTACTGTTCCCGTTAAAAGCGTTTTGATGAGGTTTTTACCTTTAAAGCGATAGGCAATGATAGCCAAAATATGTAATGCAATTGCGGCAATTATAAAATCGATATTACTGTGGTGTATTGACCCTGCTAACTCAACAAGATCATAGCTGACATACCGAACTAGTGGGCCATCAACAAGAATATCATCTGTCGTAAATAACCCAGTGACAAGTTGCAGAAGGATCAACACAAAAAACAGCACAACCATCAGACTTCCCGCAGCATTGTGGCCTACCCTGTCTTCTTTGCCTTTTAATGCATTAACAACCTTTGTCGGGTGATTAATCAACTTGCTTAGCCTGGCTGTTTCACTACCAATTACACCCCAAATTAATCGGGCTAACATCAGTGCTAACAACACGTAACCTGTAACAAAGTGCAACTCTAACCAGCCTTCTTCACCACTGATATACAACACACCTAACGCAATAACCAACAACCAGTGAAAGCCTCGAATAAAGCCATCCCAAACCTTAACTTTGCCCATATTAATCTCAAACTATTTTATGCCGTGCGCACCATTATGACGTACTGCGGGAGCGTGTCTAGATAGTTGAGATTTAACGCAGAGTTACTTCCAGCACTGACTTTGACCTTAAGCGGAGAAAACTAGCTACAAACAGTGCGCTTTGTTTAATCAATATCTCCAAACTCATCATCACCTAAGCTTTCGCGTAAGCGCTTTTGTTCAAAATAATCTTCTAACCTTTTTCGAGCACGGCGCTTTTGAATGCTAGAAGACTCTGTATTTAAATCATCTAACTCCGCACCAAACTCATCATCAATAGGCGCATCTTCAGAAAAGGAATTACGCATGGTGACAACCTCATAACTATAAGCACAATACTGAATTAATAATTAGCTCGATTTTTTAGGTTTGCAAACTTTACGATGCGACTTAGCACGGAGAGCACAATGTTAAAAATCGTAATAATTGGTTAAATAAACCACTTTCATTTTTATTTTAGCTATAAGCACACTTACAAAAAGAAAACAAAAAACATAAGAGACTGAATTTAAATGGCTTTAATTTTTGGCATTCATCTTGATAAGTAATCATCGAGTCTATCAACAGGAATGATAATTATGAAAAAGTTTATGCTAGCAACAACGCTAATTTTAAGTACTTCAGCAATCGCTCATGAAGATCACGGTATTCAAATTAGCAGCGATCAGTGTCAAGTCGATTTCCAGAATGATGTTCGCATCACACCAAATCAATTGCAGATCACTGCAGAGAATAATAAGCAACTAACAATTGACAGCTATGGTGAGCTTTATGTTGATGGACAAGCAATCACCCTAACCTACGATCAAAAAACAGCCTTAGCGAATTATGCTGATTCACTCAGAGTACAACTACCACAAGTGGCAAACATCGCTCTTGACGGCGTAAAGCTTGCTGGTGTTGCATTGGATGAAGTAGCACAAGCGTTCAACCTACAAGGACTAGAGTCTCTTAACGGTCTGATGGATGAACTACACGTTGAGATCAGTGATACCTTCTATCAACAAGGTGCATTTGTCATGGGCGAAAAGACCTTTCATGAGTTCGGAGAAAATTTTGATAATCACTTTGAAACTCACATAGAAGAAGCAGTCGAATCAGCCATGATGGAATCAATCGGTAGTATCTTAATGATGGTCGGCTCTGAAATGGTCAGCTCAGGCGGCGACATGGAAAGCTTTGAAACGCGCATGGAAAACATGGGCAAACAAATTGAAGAAAAAGTGCAGTTACAAGCAAAGCAAATTGAAGAACAAGCAAATGGCTTATGCGATAAATTTGAAGGTATTGCACATGCAGAGACAAATTTAGTTGCGCAGATCCCAGCAATGAACGGCTATCAGCTTTTCAACTTTAAATCTAAATAAGCATTATTAGATTACAGTATTAATTATCTCCCTTTATGAGCTGGCTAATGCCAGCTCTTTTTATAACCTCACCTTAAGTGCGCCTCGACAGACTTTAACGACTGCGGGTGTCTCTCCTATTATTTCGCCATCAGCTTCAATTAACAGATCAGGATCAGAGATTTCATACTCCATCAACTCACTCACCTCAAGATGAGATGACGTTTCATGCTGATGTACTAGCATCAGTAAAAAGCTCCAAAGTCTACTCAGTAAAGACTCAGCCCTAAAATGCAGCATTAATAGTTTGCCATTATCAACCCTAGCACTCGGCGCTACTTTTAAGCCTGCAGCAAAAAACTGACCATTTGCAAATACACGCATCAGAGAGGGGTCATGAGATGAAGTATGTTTAAAGCTAAGTAAGTGCTTAATGCCCGCAAAAATATAGCTCAGCTTATGACGGGTTTGGAACGTATTCATATCTTTTACAACTGCAGCATTAAACCCTATGCCTGCAACATTAATGAAAAAGCGCTGATTGACTTTACCTAAATCTAATAACCTATAAGATTCAGAAAAAACCAAGGCTCGCCATTGCTGTTGAGAATAGGCGAACTGCCTCACAAAATCGTTACCCGTGCCAGCTGGTAGCACAGCAAGCGAAACAGGTGAATTCGCCAATGCATTCGCGACCAAATGCAATGTACCATCACCGCCAACTGCAACAACCGTTTCTACTTCTGCTAGCTTTTGCTTGATAGCGGTGAGATCTGTCTCAAAACCCCCTGATGTAAAGAACCACTGATTCTTGAGCCCTCTTTTTACACATTCTTCTTTTATCCATTGAACCTGCGCTTCGATAAAAGGCGAATCACTTGGTTTCACAACAACGAGCATAAAATTAATTAACCTAGCTTATTAAATAATTATTCACAAAGAACCGAAAAAGCCCTTAGATATTGAAAAACAGATAAGAATAACTATTCAAAAATCATAATGAAGAATAAAATACATTAGAAAAACTTATCCGAAAACAGTAATTTTTATTGTTTTTAAATTAATCAAATCGAATGCAAAATACACTCAATCAAGCACTACTCAATTACATAACTTAGGAGCTCATCATGATCCAGACAGCTGCGGCGTGCAGCAACACGCAACCTCGCTTAAAGAAATCAACTACTAAAAAGCCAAGCTTTAGCTGGCAGTCTCTTTTTGCAGTCTGCGCTCAAAAACTGTCGACGGCTCATATGGCTCAATATAAGTAACCGTTTAAAGCGCTTATCTTTATGATTTCACTATACACAATTTAACCGATGTGGCTATCAGAGCTAAAAAAAGAATTTTTTCTTTAATTTTGGGTTAAATTTTAAGCAAACAAATCAAAAGCTATTTACAGCAGCATAATCGCTGAGTATTATCTTTGCCCATGGAGAGATGGCTGAGTGGTTGAAAGCACCGGTCTTGAAAACCGGCATACGTTAATAGCGTATCTAGGGTTCAAATCCCTATCTCTCCGCCATATTTAAAGTTTGCGCCGGAGAGGTGGCCGAGTGGCTGAAGGCGCTCCCCTGCTAAGGGAGTATAGGGTTTGTAGCCCTATCGAGGGTTCGAATCCCTCCTTCTCCGCCATTAACTTGTATTAAAACCGCTTAACAGCGGTTTTTTTATGCCTGAATTTTAGTCACATCAAATACCATAAAAGATTTATATCTCTTCTCTTAATTCAACAAACTATTTTAACGTGAGTAAAGCGACTAAATAGGAAGTGCATTATCAATATATTAAGTCACTGTTCTACATAACAGGTTCATTTTCACTATGCTTGAATAAATGATCAATAACATGCAAACTGATTGAAAAAAGAGCGAAACACGTTATGCAAAAAGCCACTATTTTCACAGCTGTGTTATTCGTTTTATCAGCCTGTGGTCAAACTGATGAAATGAATAATACCGAACAGACAAAACCACAAAGCGCTGAAAAGGTGACCTCTACATCGGAAGAAAAGCCTGCGTCTGCACCGAAAGTAACCGAGCTTTCAAAAGTAGATAAAGCTGAGCTGGGTTTAGAAAAGGTATCTCAAGAAACTTTAAACTCACTTAGAGCTGACATAAGTGCAATAGAAAAAAATAATGAGTGTGACTCCAATACGCAATGTAAGGTAATAGCTGCTGGCAACCGAGCTTGTGGTGGCCCTAGCCACTATATGCTTTTCTCAACTAAAACTACAACTGATGAAACAGCCAAAGCTGTTGCAGATAAACTGACAAAGTACGAAAGTCTTTATAATGCGCAAACAGGTATGCAAAGCATCTGTGCCATGTTAACTAAGCCAGCGACACAATGTATCAATAACAAGTGTGTTACACTAAGCGGCAGTACTTATATCGCTCAATAAAAGGAACATACATGAAAACAGTTTTGGCCCTAGTTACATCAACTCTGCTCATGTTAACAGGCTGTCAGTCCTCAACAGGTACTCAGAACAAAGAGAGCAACACCCTGAAAGCTTATGTGGCTGATCTAAGCTGTGAGGCAAGCTTTCAATGTAAAGTAATCGGTGTGGGTGAGAGAGCTGCGTGTGGTGGCCCAAGTAACTATATTGTGTTTTCGACTAAGAATGTTGATGAAAGTGAAGTTGAGCGCCTAGCTGATGCTGAAACTGCACAAGAGCGAATACTGAACGAAAGACAAACCCCTGATGAAACTTGCAAACAAGTGCTCCCTATTCAATCTCTATGCATTAAGAGCAAGTGTGAAAGCTTCACAATAAGTAACTAAAATAGCAGAGCCCCTATTGCTGACAATGTCATTATCAATAGGGCACACCCCCCAGCTTTATAGATCAGCATTTGATCCATATCTTTATGAACCCAATAGCGATAAATAAAACGCGCAAAATAACTCGCTGATGTACCGAATAAAGCAAACATAACAAGTAAATAAATTAAGTATAGCGACACACATCAAACCTTTTCTAAATACCTCTTAAGCATAGCCATTAGTTAAGCTTGTTTCAAATATAGTGCAAAAGGTTACCGACAACGAACGTAGTGAGTACGGTTCTTTTGCGCAAGGTGAATATCGTGCGAAAGGGTAATGACACAGCGTGAAACGCTGACATTCTTTTCGCGCAAGGTGAGATAAACCATTTTAGCTGGAGTTAAGGGCGTC
>NZ_JBWVBR010000020.1:0-86469 GCF_056629255.1 Pseudoalteromonas sp. NFXS53 | reverse complement strand
CATTTCGTGTTTTAGTTTAAAAACTTACCCGACGTAAAGTCGGTGCTACCGAGTTAAGCAGCCCAGGTAGCAGCGAACTAATTTCGCGTCTTAATTTCAAACGCTTACTCGACATATAGTCGGTGCTACCGAGTTAAGCAGCCCCGGTAGCAGCGAATTCATTTCGCGTCTTAATTTCAAACGCTTACTCGACATATAGTCGGTGCTACCGAGTTAAGCAGCCCAGGTAGCAGCGAACTAATTTCGCGTCTTAATTTCAAACGCTTACTCGACATATAGTCGGTGCTAACGAGCAAAACTGCCCAGGTAGCAGCGAATTCATTTCGCGTCTTAATTTCAAACGCTTACTCGACATATAGTCGGTGCTACCGATCTAAACTGCCCAGGTAGCAGCGAATTAATTTCGCGTACTTCTAAGTTAATTCGGAAAACTCAATTTTCCCATACTTACCCCAAACTCTGTAGAAGTGCCAACTAAACATTCATTAGCAAGTACGGCAAATAAAATAGCTTCTTTCGCATCAGGGTCTAGGCTTATTTCATTACTTGATGAAATTAAAACCTTGTCGTTAGATAATTCCTGAATTCTTTGCATCAATACTGGATTATGCACCCCACCACCACTGGCATACACGTTTAACTTTTTACCTTCAGAAAGGTAATTTAACTGCTTAGTTATTAGTAAAGCACTTAACTCGCACAAAGTTGCCATTACATCTTCATGGTTCAAGTGTGTTGTATTTGACTCTTCTTGTGCTGCTTGCAAATAGTCTAAGTTAAACACTTCAGGCCCTGTTGATTTAGGAAGGTCTAACTCAACAAAATCCATGTCTAGAAGTTTGGATAATAAATCTTGGTTAACACTGCCTTTCGATGAAATGGCACCATCAATATCAAACGCTTGGTCGAAGTGCTTCTGCATGTAGGCGTCCATTATGGTGTTACCAGGGCCCAAATCACTACACAGCATGTCGTCAAAGCTGCCAGCTTGTGGTAAATAAGTGATATTGGCGATGCCACCTAAGTTCAATAAAATTCGGTGTTCAGTGTTAGATGAAAAGCAAAAGTAATCGCCAAACTGAGCCAATGGCGCGCCCTCACCACCGGCTGCAATGTGCTTTTGTCTAAAGTCGCTCAAAGTGAGTATGCCCGTCTCAACAGCAAGATGATCTCCATCGCCGATTTGCAAAGTGGCGTTAGAAAAGTCTTCAAAATCATGCTGATGCTGTGGGCAGTGATAAATTGTTTGACCATGACTGGCAATGGCATCTATGTCTTTGGGATTTACTTGCCAGTCTTTTAAAGCTTGGTTGATCAGTTGGCCGTGATACTTTCCTATCCAGGGGTTTAGAAGTGTGAGGTATTCTAGCGATATTTGTGGTTTGGCAAAGACTGTTCTGATTTTGCTTTTAACTTCATCAGGGTAATCAACTGTCTTGAAGTGTTTTAAGGTCACTTCGGTACTCGTACCACAACCACTTATTTCACACAAAGCGATGTCTAGCCCATCAAGTGACGTACCACTCATTAAACCTATAATTTGGCGTTTTGGTTTTTGTGAAACGTGGTATAACTGTTCAATGTTTTTGCGCACTTTTAAGCCCCAAACCCTAATTGTTTCACTTTACTCAACACCGCTTGATAACGAATATCTGTGCAACTGCCAAACCCAGCGCGTTGTCGAAATTTCGAAGATGTCGATAGAGGTGAAGTCATGCCAGTTAAGAAACGCGTAAGTATTGCTAAACTTGGCGCAACACCTATTTGCATTAAATGTTGCCTCAATGCATTCAAGTCATTTCTTAATGCTTCATCTGATGGGAACTCAGTTGATTTAGACTGCTCAAGTTTAGCAACTTGCCCTCGACACGCTGAGCAGTGACCGCACTGCTCAGGCGCATTTGTATCATCAAAATATCTTGCCAAGTTGTAACTCAAGCACGTATTTAACTCAAAGAAACGAAGCATAGCAGCGATACGCTTAACCTCAGCTTGCTCTTTTTCTATAAAGTAATCGGCAAGCTCTTTCGCTAAATCTGGCTGTGCTAACTTATTTTCATCAACTTGATACACCTGCATCATGCGTTTTGATTCAAGTTCGATAAGCCCTTGCTCGTGTAAATAATCTAAAGCAGCAACAATGCGGTTTCTGTCATGGCCTTGTTGCACTAAGGCTTGAATATCAACAGTACCCCACACTTTTTTAAATTGTGTATTGTCAAATATTTGTTGAATAAACTGCTGACGACTTGGGTCAAATAGGCTCAAAATTTTGTGCTCAGTGTGCAACCACTTAAATCTAAAGTCGGCGTAAAAGGCGTATTTAGCTTCAATCACACCTTTTAATTCAAGTTGTACCAACAGAGTTTTAAGTGCAAGGAGCTTTATATTACTGACCTTAGAAGCACTGAGTTCCTGCATTTCCCATAAACCATGCTGTTGCTGAGATTGAATTTCATCAATCAGTGCTTGAATACTCGTTTGTTCAGGCGTATCGGCATATACAAAGTTCTCAAGCGTAGCAACACCATCTAAATTAGCTAGCGTGATACATTCTGAAAATTGTCCATCACGGCCTGCTCGCCCAATCTCTTGGCTATAATTCTCTATCGATTTTGGCAAATCATAATGCACCACAAACCGGATATCTGATTTATCAATGCCCATACCAAATGCAATGGTGGCCACAATCACTTGTTTTTGGTTGTTCATGAAGTCATTCTGAATACTTTGACGAAGACCATCATCTAAACCTGCATGATATGCAGCAGCATTAATGCCTGCAGCTTGTAATTGCTTTGCGACTTGTTCGGCTTGTTGTTGCAGCGTGACATAAACAATCCCCGCACCGGCTTGTTGCTTTAAATATCCAACAAGGGCAGAGATTTTTTCATCTTCAGGGTATGCATAAACACTTAAATCTAGGTTTGCGCGATAAAAGCCAGTTTGAACGATATGCTCAGGTTTTATATCAAAGCGACTAGCCATGTCGTGTTTTACTTTTTTTGTGGCTGTAGCTGTTAATAACAACACCAGTGGAATGTCTAATTCGTTGCGATAGTCAGGTAATTTAAGATAGTCAGGTCTAAAGTTATGACCCCATTCAGAAATACAGTGCGCTTCATCAACGACCAGCATAGAAATTGGTACTTGCTTAATGAATTCTCTAAAGCGCTCGTTTTTAAAACGCTCAACCGAAATCATCAGTACCTTGGTGCTGCCATTTCTGACATTTTGCATCACCGACTGACTTTCTTCTCGACTTAACGTGGAATCTAAACTGGCTGCATTAATGCCTTTGCTTTTTAAGAACTCTAATTGATCTTTCATTAACGCCAGTAAAGGCGAAATCACTAAAGTTAGATTAGGTAGTTGTAAGGCTGTCAACTGATAACATAGAGACTTACCTGAACCCGTTGGAAAGATAGCAAGACTAGAATGGCCGTTTACTAGCTGGGTGATTGTTTGCTCTTGGCCTGGCCTAAATTCTGAAAAGCCAAAATATTGCGCTAAGGTTTTATGAAGCACCGACTCGGTCATGATGCGAAATTCCATGTTAACAACTGCTTAGCTAAGATAGCATAATATCAACCCCAAATAATACCGACGCGCTTATTATCAGGGTTGATATAACAACTGTTTCATGTCGTGTTTAACGTTTAAATCGCACCACTAATTCAACCATATCTTGAGATACTTGAGTGAGTGTTTGGCTAGCCTGTTCAACACTTGTTGCACTATTCAGACTTTCACCTGCTAATGAAGCAATATTCACAACTTGTTGGTTTATATCTTCAGAAACATTCGCTTGTTCTTCGATAGCTGCTGCAATTTGCAGCGACATATCATTAATTTTATCAATTGATTCATTAATTTGAACCAGCATGTCGCTGCTTTGTAACAAATGAGCCATACCCTGCTGAGACTCTTGTTCACCTTGCTCAGCGACGACAACCGCATGCTCTGTACTTTGAGATAATTCGTTAATAATACCTTGTATTTCTTGAGTAGATTGCTGCGTTCTTTGAGCAAGACTACGTACTTCATCTGCAACTACGGCAAAGCCTCGACCTTGCTCACCGGCGCGAGCAGCTTCAATTGCGGCATTTAAAGCTAACAGATTAGTTTGCTCAGCGATTTGTTCAATAAATTGTGCCGCATCTGCGATACGTGAAGTTTGCTTTGATACGCCTTCTACAGATTGCTTGATGTTTAACACAGTATTTGTTAATGACTCAATTGCACACTTAGTTTGCTCGCTGTATTCAGCACTTTGTGTTGCAAGATCATGTGATTGACCTGCTTGCTCAGCCGTTGCTTGAACATGACCTGACACATCGTTAATGGTCATACTCATTTCGTTCATAGCTGTTGCGACTTGCTCGGTCTGTAATTGCTGCTGTTCTAATTGTTTATTGGCATTTTGCGCCATAGCTAAAGAGGAGTTCGCTCCTTTAGATACATGCTTTGCTGCATCAGCAATACGGGTAACAACGGTGTCTAAATGCGCTCGCTCACTCAGAATTCGTACATGTAAGTCAGCAATATCGCTTGGGTAAGTCGAATAGACAGACTTTGCAATATCATCACTAAAACTGCTCGATAGCTCATTGCTTAATGCTTTGAAATAGTAGTTCTTTTGTTTACTCTTTAAGACGATGGTTAAAATAGTGGCAAGAACAGAAGAAGCAAAAGCCGCAACTTGGTAACCAGAAATAAATGCTGCCACACATAACGCTAGAACGACGGCAAGTGCTGCATAATAAGTATCAATGCGAAAATTAAACCCGTTTTTATTCTGTTTCGCTTGAGCGTAAATAAGTTCAGCACGTTTAACTGCTGATTCACTCGGTACACTTCTGACTGACTCGTACCCGACTACTTTGCCATGCTCTGTGACAGGGGTAACATAGGCATCAACCCAGTAGAAATCACCATTCTTACAACGGTTTTTAACCAAGCCCATCCAAGGCTTACCTTGTTTTAATTCTGCCCACATGGTTTTGAATGCCACTTCAGGCATATCAGGGTGACGAACAATATTGTGGGGTTGACCAATCAACTCTTCTTTACTGAAACCGCTGATAGCAATAAATTCTTCATTACACTCGATAATATTCCCTTGCAAATCAGTAACAGAGATTAATTTCACATCAGTAGAAAAGGTTTTGCGATTTGCGGTGATTGGCTGATTGTTTCTCATTATGCCCCTCTAATGTAAAACAGCAGATTATTGATTGATTTAGGGGCACGAAATCTACTGATAAATTATTTATTACGCAAACGATATTTAATAATTAGCACAAAATTTAATACTAAATAACTATAAAAAAATCTGTACTTTGTTCTGACACAAGAATGATCTGCTTTTAGGTGTCGAACGTATTGAAAATCTTGTAAAATCTTCCACTCTCAACACCGTCTCACTTTTTTAAAGAATGGTAATTTATAAAGGAGCATTTTGTGTCTCGTTTTTCTGCGATCACTGACAACCCGCATGAGGGTCGTTTTAATAAAAAGACTGGTATTTTGGTAACCAACTTAGGTAGCCCGGATGCGCCAACGCCTAAAGCCTTACGTGTTTATTTGGCAGAATTCTTATCTGATCCAAGAATTGTCGAGATACCGCGCCTAATATGGTTAATGATCCTTCATGGCATTATTTTACGAGTTCGCCCAAAGAAATCAGCCAAAGCTTATGCAAGTATTTGGACTGAAAACGGCTCACCACTTATTCATATTTCTCAGCAACAAGCAGACAAAATCGCCGAGAAGTTAAAGGCAAATAATCATAACGTAGAAGTCGAGCTTGCGATGCGTTATGGCAACCCTTCAATCGAAGCGGGTTTAGAAAAACTTAGAGATAAAGGTATAACACGGATTATTGTATTTCCTTTGTACCCACAATATTCAAGCCCAACAACGGGTTCGACTTTTGACGCAATTGCAAATGTATTAAAGAAATGGCGCTGGGTACCTGAATTACATTTCATCAATGGTTATCACACAAATCCGCTTTACATCGAGTCTCTAGCTAATAGCATTCAAGAAGACCTAGACAAACATGGTACGCCTCAAAAGATTGTCTTCTCTTACCATGGGATGCCAAAGCAGTTTTTAGATCATGGCGACCCGTATCACTGTCTATGTCATCAAACCACGCGCTTAGTGGTTGAGAAATTAGGTTTAGATAAAGACCTAGTAATGACGACTTTCCAAAGTCGTTTTGGTAAAGCTGAATGGTTAAAACCATACACAGATGCAACCCTAGAATCTTTCCCTAAAGAAGGCATCAAAGATATTGCCATTATCAGTCCGGCATTCAGTGCTGACTGCTTAGAAACACTCGAAGAACTTGAAGAAGAAAATCGCGAGATTTTCGAAGAAGCGGGTGGTGAAAAGTATCGTTACATTGCTGCGTTAAACGACAGAAATGATCATATTGACGCATTATATGATGTGTTAAAACCAAACTTATAAACACTTAAATAAACAGGCACTCATTTTGGTGAGTGCCTAACTCTACTTCTATTTATCGAGCATATCTAAGCAAACCGATACCGGTTGTGCTGGACTATAAAAGAATCCCTGCACATTATGACAGCCAAATTGCTTAAGCATGTTGACTTGGGCTTCTTGTTCAACGCCTTCGGCAATTAACTGTGTGCCAATTTCATCGCCTAGTTCGACAAGGTACTTAACCATGGCTTGCTTCTTCTTGTCGTCAATAAGCGTATCAATAAAAGAACGATCAATTTTGACAAAATCAACCTGACTCTTTAATAAATGGCTTAAAGAAGAATAGCCGGTACAGAAATCATCTAGTGCAATTTGCACGCCTTTCTTTTGAAGATCACCCAGTACTTGCCACGTATATTGATTGGCAGCTACAGATTCAGTCACCTCAATCGTTAATGCATTATAAGGCAAGTTGTTTTCTTCAATCGCGTTGATAATCTGTTTATATTGATCGTTACTTGCTTTAAATTCATTAACAGAGCGGTTAATAGAAATTGATATGTGTGTATGGCCTTGACTGTGAATTTTAGCCAAGTCTTTACAGCTCTTTTCTAGTACAAACTGACCGATTTGATGGATAAGACCAAACTCTTCGGCAATTGGAATAAACTGCCCGGGTGAGATAGCACCAAGCTCACTATCAGACCAACGCACAAGTGCTTCGAACTTGCGAATGTTCCCTGTCGTAGAGTCAATGATTGGTTGGTAGTGTACTGAAAGGAGTTGGAATTTTATGGCCTCTTTGAGTTTGTCTCTGAGGTATATTTTCTGCAGATAAGCATTTTGAATCGCTTCGTTATATAGTGCAATTTGACCTGGTGACGTTTTCTTTGCAGAGCCCAAAGCATGCGTTGCATGACTGATTAAAGTCGATGCAGTCAAAGGTTGGTTTGATGTTAATTCTGCTACGCCAATACAAGCAGTGATCTCTACTGACAATTCATTAAACACATACGGAAGTGATATTTTGGACTGAATTTTTTCAGCGACAAGCATCGCATTATCTATGCCGCTGTTCTGGAGTAAAATAGCAAATTCATCACCACCATAACGACAAACGATATCCTGCCGGCGTACGCCATTCTTTATTCGCTTAGCTACTGACAATAAAACATTATCACCAATCTCTGAGCCATAAACGTCATTGACTTCTTTAAACCGATCTAAGCCAATAAATAAAACAACAGACTCTTTTTTCTTTGCGCGGTTTTCTGAAATAACTTGCTCTAAATTCTCTAAAAATGAGCGACGATTGGTCAGGCCTGTGAGCGGTTCATGATTTGCGTAAAACGTCAACTGGGCTTCATTGCGCTTCCATTCAGTGATGTCTCTGAATATCGCGACATAGTTGGTGGGTTGATTTAACTCATCTTTAACGACACTTAAAGTTAATTCTTCTGGGAAAATCTGACCATTTTTACGTCGGTTATAAATTTCACCTTTCCAGGTTCCCGAAGTGTCTAGCGCATGCCACATCTTTTTGTAAAACTGTTTGCTTTGCTGACCTGATGAAAGGACCCCGGGGTCTTGGCCCATTAGTTCAAAGCCTTTATAACCTGTCAAATCTTCAAATGCTTTATTGACCATGATGATTTTGTTTTCATGATCTGTGATCATAATAGCGTCTGTTGCGTGTTCGAAAACCACATTAGTTAATTCTAGCTGCTTTGTTAGTGCATTGATTTGAGATATGTCTTGCACTGTAGCAGTAAAAACACGTTCAGATATTGGGCCGGTTTCGTTTTCAATATGCCCAATAATCCGCATCAGGCCTTTACGCTTAGACAATATTTTATGTCGCACTGTGGTATCGACTTGTTCAATAACCCCACGTTTTAGGAGTGTGAGTAAATCTTCTAGTCGCTCTTTGTCTCTTGGTTCTAGGCACTCTAAAAAACAATCTAGACTTAAATCTATATCATGATGTTTACCGATAAGGTGGCGCATTTCTTTACTAAACCAATGCTTATCTTGTTCTAGATGCCAATTCCAGGAACTCAGTTTTGCAATGCGTTCACCTTTAGCAAGCTGCTTTAAAATCAAATCTTGTGAAGCCATTTCTAAATTATGATTTAGTTCAGCCCCAACGATGTAACTTAATTCTTTTAAAAACGATTGCTGACTGTCGGTTAATAGCCTTTCATCTTCATACATACAAACCATTATGCCAATGGGTGTATGATCTAATGCACGTAAGGTGACACCTGCATAACTGTTGATGTTAAAAACTCTTAATAATTCATCATCAACATAAGTCTCTTGCAGACAATGATTAAGCATACAGACCCCTTCACTATCTTGCGCATCATTGCAAGGGGTACCTGCAAGGTCATAAGTAATATTTGGTTGTAAAACGCCGTCCTTAGCATAACAAACTGTTTGTACTTGAGTTCTTCCATTAACAAATTGGCCTATTAGGCAATGAACAGGAGTAAGCTCTTCAAACATCATCTGAATGGCTTGTTCATACCTAGCTTGGCTATTCTCAAGACTGTAAAAATGGCTAAAAGAAAGTGTCATGTGATCCACTAATTAAACGACGTTTATACAAAATGCACGAATCGTAATAATAATGGAAGGGTTTTGAATTGTTTTGTAGTGAGATCAAAAAAATGCAGATAAATTGCTGCAACAATAAATTATTGCAGCAATTTTAAACGGTGCGGTTATTGAATTACAGGCTGAACGTCCAGACCATAACCTCCAATAACTGCTAAAACTAATACAAGGGAAGCTGCTGCCATAAGTTTAAGCATAAGTGGCAAACAGAATCTAAACCAGTGTGTGTATGGTACTCCCGCCATACCCAGAATACCCATTAGTACGGCATTTGTTGGGATGATCATATTTGAGAAGCCATCACCAAACTGATACGCAAGTACTGCAACCTGACGTGGTACGCCCACTAAATCACCTAAAGGCGCCATTAATGGCATAGTTACATAGGCTTGCCCTGAACCTGACGGTATAAAGGTATTTAATAAAGTTTGGATGATTAGCATACCTACCGCTGACACTTCAGCACCCACGTAAGAAAGTGGTAGAGACATTGCGTGAACTAATGTATGCAGTATTTGGCCATCTTCCAATACTAATGCGATACCACGAGCTACACCGATTAAGATTGCTGTCGTAACTAGGTCTGACACACCTTCAATAAAACGATTTGCAGTTTCATCTGCAGATAACTTACCTAGTACTGCTACTACAGCTCCCCAAGCGATAAAAACACCACCTAATTGTGTTAAGTACCAACCCTTTGTAGAAATGCCCCAGATTGCAATCACGAGCGTAATGATGAAGCTACCTAAGATCATCTGGTGGCGTTTATTTAACTGCGGGTAAGATGGTTTTTCTTGACCTTCTAAAGGACAAGGTACACCTATCATCATTGATTTGCTTGGATCTTCATACACTTTTTTAGAGTAGCTCCAAACATGGTGGAAACCGATGAAAACAAATGGAATGAAAATAGCAAAACGTAACCAAACACCTGAATATTGAGGCACTTCAGCAATTTGTTGAGCAATTAGTACAGTGAATGGGTTAAATGCTGATACACCGTAACCGATACCATAACCAGCTACGATCATGCCTACTGCTGTCATTGCATCAAGACGCATTGCCTTACAAAGGCCAACTAGGATTAATACAAAGGGAATGTATTCACCGGCAGTACCGATCGCACTCGAAGCAAGTGCAAAACAAAATACAACCATGAAGATAAGACGCTGTGGTTTAGTGCCATGCTTTTCTAAAAGACGTCCGATTAGTGCATCAACAGTGCCTGTTGCACGCGCGATTGCCAGTACACCACCTACAATTAATACAAAGAAAATGACATCTTGCGCCGCTGCAAAAGCGCGTGGAATAGAAGTTAGTAGATCCCATGGGGTAAGATAAGTTTTGTCTGCAACCTGCGCATAAGTGCCTGCCACAACCATTTGACGACCTGATTCAGTCGTACTTGTTTCAAAAAAGCCCTGTGGCACAACCCAGGTTGCAAATAAAGCTACAACCATCATGCCCAATAACAAAATCAAGGTATGGGGTACTTTTAAATTACCCATTTACACGCTCCTATTCTTATAAATCTGAGACTCTCTAGTAGTCTGGAGCGCGCATAATACCTAAATCAGCGCCATTATTCACCTTCAAGATGTCAACAAATGAAAACAAGAATTGAAGTAGCTTAGTTTGGATAAGCTTGCTCTGCAATGTGGGTGCGATTTCTACCTGCTTCTTTGGCACTATACAGTGCTCTATCAGCTTGCTTTAACACAGTATCTATATCTTCGCTCAAGTTAGGCCAATGAGATATGCCTATCGAAGTTGTAACGCTACCGACTTGCTGAAAATTAAAGTCAGCGATACTAAGGCGCAGCCTTTCCGCGATTTTATATGCGACATCTAGCTCTACATTTGGCAGGAAAATTAAAAACTCTTCTCCCCCAGAGCGACAAACAAGGTCTTGCTCTCGGGCACAATTTTGCATAAGCGCTGCAAACTCTTTAATGACAATATCGCCAATGTCGTGCCCATATGTATCGTTTACTCGCTTAAAATGATCTATATCTAGTGCCAATACTGAGAAAGCTTGCTCATTTGCAACAAAGTACGATAGAGCATTTTCCATACCTCGTCGGTTTAGCAATTGAGTTAATTGGTCTTTTTGTCTGTCTTGATCAAGTCTTTGAATTGTTTGTTCTATACGTTTATGGCTTGATAGGAATGCTTGCTTTAAATAATCTGCTTCAAAATACCAAGTATTAATTTTATTGGCGTCAAACTTACTATCTAAACCTTCTTCTTTTAATGCCTGGGCTAAGCTTGCTAATGGTTGGGCTATTTTAGTACCAAACAACAGAATAATAAGCAAAGTCAGAACAATAAGTGGCAATGTGCTTAATAAGACATCAATGATTGTATTCGAAACCTTATCCAGCGTTGCTGACTTGTGACTCTGCGAAACAACTCCCCAATTTGGCAGTTTCGCTGGGGCAAATCCCGCCAGCATTTTTTGGTTTTGAGAGTTATCTGCAATCATGCTACCTGATATACCCGCCAAAACCGCATCAACTATTTGGTTGTTTGTTATTTTTTCACCAATTCTAGTTACATCTTTGTGGAAAATAATATGACCATTTTGGTCGACAACGTATGTGTAAGAATCATCATTATGGTGGTGTTTATCGAGTATTTGATTGAGGATATTTTTTTCTTGAAGATAAATAGCGCCACCTACAAAACCTACAAATCTTTTTTGGCTATCAAACACAGGTGAAGTGATACTGACGATTAAATTGCCGACCGGAGACAAGAAAGGTTCTGATATATAAGTTTGTTGTCTAGTTAATGGTTCTAGTGCTTTCTCGCCTTCAATATAGGTATTAACTAAATTTAATGATGAGGGAGATACGGCACGCACTTTGCCATGCTTATCAACAAAAATGGTTGCATTAAAACTATCAGTTTGTTTTAACAAACGCGCTAGTTCAATCTGTAAAACAGTCTGATCATCATGATTATTTTTTAAGGCATCTGAGGTATATTCGAGCTGAGATAACACTGAACCCAAAAAAAGGTCTGTTACATGAGCTATTTTGCTAGCATAGACTCTATTTGCGTCTAAGGTGTCGTTGACTATCAAGTCTTTTTGAACTTTGTAGACAGCAAAAAGTGCGTTTCCGAGTGTTAGGAGCACACCGAAAAAAGCCAATATCAAAACTAAGCGTTTTAAATCAAGTCGCCTGAAGGCACCAAAAACATTAACCAAATGAACCTCTAATGGTTAAAAGTGTAAATACAAACCCAACATTACAAAGTTACGCTTAGAAAAAAATAAATCATTAATCTAAATCAACTTTATGTTTTAAATTTTATATACCAATTATAACAATAAAAAACATCAAGAACCTCAAAAAATTGATTAAGATAACATCTTATTTACCAAAAATAAGTTAGTCGTTTTTTCTATCTGACATCGGTATAATTTAAATATCTTAATTTGTGCTGATTTTTATGGTTCGCAGTAAACTCAAAGCCCTGACTACTCATCTTACTGTTGCTTGTGTATTGCTCGCCACTCTGTGGTTACTTGTCAGTGATAAGCATGTTTTGATTATAGGTAATTCGTTAATCCTAGTCTATGTCGTTTCTTCTCTTGGTTTCTGTATAGTGCCTGAAAAAAATAAAAATAAAAAAAAGAAACATTAGGATTTATATAAGTATAAGAGTCTAAGAAATCCAATTCTTCTCTTCCATATTCAAGCTAGATGGGTGACAAGCGGCTATACTTGCAGAAAGTGATAATTTTTGGTCGCGTTTTGAATAAACTTAAATCTTTAATATTAGCCGTATTAATCTATTTGTTTGGTTTTGTCAGCGGCATATATATGTTGCCCATTTTAATGGCTCCACCATCACCTAGCATGCTTGAATTTGCTACCGCAACATTAAATGCAAAATACCAGGCGGTTATCCCTGACTCATTAAATGGTTCAGATTTTCTTCACTTCGGAGAAGGGACTTTTTCGCTCTCAGAGAAAAGTATTGTCTTTCAAGGTACACTCGCTCCAGGCCCAGATTATCAAGTGTATCTATCGCCAATTTTTGTAGAAGATGAGTCTCAGTTTCTTCAATATAAACAACAAATGGTTAGAGTTGGTGAAGTTAAATCATTCAATGGTTTTATTTTAGAAGTGCCAAAAAACGTTGATATTAATAAATATTCCAATGTTGTCATTTGGTGTGAAGCCTTCCAAGAATTCATTACAGCTGCGAACTACAAACAAGGTTAGAAATGCTTTTCGTCATTTAATGGAAAACTTTTAAATACGGGTTCTTATTTCGTACTTCAATTACCGTACTTCAATCGTTCTGCTCACAGAAAACGACTAGTATTGATCTAGTTTTTTATAAAACTGGTATCATAATGAATTAGTATAAATAAATTTTGGGATCTTCATGCACTCTTTCTCAAATCATGTACAGCTTGGCTATTATGGTGTTTTACCATTTTTAGCATGTATATTCGGCAGTTTAATACTTGGAAGTAACGAAGCGCTTATCCAAGCATTTACATTTTATAGCCTTGGTATTTCAGCCTTCTGTGCTGGTGTAATGTGGCGCCCGGGAGAGCAAAGCATTACCCATGCTGTAATGGCCGTCTTACTCATTATTCCTTTCCCTTTACTGGCTTTTGCGAATACCACAATTACCTTAGCTTATTTAGCTGTTTGTTACCCATTAATCTTACTCTTCGAGCGAGGTATGCCAGCATGGCAGTCCTACCACAAGGATTACCACAAAATGCGTTTTGTGCTGACTTCAGTATTATTTGTCAGTCATTTATTCATGATTGCACAACAAATTGAACTTTCTAGCAACATTTAACTATTAAATCTGCTATATGTAGTATGTAGCTTAAACTAGATGTAGCAGATGAAGATTAAATATTTTTATGCCTTTATAATAATCACCACTTTGTGCCTAGCCTTTTTGCTTCTAAAAAGACCTGGTATAGACATAGATGCATTCGAAGAATTATTTTGGTTTTCGTGCACTGGCTTATTAATCGGTTACGGTGCACAGTATGTCAGTAACCGCTTTTTAATCGTCGCTTGGGGAATGTACTGTGTTGGACTATTTCTTGACGTACTCGATGACATTCTGAGTAAAGACACACTCCCGTTGCTGGTCGCTGATACCTCACTAAAAAAAATTGGTTTGATCTTAACCTGCGTGGTGCTTTACAACGTTATTCATCATGAAAGAAAAATCATAAACAAATTAAATAATGAGATTTTACGACGAAAAAAGCTCGAAGATAAACTGAGCTTTGAAGCTAATCATGATCACCTAACCCAACTTGGTAACAGAAAATCTTGCTTTGAGAACTTTGCTACATTGAGTAACAAGTATCCTTATTTACTTTATTTTGATCTTGATAATTTTAAGTCTGCTAATGATACATATGGTCATCAGACTGGTGATAAAATACTAACTGTGATTTCAAGCACTTTGCAATCCGAGTTTGGCAGTGATAACTGTTTTAGGCTTGGGGGAGATGAATTTGTCGCTTTTAGCAAAATCCCTCCTGAAAACCTTGAAATGTTGAGGGAAAAATTAATAGAGCATATTTTTGAGTTTGGTGTGGGGGTGAGTATTGGAGTGGCCCAAATTACGTCTAAAGAATCTCCAGATGAGATTATGCATCGTGCCGACTCAGCCATGTACTCTGATAAATCACACAAAATAATTCGTCAAAGACCAAGAACTTAGTGCGCTTATTTCTGGCACTTTCTAGATCATGCTGATAGTCTAATACTAATTTCTATTTGTGAGGGAATCGCTGTGTTCGGTAACTTATTCAATAATCAACAGCAAGAACAAGAACTTCAGGCATTACGTCAACAAGTACAGCTTTTACAGCAAGACAACGAAAAGCTTCAATCTGAGAATGATAACCTTAACGAATTGCTAGTCGAAACCCAGGCTCAACTCAATGAGAACACCGATAACCAACTCCTTCAATGTGCTATTAATGGTTTATCTCAAGTTCGAGATATCAGAGAAACCGTTAGTCAAAGTTTTAATTCAATAGAACAAGAAAGCCAGTCTATTAATAACATTAATTCGATTTTCCAAACATCTGAAAAATCTTTGTCTGACATTTTATCGGGTATGGATGGGCTGACCGAGAATATGGCGACCATGACAACCAACATTTCCGGCTTGTCGCAAATGGCTGATAACATCAATACGTTCGTTACCACTATCTCTAAGATTTCTGACCAAACTAACTTACTGGCACTTAATGCTGCAATTGAAGCTGCACGTGCAGGTGAAGCGGGTCGAGGTTTTAGCGTTGTAGCTGATGAAGTTCGTGCGCTTGCGAATAATACCAATGAGTCAGCAAACGAAGTATCTGACCTTGTAAAAAAAATCATGGATACAACACAACAAACGGTAAACGCGGTTAATGTGATCCAAAGTTCAAACAATGATTTATCTGAAAGCATCGCACAATTAAATGATGACTATTCAAGTATAGTTGGCAGTTGTGGCTCGATGAAAAACACCATCATGGATGCAACCACACAGACGTTTGTGCAAACCGTAAAGCTAGACCATGTTGTGTGGAAGTCTGATGTTTACAACCACCTTATTGGACTAAATTCACAGCCGATTTCAGCATTTGCTGATCATGCAAGCTGCCGCTTAGGGACGTGGATGAATTCTGAGGGTCATAAGAAGTTTGGTGATTTAAGTGCTTTCAAACGTTTAGATGCGCCACATAAACAAGTCCATGTTAGCGGCGTTGAAGCAATGAATTTATTTGCTCAAGGAAACAAGCAGGGTTGTATTCAAAAACTAAATCAGATGGAACAAGCATCTGCTGAAGTTATGTCTTTGCTAGATGAATTAGCTAGACAAGCTTAATAGCTTCTTTCTTAACCCCTGTAGAAGATGACAGCCTCGTATCTTGAGGCTATAAAATATATAATCACGCCATTGTTATTTATACATTGTAGTTATGAAACTAAATAAACAGTGGCGTATTTTGACCGTCGGTGATGGCGACCTCAGTTTTTCCCACGCACTTTCTTTACAATTCCCTCGCTCACAGCTTATTGCCAGCGTATATGACTCAGAAGCTGTATTGATCAATAAATACAAAGATAATGCGCTCAATGCTTTAAAACAAAAACAAGTAAGAGTATTAACAGAATTTGATGTCACTGAACCAGGCTCATGGAGAAGGGTTGCTAATCAAAGTATCGATGTGGTGATATTTCAATTCCCCTTAATACCCGCATTTTCTAATTATGATGATTTTAAACAGCAGAATCTGTCAGTAAATACCTTAAACAGACGTTTATTAAGATTATATATACATTTCGCGCATAAGTTCGTACTTGACCCTGCTGGGCCCATGTTATGCATTATTACCTCAAAAGATGTGAAACCTTATTGTGAGTGGGATTTAGAATCTTCACTGACACAGGGTTTGGATATTAACTACCTTGGTCAAAGTATATTTAATATCAGTGACTTCCCAGGTTATAAGATCAGAAATGTAGATAGAGATAAGCATGTAAAAGACACCAGTGGGATCAGTTATGTGTGGTCAGCAAAAACAAAATGTGATGAATTACCTTACCTTAGTCGACCGCATTATCTTTTAGACAACTATTGCAGTTTTTGTCGTGCTGGCCCTTTTCTTACAGACAAAGACAAACTCGCGCATACAAATTCTAAAAAGCATAAAAATATGAAAAAGCACCATGACGATTGGATGGAATATTTACAAAGCGAAACTTTGTAATAAATGTGATTATTTATCTCTCACAAGAAAACAGTATGTTAGAAAAGTAGATACTCACCGCAAAAGCTATGAATAATGTATACAAGCCTATTGAGCAAAGTAAATTTCACGATTAGACTACGGCTCTGATTTAATATGAGAGTAAACATAACCAATGGCAAATAGAGATTTGCTTTTCGCGGTGGCTTGCTTACTGTGTGCAATGATCACCATTCAATCAGGTGCATCTATTGCCAAACAACTCTTCCCTTATGTTGGGCCTGAAGGTACTACTGCTTATAGACTTGGTTTCTCAGCCCTTATTTTATGCCTTATTTTTCGGCCATGGCGACACGTGCCAAAAAAATGGGGGCCAATTGTCGTCTATGGCCTTTGTTTAGGCGGCATGAATATCACTTTTTATTACGCCATTGAGCGTATACCGCTCGGGATAGGAGTTGCCCTTGAATTTACCGGCCCCCTTGCGGTTGCTTTATTCTCGTCAAAGCGAAAACGTGACTATTTATGGGTTGTCTTTGCCATTGCAGGCATTGTATTACTTCTCCCTGATATGAGTACTCAAGCAGGGCTCGATCCAATAGGCGTAATACTTGCCTTAGTCGCAGGAGGATTTTGGGCAGGCTATATTTTATTTGGTAAAAAGACCGGTAATCAAGGCTCAGGCGGGGCAACTGTTGCAATTGGAATGGCAGTTTCAGCACTCGTATTAGTGCCTTATGGTGCAGCCTCACAAGGTGCTGCATTATTGAATTGGGAGCTTATCCCGCTTGGTATAATGATAGGTATTTTATCAAGTGCCCTCCCCTATAGTTTAGAGATGGTTGCACTCAGAAATATGCCTGCACAGGGGTTCAGTATCATGATGAGTTTAGAACCTGCTGTTGCCGCTGTAGCCGGACTTATTATCTTAGGAGAGCTATTAACGGTGTGGCAATGGTTTGCTGTTTTCATGATTATTATTGCCTCTGTGGGCAGTTCATTGGGTAATAAAGAGAAGCACTAAATTTAAGACTTAAGCGCAACTGAAAATTTTGACAGTCGAATTTTAGAATAGAAGAAGCCGGGGTCATCCCCGGCTTTTTCTCTATAATGTTTAGTACTGTTGGAAGTTAGCATTATTTAAAAGATACTCTTCTGGCTTTGGCATCACCCACTTTTCTAGCCACTGCTCTTGCTCCCATAACACATGTAAAATAGCCTCTATTGATTGATACTCATGTGATTCATTCGGAAGTAATACTAAACGTGCTTCTTTATCTAAACTCAATAAGGTTTGATATAACAGCTCGGCTTGAAGTTTTGTCGCCTTATCATCATCTTTACCATGGATAATCAGAACCGGTACACTAATTTTATCTATAGCATTAAAAGCAGATACACCACTAAACAAAGACGCCTTTTGCCAATACGCTTCATCACTGTCTAAATAGCCTTTACTCGCCATAGTCACATTATATTGACCACTTCTTAAAATGCCTGATGAAAAGTAATCCGTATTTGCCAATGCAAGTGCAGCAAGGGTTGCGCCTGCTCCATGACCAGCGATTGATATTTTGCCAAGCTCAGCCACCCCTTTTGCAATTAACGCATCAGTAGCAGCTTTGAAACTAGATTTTAAATCTGTCATAAACGCTGCGCTTGAAGCTGAGTTTTTTAAACTCGGCATGCCCGGGTTTTCTAGAATTGCGATACCTTTTGCAACATATGCCACCATATCTTTGTGGTTGCTCGTTACAAACTCACCTTTCTTGTTGTAGATATCATCACCTAACCAAAATAAGACAGGTAAGCTACCTTGAGTTGCATCGTAGTTGTTTGGTAAGTATAAGTTGGCTGTTAACGTTCGACCATCGGCGCGACGATATTGTAATTGCTCTTTTTTCACACCAATAAAACCTTCTATTGGATGCGTATTTCTCGTTAATTGCTCCAAGGTATTAAAGGTCAAGTCACTAATAAAAAAGTTAGTAGGCTGCAACTGAGTTTCTTTGCTAAATAAAAAACGCATGCCTTCATCATCAAGCAGTGCAATCAAAGACTCAGAGAATTCAGGCTGAGATTGCCACACTGTCGATTTACTGTTTGTTTTTGCATCGAAACGTTCAAGTAATTGAACAACAGAATCACCTTGAATTTGTTGGCTATGCACAAACAAATATCGACCACCAACTACTTTTAACGCTTCAGTGCCTAAATCATTTCTTTGTTTGATAAATTTATGCCAAGTTTGAGAAGATTTATCTTCAGTGAATGTTTTAAATTCAACACGACGTTGGTCTGCATCTCTCGGAGTAATGATGCTTTGTCGTCGCTTTTTATCATCTAAAGACTTTTCTGTCAGTAGTGCCAAACTGTCATTAAACCAATCTATCTTATCTAGCTTCCAATCTAATGTTGCGAACGCTTGAGGCGCTTTACGAAAGGGTGCACTGACAGTAAATAAGTTATCTGAGCCATCAGGTTTAGCTTCGGCCCATAGAACCGTTGCGCCTTTATCCAAACGCCACTGGAACTTATGTTTTTGTACAACGGGTGAGCCTAAAGCTTCAACGAGTGGGTTTGCTGCTAATTCGTATAAAGCATGACCTGTCATGCCCCAGACTTGCCAAACGTTAGCAAAATTATCAAGCGGTCTATCTGATGTAATGGGATCATCAATCATATTGACGATTAAATTGGTTGAATCAGGAGACACATTGAAATGGTTCAAAAAGGTCGCTTGACCAATCGGCTTTGCAAGTCCGCTTAAGCTGATTTTAATAAGTTGACCTTGTGCAAAGAATTTAAACTGATCGACAATCGGATCGGGTTTAATAACCTCAGAAGTCAGCTGTCCATTTTCATCAAGTTGGTTTGTTACTTCGTTTGATTCAGGTTGCGCCGTTACTTGTAATGCTTCACTGGTAGTTAGCTCGCTTTGAGACGCTTCAACAACTTCTTCTACAGGACGAAAGTACTCGGTGATAACTAAGCCATTTTGATTTGGGATGTTAATACGTAACTCTTTTTGAGGCTCAACGGGCTCTTCTAATAAAGGTTTGCCATGATTAATAGCAATATTAACCACAAACCCCGTGCTATCAGGTAACCATTGATAAGGAGAAGTTGTTAAGAAGCCATTTAAGGTCGATTGAGTGACTTGCTCTAATCGTCTGGTCTTAACGTCATAAACCCATAACGTTGCAGAATTGACTCGCTCCAACACAAGACTTAAATAACGACTATTCGCAGACCACTGTACGTCTCTAATCTCGCCTTCAGGTAGGTTATTAATGTTAAGTACTGAACCTGAAATAACATGACGTATTTCAATATCAGCATAACGCTTCAGTGATGCGCGCGAGTAATTGTATGGGTTAAAGTCGATACCAAATAAAGACAGTTGCGGTTGTACTTGTTTAGATGAACCTATCGAATGCTGTGACAATTCAACTAACCAGTCGTTGTCTGGGCTCATTAAGATATCTGGTGTAGATTGCACTTCGACTAAGCGCGCAAACTCTTCCGTTGGTGTCTTGAATCCGATCGTGTTGGCATTCGCAATGGCTTCAGATGATATTAACAATGTAACGAAAAAAGCGCCAAATACAGACGATATTGTGCGATTCATACTGTTCCCCTAATCAATTAGTAGCGAAATAATATACTTAAATCATTAAAATTGCAGCTATTTGCGTAACTTTGAATAATTCCAGATTTGCAGAGTATTTCAGAAAAATAAAAACACTTAAGTGGTTAGAATATCCCTCATAATGACAGTACAACGTCGTGTTTTTGAGTAAATTCAGGTAGACTTCGCGCCTCCAAAATCAACATCTATGAGAGTACAATGAGCAAACGTGTTTTAGTAATTGGTTATGTGTGGCCTGAACCGAATTCTTCCGCGGCCGGCACACATATGATGTCTTTACTGAAGACGTTTCGAAATCAAAACTGGCAAGTTGAGTTTGCTACGCCCTCACAACCAACAGAGCATATGGTTGACCTTAATGATTTTGGGATCAGCAGCAAAGAAATAGCCTTAAATTGTTCGAGCTTTGATGATTACATCACAAGTTATAATCCCGATATTGTGATGTTTGACCGCTTTATGATGGAAGAGCAATTTGGTTGGCGAGTCGATAAGTTTGCCCCTAATGCTCTTAAAATCTTAGATACTGAAGATTTACAATGCCTGAGGCAAGCAAGACATACTGCCCATAAAGGCAAACGAGACTTTACCTTAGCCGATCTACAAAGTGATATTGCCAAACGTGAGATTGCCGCTATTTTGCGTTGTGATGTGAGTTTAATTATCTCCAGTTATGAAATGTCATTACTCGAATCTCATTTCAAAGTTGATTTGAACCTATGCCACCACCTACCGTTTATGGTTAATCTAGAGAATTTGCCAAAGTCTTTGCCTGAATTTGAGCAAAGGGCCCACTTTATGACCATAGGTAACTTTAGACACGCACCTAATTGGGATGCGGTTTTGTACTTACAAGAAATTTGGCCGCTTATCAAAAAACAGCTACCTGAAGCTGAGCTACACATTTACGGCTCATACCCTCCACCGAAAGCCACAGCATTACATAACCCAAAAACGGGCTTTCTAATTAAAGGTTGGGCGGAAGATGCAAATAAGGTCATGCAAAATGCCAGAGTGTGTTTAGCGCCATTGAGGTTTGGTGCCGGCATTAAAGGCAAGCTATTAGAAGCGATGATAAACCAAACACCGAGTGTGACCACAGGTATTGGTGCTGAAGGCATGACTGAAGACCATGCATGGCCTGGTTTAATTGCTAATAGCGCCCAGACGTTTGCTGATGCAGCAGTAAAGCTTTACCAAGATAAAAAGCTGTATGAAGAGAGTAAAAATGCTTCTGAAGAACTATTGAAGTCTTTTTATAATCAGCACCTGTTAGAAGCGTCATTAGTTAAGCGAATTGTCGATATTGCTGATAATTTAGAGACGCACAGAATACAAAATTTCACGGGTCAAATGTTAAAACATCACACCATGAAAAGTACGCAATATATGGCGCAGTGGATTGAGGCAAAAAACAAAAATAATTCACAATAAATTGCTAGACATACCCTCAAAAGTGATTAGAATTCGCACCGTTTCTTACAAAGCATACCAGTTAGGTTAACTTCGACTATATTTAACCTAATATTTACTTTTACCACCCTCATTTGGTTTAAAAACTTGAACACAGCTAGTTTTACGCAAAAAAGAAAGTTTATTGTTAAGCTTGGCAAAATGCTGCATAAATATGGTACGCCAGCTTATCGACTTGAAGCGCACTTAATGGAAGTCGCGACGCACTTAAACTTAAAGTCGTCTTTCGTCATGTCACCGACTTCTGTGACCTTTGTTATATGGACAGACGGCCACGAAGAAGAATACACCCATGTTGCTCGAGTAGACCCAGGAGATCATGACTTGGGCTCTTTGGCCGATACAGATGATGTAGTAAACCAAGTACTTGTTGGTGAGTTATCTTTAGAAGAAGCTGATAATGAGTTAGAAGCCATTTTGAATAAGAAAAGTCCATATAATGCATGGATGACAGGCTTTACCTTTGCTCTATCTGGGGCCGCTTTTGCTATGTTAATGGGGACCAGTTGGAATGATGTACTTTGGTCTGGCTTAATATCACTTCTAGTTTTCTTGTTTGTACTTTGGTCTGGCTATTCAAAACGTGTCACACATATGCTTGAACCATTAGTTGCTATTGTTGCTGGCCTTGCTGCATGTGCAGTCAGTAGCTATTTAGACCCGGGTGTTAATATTAGATTAGTTGTGCTCTCATCAATCATTGTTTTCATTCCAGGTTTAGCGTTGGCACTTGGTTTTGCTGAACTTTCGGCAAGACACTTGGTTTCAGGGACAGCGCGAGTAATGGACTCTATTATGCTCTTATTCAAGCTCTATTTTGGTGCTTTTTTGGGCATTAGTTTAGGGTTTGCTTTATTTGGTAAAACTGATTTTATTCAACCAGAAGCATTACCTAAATGGACTGCATGGTTAGCTATATTACTTCTATGTAGTAGCTTAATTATCATCTTTAGAACCAAACTAAAGCATGCAAGCTGGTCGATTGCTTCAGGTTTTATCGCCTACGCGGCAAGTATCAGCGCTGCGGTTTATTTTGACTACAGCATTGGCGCATTCGTTGGTGCATTTGCAGTCGGCGTTTTTAGTAATTTGTTTAACCGTGTAGTGAATGCTCCAGCCTCAATAGTGGCGATGCAAGGGCTTATTGTTCTGGTGCCAGGTTCAAAAACCTACATTGGCTTGAATTCCTTAATTGAAGGACAAAGCTTCGTGAATGCAGACCAAATTGGTCAACAAACGTTTTTGATCTTCATGTCTTTGGTCGCGGGTTTAATTTTCGCAAACGTGGCGCTGCCACCTAAGAAAAGTTTATAACTACGTTGAAGGCTGCATAAACTAAGCAGCCTTCTTTTCTATTGAATCACCAACATTTCTTTTAAAATCTTGTCGTTAATTATTCTCGCTTAATCGCAAACACTGGAAATCAGTATTTGTGACTATAAAATAGCGAATAAAACTGAACAACAAGGTCATATAATGAAGTTAATAAAATCAACAATTGCACTTGCGGTGGGTTTAGTTACCTCGTCTGCATTTGCAAATGACACAATAACAATCGAAGACATTCCAAAAATCCAATCTGTTGGCCAAACAGCGGTAGACCCTGAAGGCGAACTTGTTGCTTTTACACGCTCAGTGCCAAGAGAACTTTATATTGATGCTAATGGCACAAACTACTCTGAACTTTATGTTGTTGATGACAAAGGCGTTGAGCGCCCTTTCATCACAGGTAAAGTGAGTGTTCGCAGCATTCAGTGGTCTGCTGATGGTGACTTCATCTACTTCCTAACGAAGAAGAAAACAGACAAGTTCACGTCTTTATACCGCATCGCTGCTAACGGCGGTGAATCACAAAAAGTATTATCATTAAACGGTACTTCAATCTCTAGCTACAAGCTAAACCCAAATGGCAAACAAGTTGCTATCTTAGCCATGCCTGCTAAAGATAAGACTGAAAAAGAACTTAAAAAGCTTGGCTTTATGGCTGAAGTGTATGAGTTAGGTCTAAAAAACAAACAATTACATCTTGTTGATTTAGTGCAATCTGAAAAAGCGCTTAAACCTGCTGCGGTCGAAATTGAAGGCTATGTAAGCGACATCAACTTCTCTGATGAAGGTGACAAGTTACTTGTTAAAACTCAGCCTACAGCGCTGATTGACGACAAATATATGAAGTCACAGTGGCACGTGATGGACGTAGCTTCACAGAAAATTACCACATCTTTCAAAACAGAAGGTAAGTTAGGTGCTGCTGAATTCTCATACGAAGGTGATTATGTTGCCATTCTTGGCGCAGAAGATAAGCACGACCCTGCGACTGGCCGTCTATATCTAGGTAATGCAAAGACGGGCGAAATTGAAGAGTGGATTCCGAACTTTATGGGCCACATTGGTGATTTCGAGTGGGCTAACCGCCGTAACACATTAAACTTTGTTGCAAACGTGGGCGCTGAAAGCTTCGTTGGCCAGATCAAAGTTGGTTCTAACAAGTATAAGAAGGTCGTTAAAGAAGGCAAACTGATTGCCTCTAACCTATCGGTATCTGATTCAGACAAGACCATCGTTCTTCGTGGTAACACTGACACGCACCCGAACGAAGTTTTCATGCTTCGCGGTAAAAAGACAAAACGCCTGTCAGATTCAAATGATTGGTTAAATGATAAACGCTTTGCTAAACAAGAAAATATTTCATTCAAGGCTCGTGACGGTGTAGAGATTGGTGGCGTATTAATTTACCCACTTGATTACCAAGAAGGTAAACGTTACCCACTGATCATGGCGGTTCACGGCGGTCCTGAAAGTCATGATAAAGACGGCTGGTTAACGAGCTACTCAGACCCAGGTCAAATGGGTGCAGCCCGTGGTTATGCGGTTTTCTACCCTAACTACCGTGGCTCCACAGGTAAAGGCGTTGATTATTCTAAGCTTGGTCAAGGCGACTATGCAGGTAAAGAGTTTGACGATCTAGTTGATATGAAAAACCATTTAGTTGAAATGGGCCTAGTTGATAGCAAGCGCGTTGGTATTACAGGCGGTTCTTACGGTGGTTATGCTTCTGCTTGGGGTGCAACTAAACTGACTGAACACTTCGCAGCAAGTGTTATGTTTGTAGGTGTTACAAACCAGCTATCTAAGTTTGGTACAACTGACATCTCTAATGAAATGTACCTTGTACATGCCCGCTCATACCCTTGGGAAAAATGGCAGTGGTACTTAGAGCGCAGCCCAATTTACTGGGCAGGTCAGTCTGAAACACCATTACTTATCATGCACGGTAAAGATGACCCGCGAGTTCACCCAGCTCAGTCAATGGAACTATACCGATACATGAAAGTACAAGGTAAAGATGTACGCTTAATTTACTACCCAGGCGAAGGTCATGGTAACCGTAAAGTTGCAGCTCAATATGACTACAGCATTCGTTTGATGCGTTGGATGGACAACTACCTTATTGAAGGTAAGAAAACCATGCCGACTTATGAAATCGACCATGCTGCAAATTTAAAAGCAGCAAAAGAAGCTAAAAAGTAATTTAGCATTCGAGATTAAACCAAAGCCACCTATTTTAGGTGGCTTTTTTGTATGAGCTTCACTCAATTCGTTTTATTAAAGATGAAAAATTTCCATAAACTAATGCTTTAGTAATAAAAGTTTCATGCGTATACTCTATGCTCATTTTTTAACTAGTGACATGGAGTCGAATCAATGAAAATTTCTCGTTTAGTCTTACCATTTGTAACTGCAGCTGTTTTAGCGGGTTGTTCAGCAACAGGTCCACATCTTAAAAGCTCTGTATCTGAAGGTGTTGCGGGTATTGAAGCACGCTTACCTTATGCGAACTACTCAAATTACTTTGGTTATGTAGACTCATCAGTTCAACCTGAAGGTAAATATAAAGGCAAAGATACTTATTATCTTTATGCTTGGGTACCTGCTGCAGTGGATGAAATCGGTGTATCAATGATCTCACCAGCGGTTTCAAAGCCTGAAGGAAATGATTTTAAACATGCTAACTTCACACCTGGCATGCAAAAAGATGCTGATAAATTCTTTGATACTTATATTGTGTTTGATCGTTTAAATATCATCGACAATACAAAAATCAAAAACGGTGGCAAGGTGCTACAAAACTTAGGTCGTAATGACGATACATCTGAGTTACCAGCAAACCCAAGTGGTGCAAACTACAACTCTCTGCTGCGTAAAACTACATCGATGAATAACGCAAGTGAAGCGCTTGTTCGTGGTGTTTACCGAATCTCATTTACGTCTTTCCGTTCAAACGTAGAAGGCTCATTTGAAGCGACAATTGGTACTAATGTACCGGGCGTTAAAATCGCAGCATCACTTGAAGAGTTACATGAATTGGTAAATGGCAATAAGCTTTAAGCTTAGCCTTTACTAATGACAAAAGGCCCGGTCCGGGCCTTTTTAATTTAAGGCATTTATCTATTATGCTTTTTTGACAAACTTAGCTGTTACCATCATTTCGCCAACACCATCAACTTTACAGTCAAGCTCATGGTCTTTCTTATCTAATACGCGACGAACTAAGGCTTTAGTGCCAATTTTAATCACTTGTGAGCTACCTTTGATTTTAAGATCTTTGGCAACGGTCACTTTATCGCCATCTGCAAGCACAGTACCGTTGGCATCTTTAACTTCAAATGCATCTTCATCTACTTCATTCGGGTTCCACTCGTGGGCACACTCAGGACATACAAGGTTTGTTTGATCTTCGTAGACGTATTCAGAACTACATTTAGGACAAGGAGGTAATGACATATTTCACAACTTCTAAAATTACAATGCCGCTATTCTAATAGCTAAAGAAATATCATGCGAGGAGATTTTGAAAAAACCTGATCAACCATCAGCTTTTATCGATGCCAAATTCAGGTTAAATACGCGTTTTTGCAGTGAATGCTGTTGCTGTTTTTGTGGCAATTACTCAGATTGGTCACAAAGTAAAGCGAGCTGAACTTTAAAGCTTTAACAGACCGCTAAAAAGGAGGTAAAAACGGTCCTGTGCAAATTAAAGACTGACAATAAAGTTCGCTCATGTAAAAAATTTAGGACAAGTTTTGAATAAAAACAATGCCCTAAACATTGTACTTTTGTCTATAAAAACAGCAAAAGTACATTCGATTACGCATCTGGTGCACTATTGTCCATCTGCAATTGTATGTAGTTTGGCAGACCCATAAGTTTGATTAAATTCAAGTGTTGTTCGAGCCAGTAAATATGATCCATTTCTGTGTCATCTAAAAGCTTCTCTAGAATTTCACGAGTCACATAGTCTTGTGCTTTTTCGCACTCACTTATGATGTTTTTTAAACTCGCAGCCACTGTAATCTCAGCCGCAAGATCGTTTTCAAGCATTTGCTGAACGTTATCACCCACATTAATAGGCTGACGTGAGGCTGTATCTGGTTTACCTTCTAAAAATAAAATACGTTCAATGATGGCTTTTGCGTGATCTAGTTCTTCATCATACTCATGCGCCAGTTTGTGTCCTAACTTGCCCAACCCCCAGTCTTCATACATTTTTGAATGTGCGAGATACTGATCCATTGAGGTTAACTCTAGCGTTAACTGCTGATTTAGTAGATCAATAATTTTTGGATTACCTTGCATGATTTACTCCTCTACCTGCGACTGCAGATAATTTTGAATGCCAGTGTGCTGAATTAAGAATTGCTGCGCTTCAATCCAATCGACATACTCTTCTTCGTATTCAAGAATTTCTTCAAGCAGTTCGCGAGAGATGTAATCTTGCTCTTTTTCACATAGTTCAATGGCCGCTTTTAGAGCAGGAATTTGCTCCAATTCGAATGCCATATCGCAGGCAAGCATTTCTTCTGTATGTTCGCCGATACGCAACTTTTCAAGATGCTGCAGATTTGGTAAGCCTTCTAAAAACAAAATGCGCTCGATTAGATCGTCCGCTTGCTTCATGTCTTTTATAGATTTTTTATAGGCTTTTTCGTTGAGTTCTTCTAACCCCCAGTTTTTGTACATTCGGGCATGAAGAAAATATTGGTTAATTGAAGTCAGCTCGAGCGTTAAAATTGCGTTTAACGAAGCCAACACTTGTTTGTTACCCTGCATAGGGCCCCCTAAAAATAATAACGAGACGCCCTATAACACTAGACTAATATTCATCCAGTTCAAGACCAATTAAAGATAAGCACTGAATTAATATATCCTTTTAAAATAAACAACTTATAACATAATTGAGAGTGATTTAGATTAGTAAAAACACTCTTAACACCATACTTTTTTACTATCCTTATTAAGCCACGTAAAAATTATGTTTACCTAAGGCGTAGCTAGTTGTTTTGTTTAATTAAATTGATTTTTTCACTGCAATACCTAAACGCTTTGCTAATCGCACCAAATTTGCTCTATCCAGCTTTAATGTTCTGGCCGCTGCAGCCCAATTTAGATCATGCTCTAACAATGCTTGCTCTATTAATTTTTTTTGAAATTGTTCAGTGGCCGACTTTAAAGAGTCTATTTGGTTCAAATCTAAACTGTTTTGAGCGAGGCTTGAAGTTTGTACTTTTTCAAAACAAGACTGAGCAGCATTGTTATGAGCTTGGTTATCTGTAAACAATTCACAGTCACTTTCATCCACACTAATAATGCTATTTGGCCACTGCTTTTGTTTTGCTTTTAATGCAGCTCGACTTATCACATGTTCAAGCTCGCGAATATTGCCCGGCCACGAGTAAGATTGCAGTAATTGATATAAACTCGACGATAACTTTAATTGCGCAATGCCAAGTTGTTTACTGACTTTTTCAGCAAAAAAACCTGTCAATAACGGAATATCATCTAAGCGTTCATTTAAAGAAGGCACTTTAATCGGGAATACACTCAATCTATGATACAAGTCTGCGCGAAAGCGCCCTGCTTCAACCTCTTCTAATAAATTTCGATTTGTTGCTGCAATTACCCGCACATCAACAGATTGGGTTTTATCAGCACCAACTGGTTGAATCTCACCGCTTTGTAATACTCTAAGTAATTTACTTTGGGTATTTAAAGGTAACTCACCGATTTCATCTAAAAAAATCGTGCCGCCGTCTGCAAGTAGAAACTTACCATCACGATGTGAGTTCGCCCCCGTAAACGCGCCTTTTCGGTAACCAAACAACTCACTTTCGGCCAACGTCTCGGGTAAAGAGGCGCAGTTGACTTGAACGAACACTTTGCTCGCACGTAGAGATTGATTATGCAGAGAGTGAGCAACTAGCTCTTTACCTGTACCTGTTTCACCCGTGATTAGCGTCGTAAAGTCAGAACCTGCTACAAGTTGAATATCTCTTTGTAATTGCTTCATGGCCAGACTTTGCCCGACCATTTCATATTGGCCCTTACTCAGTTCGGTGATTAAGTGACTGCCCTGCTGCGCTTTAGTGAGCAGATCTTGAGTTAGTAGTATGGCACTAACATGTCGGGTCAAAGCCTCATTAACCATTTGCAAAAAAGACGGCGCATAGTCTTCAAAAGTGCCCGCATTTAAACTATCTACCGTGATCACTCCAAGCAATTGGCCTTGATGCTTAATCGGAAACCCCATACACGCGTGAACGGGAATATCACCTTCTTGTGCAATAAGAAGTCCATCATAAGGATCGGGGAGTTCGCTGTCGGCACTGAATCTGACAGCCTTATCCGACTGACTAATTGCCTGTAAACGCGGGTGTTTGTCTATCACAAAGTGTCTACCCAACACATCTGGCATTAATCCTGATATGGCAACAGGGACCAGTTTGTTATTTTGATAGAGTAACAAGGCAATGGCATCACTAATAAAACACTCTTTTACAGACTGAATAACGGCTTCAAAACAATGCTCTACGTCGAATTGCGCAGAGTTAGGTAATGCCCGAGCTAACGCTCTATTAAGCATAAGCAGTGAAGATAACGAACGTTGCTCCATGTATTTTTGACTCTTTACCTACCAAAGGACACACAAAGTTTAAGTCAAAATGACTCTCCCATTCAAATTATTATTTACTTAAGCTACTAATAATCTGATTTTATTAAGAATAATATTTGGCACAGTAAATGCCAATACATTCACAAGCCTTAAAAAGATAAATTAATAAACTGTGGAGTAGTCATGAGACCAATCAATTTAACTGAGCCGGTGCCTAGTGAGTTTCAACTTTTAAAACCTCATCAATGGCCGTTATTTATGCTTGGCTTTCGGCCATTCTTTTTATTAGCAGGGCTTTTGTCGGTGCTCGCCATTTTGCTATGGCAGTTTATTTTAAACGGCACACTTTCTTGGCAAGCACAAATTCCAGCGACACTTTGGCATGCACACGAAATGATCTTTGGCTTTGCCTCAGCAGTGGCTATCGGTTTTTTACTGACCGCAGCGCAAACTTGGACTGGCGTGCCTGGGCTTTCAGGTAAAGGCTTGATGATCCTCAGCGCTATTTGGATTTCATGCCGAGCTATTTTCTTTTTTTATGCTGACAATCAATTATTGTTGCTACTCGGCCAAGTACTTTTCTGGCTCTTTGCCATTGCTTATTTGAGTCATATGCTGGTGACATCGGCTTCAAAACACAATTACATCATGGTTGTTGTACTCGCCCTACTCACTATTTTTAATAGCGCATTTTTAATGAGCACTTGGTTAGGCGAATATTCGCTCGCCCGTTTATTCACACAATTGGCCGTGCTTGGCTCTATGCTGCTAATTGGCATTATAGGTGGACGAGTCATTCCGTTTTTTACTGCGCGCGGACTAAATCGAGAAGAGCAAGTTAGAACACCTAAACTCGATAAATTACTGCTGTTATTTAGCCTATTGGCGATGGCCGGGTTTGCTAGCATCAAATTCTTTTCTCTAGATATCAATGTTGGTTTGGTTTTACTTCCTGCTGCCACTTTGCATTTAACTCGCACCATTTTGTGGTTTGATAAAGGAGTATTTAAAGTGCCGCTACTTTGGTCACTGCATTTAGGCTACTTTTTAAGTGCGGTTGGCATTTTGTGTCTCGCATTTAGCTTCCTAACAGGCAGTATTAATCCAGCAGATGCACTGCATTTAATTACTATTGGCGGTATTGGGTTAATGATCTTGGCAATGATGGCAAGAGTCTCTCTTGGTCACACTGGTAGAGCCCTAAAACCCGCTAGTATGGTCGTTTGGGCATTTGCTTTAATAGCTTTGAGCGCACTGGTGCGTGCTTTTATGCCTGTTCTCTATACACCTCATTTGGCTTGGAACATCAGCGCTTATTTATGGGTTGTCGGTTTCGGCATCTTCTTATGGTTCTATACACCCATTTTAATGAAGAAAAGAGTTGATGGGCGTAGAGGTTAATAAACCAGTTGGCGAGTTGGCGAGTTGGCGAGTTGGCGAGTTGGCGATAACAATAACGACTCGTTATTTGAAATCAACACGGTAGCACCGACTTTATGTCGGGTTCATAAAGTCGGCGTCTTGCCGTTAGCACTAACAACCCGTTCTTTGAAGTCAACACGGTAGCACCGACTTTATGTCGGGTTAATAGAGTTGACGTCTAGCCGTTAAAAATAACGACTCATTCTTTGAAATCAACACGGTAGCACCGACTTTATATCAGGTTGATAAAGTTCGCGTCTTGCCGTTAGCACTAACAACCCGTTCTTTGAAATAAATACGGTAGCACAGACTTTATGTCGGGTTTATAGAGTTGGCGTCTTGCCGTTAGCACTAACAACCCGTTCTTTGAAATAAATACGGTAGCACCGACTTTATGTCGGGTTTATAAAGTTGGCGGCAAAGCTATAAATAAAGATCTTTACCGCCAACTTTGTTTGCTACTTTTTTAACTGAAGCGCTACTGTCTTGTGTCTTTTGGAGAATCCATCACAACATGAGTGGTGATGGTTCTCACTTGAGAAATTGACCCCAATACATCCGCATGAAGCGCTTTAAAAGTATGTAGGTCTTTAGTTTCTATGCGCAAAAGATATTCATACGGGCCTGTAACATTATGACATTCCTTAATTTCATCAACATCCTGTAGGGCTTGCTCAAATGCGAGTTGAGAAGGCGTTGAGTGCTCAGTTAAGCCAACAGCTACATAAGCAATAAAACCGACGCCAAGCTTTTCTGGGTCAACAACTGCCTTGTAGCCTTTTATCAAACCTGACTTTTCTAATTCTTGCACTCTTCTTAAACAGGCTGAAGGTGACAAACCGATTTGCTCAGCAAGCTCAGTGTTGGCTATACGCCCATCCCTTTCTAGAATGCGCAATATTTGTTGGTTATAACCATCAATTTTCGTCATTAATTGCAAAACCCAAGTTTATAAAAGTGAAATGCGCGTGATAATTGAGCTTATATCTCGTTAAACTTGTTTTAACACAAGTAAGGGAATAATCCTATGACTCAAGAAATCATTCTCGCGTTTGCGGCGTTCGCGTTTGTTTCATCTATCACGCCAGGACCAAATAATTTAATGCTGATGAGCTCTGGCGCAAACTTTGGTTTTAAAATGACTGTGCCACACCTGATGGGTGTCGTGGTTGGCTTTGCAATTATGATTGAGTTAGTTGGGTTAGGTGTAATGCAACTATTCAATGCGTTCCCAGTGACCTATGACATTTTAAAAGTCGTTTCTATTGTCTATTTGCTTTACCTAGCCTATAAAATTGCAACTGCAACCTCTAGTGAGAGCAAAGATATTGCAGAAAAAAGCAAGCCTTTTTCATTTATGCAAGCCGCACTTTTTCAGTGGGTCAATCCTAAAGCATGGACTATGGCGCTCACTGCGGTGAGCGTTTACGCGCCTGAACAAAACTTACTCACAGTCACTATTATCTCTGTTATTTTCGCAGTCGTCGGTTTTCCTTGTGTAATGAGTTGGATTGTCTTAGGACAAAAAATGCAGGCAATATTGAAACAACCCAGTCATATGAAAAAGTTTAACTGGGCCATGGCGGGTTTATTAATCATCTCTATTGTTCCAGCGCTTTAAGAAACTGCTATAAACTTTTCATCAGCAAAATATCAGTTTTTTATCAAAATAAAATCAATTAATTAGCTATATTTACTTTCAACATGGTGGCAACTATTCAAGGAGTCACCATGAACATAAGTAAACACTTCACGTTATTCATACTTTTACTCGCCTGCCTATACTCGCCTGCCTATTTAATTCGCTCGCACACGCACAAGAGCAACAAAGTAAGGGCGTTAAAACAATAAAGCATCAGTTTCAATCTGAGGCTGCCAAACAAACGATTTCATTCGATGTAATATTGCCTTGGGGGTATGACAAAAATCAAAAATACCCTGTACTTTATACCACATCAGGAGGCAGTCGAATTAATATGCTTACTTATCAAACCGATTGGCTAAGTCATGTTGAAATGGGCCCAATGCCTGCCATGATCATTGTGCAATTACCCCAACTTGATGTTGAGTCAACATTACATCCTAAATTTATCTCAGCATCAGGCGTTGCAAACCCATTAACTTTAAATGTGCTTAAAAATGAACTCATCCCATTTATCGATGAAACCTACTTAACGTTCGACTACAAGGTTCTGGAAGGCTATTCGAGTAATGGTAATTTTGTACTTTATGCGTTTGAACAATCGCCTTCTTTATTAATGGCTTTATTGCCAGCTCTCCTGCTCTAGAGCTAGACAAGTCAGGACTTGTTGAAAGGCTTTCCAAACTAAAGTATTCAGAACAATATCAAGATAGGTTCTTTTATCTATCTCTTGGTTCCTTCGATAATAACGCACCACTGTTTGAAAACATCAAAGCGAATTTTAGTCAGCAAGCGTTTCACGCTCGATTTGCAAATTACAGCCAATATAATTTCTTATCGGTTGCAAGTCTCAGTCTCACAGACGCCATGGAACACCTATTTGCGGATAAAGCCCCTGATATTGGGCAGTTTGCAAATGCGGGCCGACAAAGTGTCATTTCTTACTTTAAAAAGCTCTCTCAAAAATACCAACAATCAATCAGTCCAAACCCAAGCTTAATCGACTTAAGTTTTTACTATGTGGAGCGAAACGAAGGTGAAAAAGCGGTTTCAACGATGCAATATTTAGTCAATTCGTATCCAGAAAATACCTTCTACTTAAGCAGGCTCGCAAAAATTTATGAACAATTAGGAGAAACTGAAAAGAGTCGCCTCACATTACAACAAGGCATTAAGCTTGCGACTAAGCTCAAAAATGAAGATGCCCTTACCTATTTCAATGGTGAATTGAGCAAGCTTTAGACTAAGTATACTTAGGCAATTTAAGCAGCTTAGTTTTATTCAATTGAGCTGCTACGCTCTGCGCGTTAGACTCTGCAAAAAGAGGAACAAACTTATGACATTAAACGACTTCTTAGCTCAGCTTAACGCACAACCAGAAACCATTACTTTTGAGCTGTGTCAGCAAATAATTGCTGATAATTACACTTATACTGCGTCAGCTTTTAATAATAACGGCTTGCAAAGCAGTGCTGAGCAAAACCAAGGCTCTTGTAAAATCTTAGCTTTTGCACAACTCAACAATTTAAGTAAAGAGCAAACATTACATTGCTTTGGCGATTATTATCGTATCGACGTTGTGCAACACCCTGAAAAGGACGACCACGGCAATATCCGTACACTTTTAAAAGCTGAATCGAGTGTCGCAGCAGTTACTTTCGACGGTACGCCGCTTCAGTAAGCTTTTAGTCATTCAGATAGTGGTTTAAGATAAAAAAGCTTTAAACCACTATTTGAAATTATGTCTATCGAACAAATTTGGGCTGAATACAAACACAGCCTTCATGCTTTTTTACTTTCGAAAGTGTCTAACCCTGCAGACGCAGAAGAGTTATTACAAGACATCTTGTTAAAAACACATTTGCAGATCCACCAGCTAAAAGATCAGGCCAGCATCAAACCTTGGCTTTTCCAAATTGCCAATCACGCCATTATAGATTTTTATCGCAAACACAATAACTACCAGCATACCGAGTTAATCGAGGTAATTGAAAAACAAGACGCAAACATTCGAGCTGATTTAATTAGGTGTATAGAGCCATTTCTGCAGGCCATGCCTGAAGATGAAGCTGATTTAATAAGAAAGATTGACTTAGAAGGCTGCTCTCAAAAACAACAAGCTGAACAGCTTGGGGTTAGTTACTCCACCTTTAAATCTAGAATGCAAAAGAGTCGAGCTGACTTAAAAGTGCTTTTCGATCGCTGCTGTGACTTTGAGTTAGATAAACAAGGCAATCTAATTGACTATCATAGAAAACCACAACAAACCGAAAAAAGAATTAAATAAAACTTTTAAAATAGTTTCGTCTTTTTGAACCGCACTTCGTCTTAATAAGTGAATACAAAACACCACTATTGGAGATGAAATGCATTTATTAAACAACCAAGCTTTTGACGTAACCCCTAAGCAATTCTCAATCAGCAATCATAAACCGCATGTATTGGTGCTTTACGGCTCACTCAGAACCCAATCAATGAGTCGTTATGCTGCAGAAGAAGCGGCAAGAATACTCGAACATTTAGGCGCTGAAGTGAAGTTGTTCAACCCAAAAGGACTACCTCTTTTTGATAATGGCGTATCGGTCGAAGACGAAAAAGTCCAAGAGTTACGTGCTTTAGTAAAATGGTCAGAAGCACAAGTTTGGTCTTCTCCGGAAATTCACGGCAATATGTCGGCTGTGCTTAAAAACCAAATTGACTGGATCCCACTCTCAGAAGGTGCAGTAAGACCCACACAAGGTAAAACACTGGCCGTCATGCAAGTATCAGGCGGTTCACAAAGCTTTAATGCTGTAAATAATATGCGGGTACTCGGGCGTTGGATGCGTATGTTAACCATACCGAATCAGTCTTCCGTGGCAAAAGCTTGGCAAGAATTTAACGAAGACGGTACGATGAAAGAGTCCCCCTACCATGCTCGTATTGTCGATGTGATGGAAGAGCTAATGAAATTCACCTTGCTGACTCGCGACAATCTTGATTGGCTTGTTGACCGATACAGTGAGCGTAAAGAGAGCATTAATACTGCCATTAAAGAACAAGTGAATCAGGCTGATGTACTTGAAGAGGTAAAAGTTAAGTTCGAGAGTGAAAAGCTAACTGCAGCAAAAAGCCCAACCAAAGTAGCTTGCTGCTAATTAACTTTAAAGCGTGCTGTTTAGTCCTTACAAAGCTTCATCCTAGCCAAATTTCAAAAAGTAAATTAAAGCTCAAGGACTAAGTCGATGAAAGACAATTTCCCTCTTAAATTGTCTTTCTATTTCTTCTATTTTATTTGGCTCGACAGAGCCTTCCTCCATAAACAGTACTTTAATAAATTGCTATTCAAGCAATATAACCCTACTCATAAAATCATAACCTTATGAAATAAATACTAATAAAAATAATCAGCAAGACGTCAGAACGATTTCATAGCCCTTTCATGTTTTTTATTTTTACAAAGTGGAGTATCGCTTCATCAAGTCACAGCTCGTTGACTGTATTAAGTTTAGTTACAGGAAGAAACACTATGTTAAAGAAATTGATAGTCTTAACTTTATCTCTATTACCTCTTTCTCAGTTACACGCTGAGCAGACTGAGTTCGCCACATTTAAAGGCGCATATATGGGCCAGCAAACCCCGGGGTTAACTGCAGAGCCTTTTGCTCCAGGTATTATTTCAACAAAGGCTTGGGAGCTTCAAGGTGTATTCGCACCCGGTATGAAAGAGTTTTATTACACCATTGATCTTGCGCACGGCAGCAAAGACAAAAAGTTCAGCCCGACAGTAATTGGCTACAAGCTGGAGAATAATACTTGGCGTAAATTTATCCAGTTCCCTCGCCGTGGCGGATTTGTATTCTCTGAAGATGGTAACACCATGTATATGGCTAAACAGTACAGAGAGCGCACAGCTGAAGACTGGTCTGAATTTAAAAGCTTAGGGCCATTAATCGACAAAGAAGAATTTGGCATCATGCGTCTATCAGCATCAAAACAAGGCACGTATGTATTCGATGACTTCAAAAGCAAAGATCTTATCCGTATTTCTAAATTAGTTAATAGCCAACGCCAAGCCCCTAAAGCCATGGGAAAGCAAATTAACACAGGAAAATGGACTGCTCACCCTCTTATCGCACCAGATGAAAGCTATATTATTTGGGATAGCGAAAGAGAAGGTGGTTTTGGTAAGTCAGATCTGTATATCAGTTTCAAGCAGCCCAACGGCGATTGGGGAAAGGCCATTAACATGGGCCCAGAAGTAAACTCAGCAGAAAGTGATTTTTACGCCAGTGTTACACCCGATGGGAAATATATTCTCTTTAACCGAACTATCGACAGAGAAAAAAGTGATATAGACATCTATTGGTCTAGTGCTGAAATCATTGAAAAACTGAGAGAAAAACACAGTAATAACAACGCGACTTTAACTGAGTAAATACACACGTATTTTCGAATGGACCACTGAGATCCCTGCTCGATTGTGCCATTTGAGTCTAAAACTCGCTTAACAGCATAAAATATAGGAAAGATATGAAGCTAAGCACTGTTGTAATCTCATTATTCATTTTGATTCTGCCTATAAGCAACATGGCTTATGATCAAAATGAAAAACCAGAACTTGCAGGTAAGTATTTAGGGCAAACACCGCCCAGCTTAACCCCCCAAATCTTTGCGCCAGGCCTCGTATCGATTCAAGGTCGATATGAAATGGGAGTTTCATTTACTCCCAATCTCGAAGAAATCTATTTTTCTTCGCAAAAAGAAGGCGATGTGGCATATATACATTACTCACAAATAACTAATGGCGTATGGCAACCTATAAAAAAAGTGAATTTTACCCAAGGTGAAAAGGCTGGGGAAATGGAGCCGTTCGTTACACAAGATGGTAAGCATATTTACTTCACTGCATATAACAAAGACTTCACCGATACCAAGATTTGGGTAGTCAATCGAGAAAAGAATGGTTGGAGTACAGCTAAAAAACTTATATCCCCGATAAATAATGAAGAAGTATTTAATTCCACACTGGCAAGCAATGGCGACCTTTATTTTACCGATATCTTTAAATCACAAACCTTTTATTCACCGTTCAAAAACGGGCAATACCCAGAAATATTCCCCGCAGATATCCCTTTTGGTATTCATGGGTTTATTTCACCTGATCAAAGTTATTTACTCGTTGACAATAGAAATAGAGAAGAAAAATCAAGAAAAGACAGAGACTTATATATTTATTTCAAACAAAAAGATGGCGCTTGGTCCAAGCCTATTAATCTTGGTGAAAGCATAAACAGCAAAGTAAGCGAAACTGTCCCCACAGTTAGCCCCGATGGTAAATATCTATTTTTTAGTCGATTTGATGAAAAAGGAGGTTTCTCTAACATATACTGGGTAAGCACAGAGGTGATTGAAAAGCTGAGACCTAAGGTTTAACTATCGATTTTTAATAATAGTTTAAGCTAATTATTTTATACTTAACCTGAACTTTGGTTAAGAAATTTACTAAAATATTGATATTCAGATGATAAGTGTATTTTCAAGTTTGCAGCTGGAGATAGATTTATTATCCAGAGCTCAGGTTACTTAATAACAATCTCATTGAACGGCTCAGATTTACAGTAAAAATATTCAGCCAAACTACATGTTTGGTTATTTTCTTTTTTATGTCAGATAAAAGCCTTGTTGGTTTAACCACTCAATTGCTTCGTCATCGTCTATAAACTTTCTAAAAGTGACACCGGCATTTTCGATATGATGTTGAATATGGCTACCTTGGCAAGGGCTGTCTACTAACCAACATTCTACTTGTTGGTTGTGTCTGGCTAGTTGAATAGCATTGTTGTGTTTATAGTTGATAACTTCTTCAGAGACCTGCCAGCCTCGCAGATCAGCAAAGAGTGCCCACTTTGTATCGCGAACTTTAGCAATCGTTTCATCAAGCTCAGTTAAATAGGCAATATCAGATTGAATATCCCAGTCACCAGATATCTTAGCAACAACTATGTTGCTCTTGTGTTCAACGCTATAACTTGGTTTTACCATAGTAACTGACGCTTCTATTACAATTAATTCTATAATTAATTTATGAATGCTATTAATCAAATAATAGGCAATAAAAAGCCTGCTTTCAAAGTGATATGATAAGCTGCAACAGTATTGATTTAACTGAGTTAAACTCCAATGCCTTAGGGCTTTATTGTGCCTGTTACTCTACTTAATTATTCAAGTCTACTTTAAGTTGCCCTATCTGCTTTGCAAAACCACCCACTTCAACTTTAGTTACTTGCCCACTATTTAACTTTACACTCGCACTCAACCTTGACGCACACCCCATTGCTCGACCTTGTTCAAAAACAAAATCATGTGCCTCTTTATCTTTGAAAACATGCTTTACTAGATAACAAGCCAAAGCCCCCGTTGAGCTGCCTGTAGCTGATTCCTCTGGAATACCAAAAAGCGGCGCAAAATTTCGGCAACTAGCAGTGAACTGACTTTCAGAATCATTTAACTCAAAAGCATGCATGCCAATTAGATTGTGCTTTTCACAAAACTCGCTAAGTTTCTCGTTATCTACTTCTAATTTGTCTAAATAGCCTAAAGGCACTGGCACAATCACATCATGTAAGCCTGTGGAAATGACTTCGATGGGTAACTGAGTTGAAGATAATATATCAATCGGTAAGCCAGTTAAGTGAGCAATATCGTCATACTCGAAAGTCTGCAAATAACTCGGACAAGCTTGCTCCATCACAACAAGGCCGTTTTCTTCAACATTAACGGCTAAAACTCCAGCTTTCGTGCGTTGTTTATATTTGCCTGCAACAATAAGCTTCTTATTAAATAACGTTGAAAATGTTGCAAGCGTCGCATGACCGCAAAAATCGACTTCATCTGTAACAGTGAAAAACGATACTTCAAAGTCCACTTCATCATCTTTTGACACAAACGCTGTTTCTGAATAACCAACCGCTTGCGCTATTTTGAGTTTTTCAGCATGAGACAAGTTGTCCGCATTTAATACAACCCCAGCAGGGTTTCCGCCCTTGCCATCCATTGTGAACGAGTTAACTAAAATAGCGTTTATATCATGCAAATTCATGCTCCTTTCAATCGTTGATTTATGATCACTGTGATTTATTTTTCTGTGACTTCTTTAATACTTGAATACTTCTTTGAATAAATCTCTTGTAGGCTTTATCAGGTAGAAAGTTCGAAGCACCATTTACATCAAATTTTGCAACCAGTTCTCTTAATTCTACTTGTTTAAACATCGTTTCTTCATCCATACCTAGCTGGTGAAACTGTGCTATTTTATCCATCCATAACAACGTATTGTTTCTGAATTCTATTAAATGCGTTTTATCTGATGTCGCACCATGCCCCGGTATAATCAATGTATTTTCATCGCCAAGTTTTAATATGGCATCAATGGCTTTTTGAAAACCTTCAACGCCACCAGCATAAAATGTTGGGTGCCAACTTGTATCAAAAACGTCACCTACAAATATGATATTGCTATTGGGCTCATAAAAAATATTATCAATAGAAGAGTGGGACTTTACTGTTACATGCCTTAGCCCAAGTTTCTCATAATCTTGCTCTGCGATTTTCGCGCCTGCGTTAATAAAAAAAGCATTACCACCGGAATGATCTGAATGTGTATGGGTGTTGGCAATATAAACAATAGGTAAGTTACTTATTGAGTTTATTGCTTTTAACAGATCTTCTAAATGCTTTTCTCCAGGCATTGGATCTATCAGGACCACACTGCCATTATGCTGAAGCACACCAATGTTTGTACCATAAGACTTGCCTTTCAAAATGTGTACGTGTTCAGATATCTTTCGACTTTCTATTTCAGTTGCAAAAGCATTTAGACTAAGGAGTAAAAAACTAATCAGTAAACAGATTAACCGCATTGTCATCTCTTAATTATCAGAATTAACTCAACTGTTATAAACCAGAAAGTAAATTGTTTAAACCATTAATCTTAAAAGGGAATGTAACGTTATATGTATAAATGAAAAATTAGCTTCAGTATAGTTACAATAAAAAAAGCCGCTATCAAAAGCGGCTTACTTGTTAATTTTAGAGCTGTTAAAGCTTAAACCTCTCAACAGATTCAGCCAGCCTATGCGCAAACTCACTTAATGACTCACTGCCTTTAGCCATTTGCTTCATTGAAGATGCGTTATCACTAGCGGTATCTTTAGCCTCAAGCATGACATGGCCAATACGTTGGCAATCGCCCTCTTGTTGCCCCGCAGATTGTGTCACTTGCTCACTTAAATTCGTCACTTCATTTAGCGCATCTTCAATTTGTTGCATTACAGCAACCAATGCTTGGCTTTGTTCAACACAAACAGATGCATCTGTTTGCCCAACATGAATCGCATCAGCAGCTTGTTTGGTATCTTGTTGTAAGGCCGAAATCATCTTATTGATTTCTTCGGTTGAATCTTGAGTGCGAGACGCCAATGTTCTAACTTCATCAGCAACAACCGCAAAACCTCGACCTTGCTCACCCGCCCTTGCCGCTTCAATGGCTGCATTCAGAGCTAGCAGATTAGTTTGCTCAGCAATCGACACTATGGTGTCTAAAATCGACCCTATATTGTTACTGTGCGAGGTTAAACGGGTCATCATTTCCACCGCCTCTGTCATTTTTTCATCTAGTGATTCGATGTGAGACTGATTATCAACCACCAAGGTTGAAGCCTCAGCTTTACGTTCATTGGCCTGTAGTAAGCTCTCTAAACTTTGCTGTGCATTTTGAGACACGTTTGATGCTGAACTTGATACATTTTGTGCCAAACTCGCGGCATCATCCATTCTGATCATTTGTGATGCGGCATTATCTGCTACTAAACGACTTTCAGACAATGACTTTTCAGACACACTATCAAGCTCATGCACTTTGGTGTTTATGTCATTAAGCAGATCTCGAAGGCTGTCTTTTACCTTATTAATATTATCAATCAAAGTACCAAATTCGTCGTCATTGCGTTTTTGCATGTCACGAGAGAAATCTCCCTCGGCTAAATAATTAAGCATTTTATTCACTGCTTTCAGTGGAGAAAGCATGGCTTTACTTGTTGAAAATGCAATAAATGCGGCTAAACCCACAAAAATGACAACCAGAACGATTGCACTGGTTTGTGCTTGCGAAATGAGTTCTTGGGTTAGCTTTTGAGACGATTCAAATGATGTTTTGGTTTGATCTTGTATTTCATTTAATGAACTGATTACTTTTACAGCATGTTGCTCTGCTTGACGATAAGCCTTAGTCGCACCGGCTTGAGACTGGCGTTGTTTGCTGAGCGCTGAGTATAAGCTGCCAGGCGCTCTCAATAATGATTCTATTTCTTTTTGGGCGTTCTCAAAGCTGATAAACACATCATTGGCATTCACACCTTGGGCTTGGCGTTTCAAAAAAGCGTAATTATTGCTGATGTTATCCAGAATAAAAGACATATCTTCTTTGTGTGCAGCAATGCTTGCTAAATTGAGATTTGGAATTTGCTTTGCGTTTGTTTCCAAAGTGAACAACATGTCATCAATGCGAACACCTGTCCCCATCATCTCTTCGAGCTGACGGCCTTTTGCTCCTTCTATCAACTCGATATCTAGCATTGCCACACTGGCCTGCTCTTTACTGTCTAATAGAGTTTGCAACAAGGTGTCGATTTTATTTTGTGCGAGTAATGAGTTCGATTTTAATGCCAACATTTGATAGCCAGCTTGTTCCATTGAGCTTATCGCTTGCTCAACCTGAGACACTGAACTAATTAAAGCTTGGTTATACGACAGCTTACTTTTTAATTGGGCAGTTAAACTCTGCTGTGTCTGAGCGGCAGATTCAAAGTTACGTGTAGCTTGCTCGACCTCATTTTTCGACTCTAAATTGTATGCTTGGGCAACCTGTTTACTCAAGCGTAATTGTTGTAACTGTAACTCATCAACAGCTCTTTGGCCCGGTAATGTTATGTCTGTTACTTTCCTATTTGCATCACTGATCTGTGATAGCGCCATATATCCCAGTGAGCACGCCAGTAAAAGCAAAATCCCGATTGCCCCAAAGCCTGCTGTTATTTTTTGTTTTATTGTTAAATTGCTAAGCATAAAAATGGTTCCCACGGTTGAGGACCGACCACTATGTTATAAAACAAAGCAAATTCCAAGCATTTACTCTAAAACATTTAACGATTCTTTAATAAATTTAGGCAATTATGGCGAAAAATGCCAAGATGATAAGTAATTAAGCAATTGTAATATTGTTCAATATGAGGTTTTTAAACTTCACAAGTAATTAAGCCTAACTGCACGGTTGCACATAATAACTTGCTATAACACTTTAAAGTGAACTAACCACGCTGTAATGCCACTTTTTCAATGCCATGTGCCGGTGTAAACTGCTTAAAAGCTCTAAAGCCATGTTTCTCATATAACTTAATTGCCGGTTGGTTTACCACAGCAGTCTCGACGATGGCATATTCAAACGCTTTATTTTGCAAAACAAACTCAATTAAACGGCTCGCTATCCCTTGTTTAAAATACAGAGGTGATACCGTTAAGCTGTCTATTTCTAGAATTGTTTTTGAAATGTCCTGAGCTGAAGACTCATTCAATGATATTTCAATTACACCCGCAAGCTCACCTTCAACAATAAAACCATAAAACTGAGACGTTGAAGCTTGTATGTTTTGAACCGTGCGAGATAAAGGCGGAAAATTTTCGACACTAATTAGATCAGCCTCGATTTTGTAAGAGCTTTGAAAAACCTGATAGATTTGCTGGCTAACCTCATAGGAGGAATTGTTTAATTGTTGGATCATCATCTTACTTATTATTGTTATATATACAGAAAAGTACCGAGATTAACTCACCCAACAACTAGCAGATTGTTTTTGCTCAGCATTTTATGCGCAATGAAATTATAAAGTACCAGCCAGACAAACACACTCGTTAAGACTGCGTAGCCTCTAAAGGCAGGTAAAAGCCAAATCATCAACACCACAACCAACAAATATGTAATGAGTACTGACACAAGAAGTTTCCAAGATTTGAGCTTTAGTCGCACATTACAATGATTGCACTTAAAGTAGAACGGAAAAAAAGCGAGTGACATCGCAAAAGGCTCGATTTTCTCATGGCACTTTGGACAAATCGCATCAGACATCTTGGCTCCTCTAAACTTCGTACAACTCTAAAGGTAAACCATCTGGGTCTTGGAAAAAAGTAAACCGCTTTCCAGTGTATTCATCCACACGTATAGCCTCTACTTCAACCCCATGATTTTCTAATGCCTTTACTTCAGTGTCGATACATTCAACACCAAAGGCCAAATGCCTTAAGCCCTGAGCTTCTGGGCGGCTCACTCTTTCTGGCGCATTCAGAAAAGAAAACAATTCAATTTGGCTGCCATCAGGCAAAGCCAAATCTAGCTTGAAAGAGTCTCGCTCTGCTCGGTAATTTTCTGCAACGACTTGTAACCCTAAAACTTGTGTGTAAAAAGCTTTAGACCTTTCATAATCAGAACAAATAATTGCCACATGATGAATGCCTTTTAAATTCAACCTCTTCTCCTCGCAAAATAGGACATTATCAAAACTTACTCATCTATAAACGTCCAAGTGTCCGCACCGTCAAAACGCCTTACCTTAATATCTTGTGCAACTGCTGGGTCCACCATACGAAAATTCACAGCGGTTTTCTCTCTTCCGGTTTTTTCAGTCAAGGTGTAATGGGTAGTACACCCACATTTTCCACAGCGATGAAAGTGTATGAACTCGTCACCATGGCTATAAATTTCTGTACCACCTTGGTTGATATTGAGTGAAACGTCTTGCGGAGGATAGTTCCCCCACAGGGCCGCTAAACGATGGCAAATAGAGCAATTGCAACTGGTAAGTGACTCAGGTTTCGGCATAGTTAATTGAATATTCCCACAATGACAACTTGCATTTAGCATCTTATTTTCCCTTTATTTTTTATTAAGTTGTAGTAAGTCCCACTTATTGCCGTAAAGATCTTGAAATACCACTACTGTGCCATATGCCTCTTCTCGTGGTTCTTCATGAAACACCACGCCTTTACTTCTCATAAACTCATAATCGCGCCAAAAATCATTGGTCTGTAGAAACAAGAACACCCGGCCACCGGTCTGATTACCGACTGCGTTTTTCTGCTCATCAGAACTCGCCTGCGCTAATAATAGATTCGTGCCATTCGAGTTTGGCGGTGACACTTGAACCCAGCGTTTTCCGCCTCCCAACTCTGTATCTTCAACTAAGGTAAATCTAAGTTTGCTCGTGTAAAACTCAATGGCATCATCGTAGTTTTCAACCACTAGGGCAATACAACCTATACTTTGTTCAATTTTTCCTGACATCTCTGATCCGTCTATTTTGGCTTACTTCAATTCAATCATGACCAATTCGTTGTTAGTTTTCACAAAGTTATCACCCAACATCTTTAAAGACCGTTTTGAAAAATCACTCATAAACAAATTGTTTTTATCAAAACGACCAATAACTTCAGCTTGCTCTAATACTGGGTTATACAACCAAACATTTTGCTGCTTATCTTGAAGAAAAACTTCATTGCCTTTCATGTAATAACGGCCTTGAAGTGTTAATGCTGGCAGTGCTGTAATAGCTTGCACCTGACCGCCTACGATTTTTTTAAGTTGGCTGTTGTCATTCAATACTAGAGTGTTGTCGGGTAACACCTGTGCCCAATGAAAGGACCCTTCAAATAGAGTGCTAAGGCTATTCGTTTTTAAATCTATGGCAATTAGAGAGGTGTGTAACTCTGTTTCAGATTGTACGTACAAAGTATTTATTGTTGCTTGCAGCAATTGCTTTACAGGTACATCCAACTCGAGCTTTTTTGGTTTAGAGTTTTCATCAGCAAGGTTTAAAAACCAAACATGATTTTCAATGAGATAAGCCACTCGATTTTTATCTAACCAAATGTGATCTATAACAGCCCCTGCTTGAGTTAATTGCAAAAGCTGTTCACCTTGTTGCAGCCAAATCTGAGTTGCACCACTTCGATTGCTGAGTACACTGATTTCACCTGTTTCAGGTCGGAACTTACCCTGCATATCAGTAAATTTAGAAGGTGCAATATCAACGACATTGATAAGGTTAGTTACAGAGCTTAAGCGAACCTGATGATTGTCTCGACCGAGTAAAGCAAACAACTGCTTTTCAATAAACGTTAACTCCGATACTTGCATGCTACTAGCTAGGTTTGTTTTGCTTATGACCTTTCCCTGAGGACTGTATTCTACAAGTGATTTATCTAGAGCTACCCAAAGGTTGCCATTGTCTGAAAATGTCATAGCCAAGTTGTTAGAACTTAACGTTTGGTCGAAGCTGAAACCTAAGCTAATGGATTCAAGCTTTTTCTCCTTAAGTTCAAACACCTGTAATTGCTTGTTGTATCGCATCGCTAGTAAAGTTTTATCAGGCGATAAAAAAGCATTCTCAATCTGACCTGCAAGCAAACTAGTTTGTTGATGTGTTTGAATATTCAAAGAAATCAACTCTGACTGCCATTGTTTGTCGGTTTTAATAAACAAAAGTGTTTCATCATTTATGAAAAGCGGCGTGTGATTGAAGTCATTTTGGCAAGGCAATACACGAGTGAGCGCTTTAGTCTTGATATCTAACACCACTAATTCAGCGCATTTGACGCCATTTTGTTCAATGGTTTGGCCAAAACGCAGTTGCTGTTTATCTTTAGCTAAAACCATTCGACCATAAAGATGCGCTTTATTTAACAGCACTTCTCTCAGGTTGTTTTGTGTATTGTGAAGCACTAACTGGTTACCAGCTTGTTTATCGATAAAGATAAACTCAGTTTTGGACAGCGGCACTGCTTGAGCTAGTTGCTCAGTTTGTGTGTCTAAACTAATTAAATTCGCCTGAGCAGTTTCAGCTTTTGTCGCTGGTTTAAAAAACAAATGAATACACGTAAATATGACGATTAATAATGAAACAACACCTAACAAAGCAATTGGTTGATTCAAAAGACTCTGTTTGGCTTGGTGGGCGTCTGTGATGTTTTGCTTTTCAAGCGCCTCGCCTTCAAATGCCTCAACTTCAAGCTTTTCACCTTCTAGACTAGAAGTCACAAAAACCAAGCTATAACCACGTTTAGGATGCGTTTTAATAATGCCCTGCTGTTTGGCTGTATCGCCAAGAGACTTTCTCAGTTGTGCGATAACACGCTGTAACGCATTTGGAGCAACAATCACATCTTGCCAAACTTGTTGTTGTAATTGCTCATAACTGACAAGCTCACCTTTGGCATCAAATAACACTTTAAGCACCGCCACCAGCCTAGGTTCGAGTTGCGTTACAGTGCCTTGCTTGCTTAGTTCGCCTGATTGCCAGTTTATGGTGAAACCATGAAAATGTGCTTGTTGCATACTTAGTGAGCTCGTAAGTTCTGCAAGATATTGCACTGACTCGAATTTGGGTCATCACATCCGTCAAGCAAGCCTGTTAAGGTTTGCTCTAATGCTTCGAGTTCAATTTTGGCTTTTTTAACTCGCTCTAATTGCGCTGCGATTAAGTCATCAACATGATTATTGTGCCCTTCGCAGGCATTGCCATGATCGCACCCAAGCACTTTTTTAATCTCTTCAAGAGGAATTTGTAAATCTCTACAGCGGCGAATAAACGATAAACGCTCAACATCTTCTTGCTGATAAACGCGATAACCGTTGGCGGCACGGGCGGGCTCTGGTAATAATCCTATCTCTTCGTAATAACGAATGGTTTTACTGGTCACCTGAGTTAATTTTGAAAGTTCGGCAATTTTCATGTTGACCTTCCCGTTACTGGAAGCTTTATAGTGGCCTTACATTAACGCACTTTTTATTCGTGTGAAATAGTTAAACTCATTTAAATTATTGGTTTATAGATTAGTCATGTTGAAATCGCGCATCGCATACATTTTTGTATTGGTCTTGCTGCACAGTTTATTAAATTGTGACCGCGCGCCTTTTCATGCCGATAATAGTCATGATGAACCTGTCCATGTACATGAGTTAGTTAAATCACCTCATTTCGATCAAGCCGACGATGGCTCGCAGGTTTTCCACGCTGATATTCATAACCACCACACTTGTCACAGCGGCAATAGCATTAAAGTTCAAAGTGTGCTGGCTTATAGCGAACAAATCAGCAGTTACAACCCTGCTTATCAAAGCAAATGTTACCCGCCTTTAGTACCGCCTCCGAGTTTACTCAATCACGCCTAGCGCACACATTTATAAATTTTTGAACTGATGATTCATTGCTATTGCTTCTAGCTTCTAGCTTCTAGCTTCTAGCTTCTAGCTTCTAGCTATCATCCAGTGTGCGCTCGACTGTTAATTTTCATCCAGAATTTTAATAAATTGAGTAACGAACATGAAAAAGGTCTCACTTTTGATCATGGGTTTGGCTGTTTGTATGCCACAACCTGTGTGGGCTGAGCAAACGCCGCTTAGCCTAAAAACTGTGCTACAACGCACACAAACAAACCACCCTAGTTTGCAACTTTACAAAGAAAAAGCAGCCATTATCGAAGCGAACCGCTTACAAGCGGGTTTATCGCCTAACCCAGAATTAAGCTTCTCGCTCGAAAATGTATTCGGCAGTAACGAAACAAAAGGTGTCAGTGCTATAGAAGGCACTTTGCTTATCAGCCAATTATTTGAACGCGGTGATAAAAAGCAGCGTCGCATTGCAATGCAAGATAGCAAACTGGCGCAATTTCAGACCGAATATCAACTCACACAACTCGATGTGTTTGCTGATGCCACCGCGCAATATTACCAGGTGATGCACTTACAAAGCTTGCTAGCATTAAGCCAAACGCAGCAAAGTACGGTATCGGACGCGCTTAATACCATTAAACAACGCGCAGCGGCGGGTGCGGTATCGAATGCCGATGTGGCTCGGATGCAGTTTGAATACGGTACGCTACAGCTCGAACAGCAACAGCTTGAAAGTGAATTTACAACAGCAAAACTGCGCCTTGCTCAATTTTGGTTAGGTGAAACTGACTTCAATACCGTTCAAAAACTACTACCAACTCGCAGAAACGCTAACGGTAATGCTAACAGCAATCTGAAAGCAGAACTGAGCCTGCCAAATTTAGCTGACTTACATAACGCTATTGATCTGGCACCTGAAATTCAGCTTATCTCACAACAAGTGCTAGCCGAACAAGAAACTATGCAAATGGCTTCAGCCAATTCGGTCGCAGATCTTACTCTTGGCACAGGAGTCAGATTTGATAATGCCAGTAACAGTGCTTCACTGCTGTTTGAAGCAGCAATGCCTCTGCAACTCAGCAATCCGCAACAAGGCAATATTAAAGCGGCTCGTGCGCAAATCGACTTATTAAGTGAACAGCAGCAATTAATTCGCCAATCTCTTAAGCAGCAGATAACCCAAACCTACACCCAAGCGCAAAACCAACAGCGCAGACTCTTGCTGTTGCAAAGCCAATTACTCCCTTTGGCAAAAACTTTAATCTCACAAAGTTTAGACAGTTATCGTCTTGGGCAGATCTCAGTGTTGCAACTGTTAGATGCGCAAAAAGAGCGTTTCAATACCGAGCAAGCGATCATAGACACACAGATATCACTGCTTAATTCGCACCTTATGTTACAGCGTCTAATTGGCAATACCTCGCTATCAGCACTGAATAACGCTCATTCTCTGTCACCTCTCTCTAAAGAAACTGCAACTTCTTCGCCATGGAGCAACACACTATGAAATCATTAAAACTATCGACTATCGCCTTAATATTCGCTTTCTCAACGCTCGGTCTGACTCATAGCACTATGGTTTTTGCTGGCGAAGGACATGATCACGATGAAAAGACAACTTCGGCTCAGAAACAACTGCAACATGATGAAGAAGAAAATGTGGTGGTGCTCACCGAGCAAGCCATTTTAGCCAATGGTATAAAAACCGAACGTGCGAGCAGTGGCATAATAAGCCAACACGACACCTTGTTTGGCGTGGTCGCGCCAACCATAGACAACACTTTCACCATCATGGCACCTTATCAGGGCATTGTTGAAAAAGTATTTGTAGAAATTGGTGATCGAGTGACTAAAAACCAGCCGTTACTCAAAGTACAAAATCGCCAAACCTTACAAAGCTATATCATCAAAAGTCCTGCCGATGGAGAAGTAACAGAGCGTTTAATTGCGCAGGGGCAACTGGCGTTAGATCAAACCTTACTGACCATCATTAATCTTGAGCAAGTGTGGGTTGAGCTGTCGGCATTTCCAGAAAACATCGAAAAGCTCAAAATCGGTCAAAGCGCTGATATTTACGATTTACACCAACACTTAAACACCTCGGGCAAGGTCTCGTATATCGCCCCTATGATGACAGGCGGACACATCGCTCGGGCAAGAGTGGTGCTAAACAACCGTGACGGACACTGGCGACCAGGCATGCATGTGAAAGCCGATGTAAAAACGGCAGAGCTTACAAGCCAATTAAGAGTGAAACAAACCGCCATTCAAAGCTTAAAAGACGAAAACGTGGTGTTTGTTAAAACTGCAAACCGCTTTGAGGCGCGTCATGTAAAACTTGGTGAAGCCAACCGCGAATGGGTGTCGGTCATTGAAGGCTTAAATGCAGGCGAAGAGTATGTCACTGAAAACAGTTACATCTTAAAAGCCGATATTCTAAAAAACGGCGCAAGCCACGCGCACTAAGGAGCAGAGATGATTGATTTTATAGTTTCTTTTGCCGTAAAGCGTCGCTGGCTAGTCATGGCTGCCACTTTGCTGGTTGCCGCATTTGGTGTGTATAACATGACGCGCTTATCGATTGATGCGGTCCCAGACATTACCAACGTACAGGTGCAGATCAATACCAAAGCCACCGGTTTCACTCCTTTAGAAACCGAGCAACGGATCACCTATTTAATAGAAAACGCCATGGCAGGATTACCAAACCTCGAAACAACACGCTCGCTGTCGCGTTATGGTTTATCTCAAGTCACCGTTATTTTTAACGAAGGTACCGATATTTACTGGGCAAGACAGCAAATTGGCGAACGTCTGCAAAGTGTTCGCAGCGAATTGCCCCGCAACATAGAGCCCAGTATGGGCCCTATCGCCAGTGGTTTAGGGGAAATATTTACCTATATTGTTAGAGCACAAGAGAGTGCCAAAAAGCCCGATGGCTCGGCTTATAGCGCAGAAGATCTGCGCACTTTGCAAGACTGGGTTATCAAACCGCAACTCATGAAAGTTAAAGGGATCACTGAGATAAACAGCATTGGCGGGTTTGAAAAGCAATATCAAGTTGCCCCTGAGCCGAGCAAACTACTGGCGTATAAACTGACTATTGCCGATGTGGTTAATGCCCTTGAGCAAAATAATGCCAATCGCGGCGCAGGTTATATTGAGCGCAATGGCATGCAATATTTGGTTCGCTCTCCCGGGCAATTGAAAACCCTGACGGACATTGAACAACTTGTAATCGCAAGGCGTGACGATGCACCCGTTCGTATTAAAGACATAGGCAAAGTCTCTTATGGAAAAGAGCTGCGAACCGGCGCTGCCAGTTATGGCGGTGAAGAAGCGGTACTTGGCACAGCCATGATGTTGATGAGTGAAAACAGTCGTGTGGTTGCCAAAGCCGTTGCAGATAAACTACAAGCAATTCAAAGTAGTTTGCCTAAAGGCGTTATTGTCGAAGCCGTTTACGACCGCACAACGTTAGTTGATAAAACCATTGCCACCATAGAGAAAAACCTATTTGAGGGCGCGGTGTTAGTCATCGTTATTTTGTTCCTGTTACTTGGCAACATCACAGGTGCGCTCATTACCGCATTGGTTATTCCACTGAGTATGTTGTTTGCCATGACAGGCATGGTAAGCAATCGCGTATCGGGTAACTTAATGAGCTTGGGCGCCATAGATTTTGGCTTGATTGTCGACGGCGCGGTCATAGTCGTTGAGAATGCCCTGCGCCGTTTGGGATTAGCCCAACACCAACACGGTCGCTTGTTAACCTTAAAAGAGCGCTTAGACGTTGTGTATCACAGTACCAAAGAAGTCTTTAATCCCGCCGCATTTGGCATGCTGATCATCATGTTGGTGTATTTACCCTTATTTGCCCTGCAAGGCGTCGAGGGCAAAATGTTCCAGCCAATGGCGTTTACCGTAATCGCTGCGTTAATTGGCGCGCTGATCTTTTCTATTACCTTTGTGCCTGCGGCCATTGCCATTTTCGTTAAAGGCAAAATTGAAGAAAAAGAAAATCGAGTCATGCGCTCAGCAAAAGCCATTTACCAGCCGTTACTCGCATACTCTTTGAAACACTCGGTTGCGTTAGTCGCCGTGGCATTCACTTTTGTAGGAATTGTCGCTTGGCAAGCACAAAAACTTGGGGCTGAATTTTTACCTAAACTCGACGAAGGCGATATTGCTATGCATGCGCTTCGGATCACAGGCACTGGGTTAGAGCAATCGGTTGAGATGCAATTAACGCTTGAAAACACCATTAAAACCATGCCTGAAGTGGCGCATGTGTTCTCAAAAATTGGCACACCTGATGTCGCCACCGATCCTATGCCGCCGAATGTGGCAGACACCTTTATGATCTTAAAGCCTAAATCTGAATGGCCCAACCCTGATGAGAGTAAAGCTGATGTACTTGCTCGACTCAGAGCTAAAGTCGCTGACATGCCGGGTAATAAATACGAGTTTACTCAACCCATTGAAATGCGCTTTAACGAATTAATCGCCGGAGTACGCGCCGATGTGGCACTGCGGATTTATGGCGATGACTTAAGTGTACTTGAACAATATGGCGAAAACGCCACGGCATTATTGAAAAATGTCCGTGGTGCCACCGATGTGCGCTTAGAGCAAATGGCTGGCTTACCGACTTTATCGGTTGAACCACAGCGTGATCATTTGGCGTTACTCGGCTTAACGGTCAGTGATATTCAAGACACCCTCGCCACTGCAGTCGGTGGTGTTGAAACAGGCCTAATTTATGAAGGCGACAAACGCTTTAAACTCTTAGTCAGGCTTGATAAACAATGGGCGCAAGATTTAGAGGCCTTAAAATCACTGCCTGTGGCTTTACCTGCAAGTCAAAACCCAGATCTGGCGTTTGTGCCCTTGGGCGAAGTGGCCAATATCGAGTTGACCACAGGGCCGAATCAAATTAACCGTGAAAGCGGCAAACGCAATGTGATTGTCACCGCCAACGTTGATGAACGAGATTTAGCCAGTTTTATCAGTGAAACAAAAACACTTATGAATGGCGAACTAAATCTTCCTGCAGGTTATTGGCTTGATTATGGGGGGACTTTTGAGCAACTCGAATCAGCCAGTCAGCGACTCAGCATTGTAGTACCTGTGACTTTATTATTGATTTTAGGGCTGCTTTATAGCGCGTTTAATTCAATCAAAGATGCATTGGTCATTTTCAGTGGCGTACCATTGGCATTAACGGGTGGGGTATTGGCTTTAGTGCTCAGAGACATGCCTTTTTCAATTTCTGCCGCAGTCGGCTTTATTGCCCTCTCTGGTGTCGCAGTACTTAACGGTGTCGTCATGCTGTCATTTATTAAGCAGCTCAGGGAGCAAGGTTTAAACCTATACCAAGCCATCGAGCAAGGGGCGCTTCAAAGGTTACGCCCAGTCATGATGACCGCCTTAGTCGCCAGCCTTGGCTTTTTGCCCATGGCGCTGAATGTAGGCACTGGTGCAGAAGTACAAAGGCCACTGGCTACCGTCGTCGTCGGCGGTATTGTCACCTCGACACTCCTGACTTTAGTGGTGTTACCTGCGCTTTATAAATTGGTTTATCGAAGATAACGGTACTTTCTTTTTTATAAAGTAATCATTTCAAGAATAGTTACTTTAAGGAATAGCCACTTTAAGAAGCAGTGTTGGAACGCTGCTTCTTATTTAAAGTTTATGAATTGTTATTTTGCATAGATAGAAATTAGGCAGAAACTTTTATTTGCTTAACACCACATCAAACATCACACCCATAGTCGCCATATATACCAAATAAATTACACCTGACTTTAAAATTGTGACCCACCATGATGCCTGATACATGGTCTTAAATGCTTGTAAAAAGTACCACAAAGCATATAACAAGATAGGTGGTTGAAGAATGAGAAAAGTTGTGTGCTTTTGTTCTAATACCTCAAGTGGCCCCATTAAAATCAAGACCAAGTAACTCATGGTATGAATATGTAACGAAAACACAATATTACTCACCATGTAACTACTTGGGTAAAGTGCTTTTACGTAGAGAGCAAATAGAGGGAACAAGATAAACATCGCTTTAGAATACAAATCTAAAGACGAAGCCGAGTAATCTTCTGCGACAATAAAGAATTGTTGAAATGTCGAAAATAATAAGAAAAAGATCACACTAACAACTAAGTACAGCCTAAGTGGAGGCGTATATTTGGCACGCATTCCATGCTCGTACTCATGCGAGGCTAAACCCGGCTTGATGAACAAAGTTTTCAGTGTTCGAGAAAGCCTGCCATCAATATCTAACAATTCATGCACAGATTCTCTTATAAAAGGAATTAGTGGTTGCCTAGTTGATTTAATACTTTGCCCACATTGAGAACAAAACTTAGCTTCATCAGATAACAAGGCTTGGCAATTCTTACAATTCAATTCCATATAATTATTCGTTATTTACTTAAAAACTATAGGTTTTTAAGTTGCTATATGACTTTTATTCATTTCATATTAGATATTCGAGCAACGCAAGTAATATTGAAGATAAAACGTTATTTCAACTCTGGTTAGTCTGCTAGTTAAATATTAAAAATGGACTGCTCTCTCTTAACCACCCATGACCTTGGTCGTATTACTAACTTTATGCAACTTGATTTATAAATATCTCGTAAACGCGTTTTTGATGACATTTAAGCAATAAGCGCGATGTAAAATCGGCGCCTACAGAATAAAAACAGTGAAGATCCGTAGGCTTGGGTTTACCCCACGCCAAAACAAAATTTATCTGGCTGATTTTTAAAGTCACTTTCGATAAAATAGCGAACTTAACAAGTGTTCAATTCCACACAAAACGCGCACTAAAATAAGGCAAAAACTCATTTCTCACAGAATTCACTTTAGCTCAACGTTATTAATCACCTACTCAATTGGCGCATTTGCTTGCTTTTTATTGCACGCATTTTTTGCGTTTCCTGTGGTTTTAGCAGCAAGTATTCCCGCATTTGTCGCAAGCTTTATTCCGAGCAATGAAAAACTCGCACACCACCCCCATGCAACCTTGTATGCAGGCTGCTTCACCGGTATGTGCTCTGTCGAATTAATAGAAAGCGTATGGGCGTTATCGCTTATTTGCTTAATAGGCACCTTGCTTTATGTTTCAAGTATTCGTTTATTCAGTGGCTTTGGCGGACGACTTGGCGGAATTGCGTTTACCTCGGTCGCTATTTTTGTACTTACTAGACAGGTATTGATGTAATGCTAAATTCGATTGCAATTGATTTGTTATTTATCTCGTTATTGGGCGCTATTTCAACCTACCTGTTAGCAAAACGAAACCGCTTTGATGCCATCCGTGCGTCAAGCTGCTTATCTATTTTAGCCTATGGTATTTTCTACTTAGTTGGTTTGAATACTGAACTTTATAGCTTGGTATTTTTTGGCAGTACTTTTGTAGGCATGAGTGCCCCTATTCGGTTCGGCCTTGAAAGCATTTGTTTATCTGCGGTTTTGTTTGCGCTGTTTTTTGAGTATCTCATCCCTCACTTAACAGGATTTGGTGGCGCACTTGGGATCAGTGCATTCTTGTCAGTATGTATTTCCCATATCGCTTTTCTACTGCTCGCCAAGATAAAAAGGTTTGCACCCTAACCTTTCTCAAAGATTACAGAATAACAATAAAAATCATCACCTTAAAATGAAAACCAGCAAGAAAAACTAACCTAAACCCTGATCCACTCTCGTTTTTAGAATCAATTTACTTTTATATCTAATTATTTATTAAGGATATAAATTCAAGTTATGAGCACATAAGAAACCTCTTCACAAAAATTTAAAATCCAATAAAAACATAAAGTTAAAAACAAAAATACAAAATATTAGAACTCTTAATTATCCACTGTAATAAAAAGATCAAAAAACAACCTTGATAATTCGAACTCTAATTATTAGACTAGTAAGTGAATAAACAAAACAAAGAGGAAATCATGAATACTTCTAAAAGCCTTACAGAGCTTATCTGTTTCTACACAATTCTTTCTGTTGGTTATGTTTTCGCTATCTGCTCTGAAATCGTTAACTATAACCCTAAGTGGTCTCACTCGAACCGCTAATTATAGTATGGCCAGTTCGCTGGCCTCCAATTCCCCCCTCATTTAGAAACTTACTTCTATCTTAATTCTTACCTATTTTATTATTACTTGTTATAGTCAAAGTCTTTACATCATCTAGGTTTATCTCATTGCAAGCTGCGTTTACCCATTTAGAACAAACACTTAAACAATACGCTCCATTATCAGTTCAAGCTTTAAACCGCTACTTTAGTGCCTGCCAATATACTCGTATTGCTAAAGGCACAACCTTGTATGCCATTGGTGAAATACCCAGTAGTTTTGCCTTTATTCATAAAGGGTTGATGCGCGCTTATTTGATAGATGCAGAAGGTAATGAGTTTAATAAAAACTTCTTTGCTGAAGGACGTTTTCCAGGCTCAATGAGTGCCTTACTAAAGAATGAAACCAGCTTTTTAGCCATAGAAGCGCTCGAAGACTGTGACATCATAACTATAGATTTTAAACAGTTTCGCCGTGAGTTGTTTGCTGATAATGAACTTATGGCATTTCATATCAACTACTTAGAGCAACATTGGCTGTTAGAGAAAGAGCCTAAAGAAATTGGATACTTACAACACGAAGCAAAACAACGATATTTGATGTTTTTAGACAAGTACGAGTCAATTTTGTCGAGACTCCCTCAGTACCATATTGCCAGTTATCTAGGGATAACACCTACCCAACTCAGTCGAATTAGAAAAGATCTAAATAACCTGAGCTTCGGTTAAATAATTAATTGCTTTTATCAACATATGTAAAGGCGTTCAAAGTTCAGCTTTCATAAACTAACCGCATCAACCACTTGCAGGAATGAAAGCAATGAACTATTTAGATGCACTAAACTGGCGCTACGCTGTAAAAGAATTTTCAAACCAGACTTTATCGCAAACACAAATTGATGGCTTAGCTGAGAGTGTCAGACTCAGTGCCAGCGCTTATGGTATGCAACCTTACAAACTTTTAATTGTTGAAAGTGCTGCACTTAAAAATGCATGCTTACCATTTAGTTATGGGCAAAACAAAGTAGCAGAGTGCTCACATTTATTGGTATTGGCAAATTACACCGAGATCACCGCAGACACTATCAACACTTTTATCAGTGAGCTTGCGGCTTCTCAATGCAAAGAGGATGAAACGTTATCGGCATATAAAGATATCATTTCACAAGACATTTTGAGTAGAACATCAGCAGAGCAAAGTACTTGGGCGCAGCAACAATGCTACATCGCCCTTGGCAAGCTCCTCAGTTATGCAGCAATGCATCAAATTGATGCTGGCCCTATGACTGGGTTTGATGCTCAAGGTATCAACCAAGTGCTTGGGCTCGATAAACAAGGGCTTAATGCCGCTATTCTTTGCCCTGTTGGTATTCGCAGTAAAAGTGACAGCACTGCGACTCGGCCTAAATTTAGAAAAACAACCGAGCAGTTGGTGGTAACATTATGAACTCGCTCGGTATGCTGGCAATTCTTGCTGGCGGCTGTATTGCTATCCAGGCAGCCATGAATGCAAGGCTCGGGGTACACTTAAACAGTGCGCTTCTAGCCACAGGTTTTGCGTTTTTAGCCAGCTTTACGCTTATCACCAGCTTTATTGTGCTCAGCCAGTTTAAGACGCTGCAAATCACTTTTAGTAACATACAACTGACAAGTGTGCCTTGGTATTTATGGTTTTCTTGTACTTTGAGTGTGGTTGGTGTCGGTGCAATGTATTGGCTCATACCAAAAATGGGCGCGGGTATGATGATGAGTTATGCCCTCACCGGCCAGCTTGTTATTGCCATGCTGATCAGCCACTTTGGGCTATTTGAGAGCCCACAAAAACTCATAACCAGTAGCAAGCTATTAGGCAGCGCGCTGCTCATCGTCGGTATTATTCTAATTAACAGGGACTAGATCATGACTTCAGAACTTGCAAAAAACTTACAGAATTTAGATGCATTTTGGTCTGCAATGGCGCACAACACTGAACTAAAAAGTGTTCAACAAAAGCATCAAAAAAGCGAGCAAAAACTAAAAATACATACCTGTTGGCCAAATAAAGCTTGGCAGGCCGACTTTGGTTTAGATTACTCAGAAAAAGCGCATACATTCCCCGCTGGCAAATCTAGAGTGACGATTTTAAAGTCAGCAGAGCATAGTTCAGAGCAAGTAAAAATGTCACTGCAAGCCATGGTTTTGCCTTTGTACGAGGCACACTTTAATGGGTCAAACCAAGTTGAAGTGCTCACTCGTCCAGATGATTTAGCGTCTTGGGCTCAAGCTTGTTCAAACGCATTTGGTTATAGCATCGCGCCAGAAGCTCTGTTACCTCTACTCACAAACCCAAATGCGACTTTGTTTTCTTATAAGGTTGACGGGACTATAGCAGGCACAGCCATTACATTTCAAAGCGATGATGTGATGGGCGTGCATCAAGTAGGTGTCGATCCTAATTTTAGAGGCCAAGGCATAGCAAAAACACTTATGCATCACCTGGTTGATTTTGCCAAGCGTCAAGATACTCGTTTAATGACGCTACAAGCGTCAAAAGCAGGACTTCCGCTGTACCAACAAATGGGGTTCAGCTTGCTTGCTGAGGTTTATCACCTAGAGCCAAGCCAAGCAGTCTGACCGACACTCATACCCTTATTGCCGGTTCGGCTCGTGGGCTTCGTATTGGGGTAAATCTTGATTAAGGCTATCCCAACAGGCTTTTGATGTAACGAAGTTATGAGAGATTGGGCGCTCTGTGATGTCAGAATCAAGAATACCTAGACGCAGGCGAATACGAGATTTATCGACATCATTTGAGCTATAAACTGGCGAGCCACAAGTTTTACAAAAGTGACGTTTACGACCTGTTTTCATCTCAAAGAAATTTAAATTATCAGCGCCTTTGACTATTTTGAATTCGTCGCTGTTCACAAAGCCATTGGTTGCAAACGCAGTACCGCTCGATTTACGACATAAAGAACAATGACAGTGAATAATAGCACTGATTTGACCAACTTCGACATTGATAGCGCCACACAGGCAACTTCCTTGGTACATCATATTTACTCATTACAATTATTGTGTGGCTAGTGTAATCAGCTAAGAGTCATTAATGAAGTAGCTCAGCAAATAATTTATGGGCATGCTCTAGAGCAGCTTTGCCATCATCAAGGGCCTTTATCGAATTAAGGTGTGCTCTTGCCCATTCAGCCAACGGTGGAATGCGTTTAACTTCTTGAACTACTGTCTTTTTTGTCACCCCTTTCATGTGATAAACCATTTCACTACATAAGTCAGCAAGTTGAATAATTCTAGCTAAATGAACCGCGTCTTCATTTAACTCATGATGTGCCGATAACTCATAGTGATGATGATGTGCGACTACATTAGATATAGATTTGGGTATATTCCATTGTATGCAGATCTGTTCAGATAATTGTGCGTGTGGCTCTTCAAATAACCGCTTTTCTGATTCAACATGCTGAGCTGGCGTTGACCACACATAGTCATCAATATGATTGAATTTGTCCTGACTTTCTTGAAAGCGTAAAAATAACCCTAGGTCATGCAATAAACCAGCTAGATATGCTTGCTCAGGTTTCACATGGCATTCGTTTAAATGACTCGCTATAAGTCGGGCCAAACACGCAACTTCAAGAGAGTGTTGCCATAACCGTTTTTCGGCATCTGTCACTGGCACAAATACTTTAGTAACCGCGATAGAAGCAAGTAGATTATGAATTTGGTCGATACCAATACGAATCACCGCATCATGAATATTGGTAATTGGGTTATGAATTCCAAACAATGCGCTGTTGCTTAACTTTATAGTACGAAGAGCAAAGGTGGGATCAGACTCTGCAAGCTGAATGACTTTGTTAAAATAGTCAGGATCATTAACAGACAAAGATAAAAGTTGCGTTATCACACTCGGCAACATAGGAATGTTGTCGATTTCTTTTGCTAGCGCATTCGTCATATAACATCCTCAAAACAAAGCCCATACTAAAAGTATAGGCTTTGAATTGCAGAACTAACAAAATGCTTTAGTGTGAATTTACATTACCCACGTGTATTTCTGTAACTGCTTCTTTTTGGTTTGTTCGTGCCAGCATTATTGCTATTGCTAGAACGATTACCGTTACTTGGCCGACTATTGTTATTTGAGCGATTCGAGTTATTTGCCTTCCCTTGCTCACTGCGTTGCCCTTGACCACTCGGCTTGTTATTGCCATTTTGTGGTTTGCGATTTCCCGAGTTAGGCTTATTTCTACGCGGTTTATTTGCGTTCGATTTATCACCTTCTACGCGATTAGCTTGCGACCTAGGCTTTGACTTCGGCTTAGCTGCGTTGCTTGAATTTGATTTAGCTTTACTTTGCTGATTACCAGTTGACGCTTGTTCACCATCCACTTGCTTAGGCTTTTTCGGTTTCTTAGGCTTTTTCTTTTTCAGTGGACGTGTGTCTAGCTTAGATTCTGGCACTGGGTTTTGTGGCTCGAAACCCGGCTCAATTTTACGCGGAATAAGCTCTTGAATGAGTCGCTCAATCCCAAATAAATCATCAGCATCTTCATGGGTTACGAACGACACTGCCTCACCGGTTGCGCCTGCACGGCCTGTACGGCCAATACGATGCACATAATCTTCATACACATTCGGTAAATCGAAGTTCACTACATTTGGAAGCTCTTGAATATCTAAACCTCGCGCAACAATGTCCGTTGCCACCAGCACACGCACTTCACCCTCTTTAAAACCCGAAAGGGCTTTCATGCGGGCGTTTTGGCTCTTATTACCATGAATAGCTGCTGCCGCAATTTTTGCTTTTTCTAAATCACGAACCAAGCGGTTTGCACCGTGCTTAGTGCGAGTAAAGACAAGCACCTGTTGCCAGTTATGAGTTTTCACTAAATGCTTAAGTAACCCAGTACGTTTACTTCTATCGACTTCATAGACGCTTTGCTCAATGCTTTTTACTGTGCTGTTCGCTGGCGCCACTGAAATCTCAACCGGATCGTTGATAAGGCCTTTTGCCAATTCACGAATTTCATCAGAGAAAGTCGCAGAGAACATTAAGTTTTGACGATTTTTAGGAAGCAATTTAATCACACGCTTAATGTCGTGAATAAAGCCCATGTCTAACATGCGATCGGCTTCATCTAAAACAAATAGCTCTAATCTGTCGAACTTAATGGCGTTTTGCTGGAATAAATCCAGTAAACGGCCCGGAGTTGCGACTAGGATGTCTGCACCACGACGCAACTTCATCATTTGCGGATTAATTTTCACCCCGCCATACACAACCTGTGTCGACAGATTTAAATGCTGAGAGTAAGTTTCAACATTCTGCCAAACCTGATCAGCAAGCTCGCGCGTCGGTGTTAACACCAGTGCACGTACTTGATTCGCTCTGGCTTTATCCCCTTTACTCAGTAGTTCAAGCATAGGCAGAGTAAAGCCCGCCGTTTTACCTGTGCCCGTTTGTGCGGCTGCCATCACGTCTCTGCCCTCTAAAACGGCAGGAATAGCTTGAGCTTGAATGGGAGTTGGTTGGGTATAACCTTTGTCGGTTAAAGCTTGAAGAATATTTTGGGATAAAGCGAGATCAGAAAATTGCATATAATTACTCAAATTTGTAAGGCGATGCAGAGTACAGGAATAAAGGTGCGTAAGCAATTTAAGCTTAGTAATAGTTTTAATTTAAAGAAAGTTTACGGAAAATATGAGCTTTTACGTCTCTCGTACTTAAAACACTTGTCTGATAACTTAAATGAGTTTGCATATATCTGTGCTTTTGAGAATGTAAGGAACAAACATGTCACATGACTTCACCCAAGCCATTATCGAGTGGCAAGCTGGCGCCCCTAATGCCCAAGAGAAGTTTCAATTGGTGATTTATGACCATTTAAGACAACTCGCCTCAAAGCAAAAACAAAAAATGGCGAAAAAACACGGTGAGCACAACCTTGAGGCGAACATCAATGCAACGACTGCGCTGGTGCATGAGGTCTTTATTAAAATTCAACAAGGCAGTACAGAGTACTTATCGAACCGACGAGATTTTGCGTTACTGGTCAGTAAATCTGTGCACAATATTTTAGTCGATCATGCTCGTAAAAATGCCTCTCAAAAACGCGATGCCGACATCACCAATATTGATAGTAAAAACTCGCTAGTAGATGAAAGCCATAACCCTGACAACAAACTCCTTGATTTAAGTGCTGCTATCGAAGACATGGAGGTCTCTTTTCCTCGCCAGGCGCAAACCATGCAGCTCAAGTACTTTGGCGGCCTATTGGTAAAAGAGATTGCTGATCTTTTAAACATCAGTGTTTCTAGTGCAGAAAAAGACATCGCGTTTGCTAAATCTTGGTTGAAAATGAGACTCAGCTAATGCAATTAACAGTGTTATCTACCCAGCTAAATAGCGTAACAATACGCATTATTTGGCACTCAAGGGTAGGAAAATGCACAATTTGGATTGGTGATCGATGTCACCATTTTCATACTTTATTTGGCAAATTAAATAGAAAAGTTCAACTCACATTTGAGGACATAGCTCTTACCTTTATCTTTGTGCCTTTTAATAAAGCTCGCATTGGCTTATTTCTCATTAAAAAAAATCAGCTCATTTATAAAGCGGCAAGTTGGTCACTGCAAACTTATAAACCAGTCAAAATATCAGACTTGCCTTTATCACAGTGGCGCTAGTGCTCGTTTTTTTTCTATTGAATAACTATAAGCCAAATTAAACATTTACATTTAGTTACTTGAACTTATACTCATTAACCTGAACTTTGGTTAAGAGATTTACTAACGTATTGATATTGAAATGATAAGTGATTTTTCAAGTCTGCAGCCAGAGACTTTTAGCGATAACCCCGCTCACGCGTCCTGCTATCGCTAAGGTACCTATATCTATGTAGGCAAGGCGAATTTACGCGTCAATAGTTGGCCTATTGCAAGTAAATTCAACGCAGTTAACGTTGAAAGTAGCCGCTGGAGATAGATTTATTATCCAGAGCTCAGGTTAATTATTAAGGGAATAACAAGCATAACACACCATGTCACTTTACCTACATTTTGAAGCTTTATTAGACTTAGACGCTCAGGCACAAAGCGATTACCTGACAGCAATGCAAGACGCAGAGCTGGAAAGACAATTACAAGCCTTGCTCACTCACCATAATCAATTAGAAGAAGCCACCGACTGGCATGATTTGGTAGCTGAGCAAGTTGGCAAAGTAACCGGCGATGAACAACTTCACCAGCTTCAAGGCACACACATTGGCCCTTATCAATTAACTGAGATGATAGGCCAAGGCGGTATGGGCGTTGTCTATAAGGCCGAGCGAGTCGATGGCGCACTCAAGCAAAGTGTGGCGATAAAGTTCTTAATGCCCTCGGTGATGCGTGTTGTTGGCGAGCAAAATGCAAAAAACGAAGCGCAGATCTTAGCAACTTTAAACCACCCAAATATCACCAAAGTATTTGACGCTGGCACAACCGACAGTGGCATACATTACTTTGTAATGGAGTTACTTGATGGCCTGCCAATTGACGTTTACTGTGAGCATCACACACTCACTTTTGATGACACAATTAAGCTCGTACTCGATGTCGCAGACGCGATACAAAGTGCGCACCTTTTAAATATTGCACATACCGATATCAAGCCATCTAATATTTTAGTGACATCGAGCGGTCTGGTAAAAGTGCTCGACTTTGGTATTGCCAAGCTCGTGCATGGTCAGTCTGAAGGAAATCATCAACAAGCATTAAAGCAGTATCTACAGGCAATGAGTTTGCCTTATGCCTCACCAGAGCAACTTACCAATGACACACTGACGCTTAAAACCGATCAATATTCTTTGGCTGTACTGCTTTATAAATTATTGTCAAAGCAACTGCCGTTTGAAACCCATGGCAAAACAAAACCGGAAATCATAAAAACCAAACAAACTCTGCCAAGTATTCCACTATCACAACACGTAAAGGGTTTTAAAAACAAACGTTTGATTGGCAGCGACTTAGAATTCATTCTGGGCAAAGCGCTACAAATAGAACCTGAAAATCGGTTCGACAGTGTTAAGACGTTTAAGTCTGAGTTACACCGTTATTTGCGCCATTTACCGCTGCACAATCGCAAGCATAGCGTCATATATAAGTTAAAAAAGTGGCTACAGCGCAGCCCAGCTCAAGCCATCATTTTTGGAGTTTTAGCAGTTTCAAGTGTGACTTTTTATCAACAAAATATTCGCATTGAAGCTGAGCGTAAAACCGCAGAACAAGTCGCTGAACAAATGATCAACATCTTTAAAATGACCGATCCGACTCAAGGGTTTTCGCCTACGCTCTCAGCCAAAGATATTTTACTGCAAGGGGCTCAAAACATAGAGCAAGACGAAAACATTAACTTTGTCGCAAAGTCTAGGCTCATGACCAGCATTTCAGAGAGCCTCATTGGCCTTGGTTTCTATTCAGAATCGATCCCATTTTTAAAAAATTGGTCAAACAGTCACGAATTTAAAACAGCCAACCCAAGTCTATATTTTAAGTCCAACCGTTTATACGCTAGAGCCCTTCGTGGGGTCGGCGACACACAAGCTTCTTACGCCCTCACCAAACAGTTATTAGCTGACATCGACGAATACAAACCGTCTAAAAAAGAACAACTCGATGCCTACATCAACCTTGCAAGTTTAGGCATGGTCAAAGTCAGTCAGGCAGGCTATGACGAAGTGCAATCATTACTTGAGAAAACACCAAGTATTGAAGACCCTGACCGTTACTGGCAAATGAAAGTCTCTGAGTTCACTGCGCTACAAGATGATGCTTATAGCCTCTACTTCCATGGCCATATCAATAAAGAGGAGATGCAAGCGAAGCATCAACAAGTAAAGGAGATGGCCAAATCGTTAGATGAAAATTTACCTAAAACGCATTTTGACTATGCACATTATCAAGCAAGTAAAGCCTGGCTAGAAATTGAATATGGTACTCAGTGTAATGATTGTGTGCAAAATATCATTAATGCCATACCTGGACTTGAGAAAAAATACGGCAAAGATCATCGCCACGTCGATTTTGCATATCGACAACTTGCACAAACTTATGAATTAGAAAGAAAGTTTGATAAGCAAATCGAAGTGCTCGAGCATGTCGTCAACCTCAGAGAGCGTCGGTACGGACAAAGTAGTTACGAATTTCTAGAGCAATACCTTTCTATGTCGAGGGCTTATGAAACCATTGGCAAAGTAGAGCTGTCAGAGAATATGCGACTTTATGCCTATAATTTATTTAAAACACTGGATAATAATTTTAACCGAACCGAAATAAATATTGGTTTATACGGTGAGCTTCATACTGCGATTGCCATGTTTGAAGCCACTGAACAAATGGACAAAGCCTACCCATATATTCTCGAAGCTGAAAAGTTACTGCATTCAGATCCAATATTTAAAATAGACAGTAATTTCGATATCCAAAGTATGCTCATGACCAGCCGTAAGAATTACATCCTTGAAGGTGCAAAGTTCAACATAGAGTTTCTTCGGTCGCAGCAATCAGAGTTTAGCTTTCCAAATGATTTTGAGCTTAATTTCGAGCTAGCCAGAATGTACTTTTTTGATCAGCAGTTTGAGCTATCGATAGAACACTATGAACAAGCCATGGCCGCTATCGAGCAATACCGAAAGACGATACCCAGCTTTTTCGCTCAACATATCGGCCTACAATATATGAAATCACTTGCCGCTGCAGGTCGCTTAGAACAAGCACAAAAAGAGTTCGACACTTGTTACGCATTTAACTATCTCGCCAACCCGTCAGACGATAACTTTTGGCTAGGCTTACTCGAAAAAATAGCCAAGCAATATAACTTAACAGTTAATGTACCTGAGTTAAGCGAATATCAAGAAACACTTTCGGCCGAGAGCTCACAAGAAACCAAAGCGTCTAGTTTATAAAGTAGTTCAAATTCGCATTGGTGATTTTTAATGATGACATCAGAGTCTGCACATTGGCTTATATCAAATTTGTTTTGTTTAGACTGCGCACAATGTAAACCAAAGTACATAATATTGAGGTTTTCTAGCACTTCGTAATTGAATACTAAAATCGCCAGATGCTCTTTAACTGGTAGTGAAAAGGTTGGTATGGTCTCTTTTATCTCTCCAAAACACACTTTATTATTTACTACCTGCCCTACTTTCATCGCTCTATTGAATTCAGAGATTAAGTGATGCAAATTACTTGGCACACAGTATGATTGTTCGAGTAATTTAAAAAAATAACACAACGAAAGTATTTCACCCTGCTGGATCTGTACGTCTGTATTCGCATAGTGATTTATACCGCGCGTTAAAGGCGGTAATGCATCTGAAATACACTTTATAGCAGCCAGTAAACTCGATTCCGTGCAAGGTAAAACAGCTGAAGTATGATGCTTAAAATCTGCCACATTAAATTCATAGAAGGCGTTTTTAGCATTTTTTCCTGCTATCGGCTCAGGGTAGCTGTCAATTAACCCACATAAACCAAAACGAGATTCCAACAATTTAATTACATGGTTATGTAGAATAGGATTTGCAGCTTTGCAGTCACCTAAACTAGTGACTAACCAGTGGTTCTTTTCTTTTGATAGTTTGACAAGTGGAAATGCACTAATAAGTCGAAGCTCTAAACTTTGACCATTATCGCTTTCATATACCTCAACCCAATTCGTCAGAAACTCAGCCCACTCACCCGCGCCGATTAATGCATGGAGCTTAAAACTGGCATTGATATAAGCTTGAGATAACAACGCATCAAAGGCCAATGCCTGTTGTTCCAATTTAAACCAACGAAATTTTTGTGGGCAAGATAATAAACTACTCATTGAGCTTGGCAGTTTGCTTTGTTGCTTTTGATAGTCACTAAGTACTTGCAATTGTTCTGTGAGAGTGCGCATTTTGTTCATAGGCTCCATGTTTAGCTAGGCTCAATCTAGCTATTCAACAACCGCTTTTTAATACACGCATTTTCAACTCAGAACCGTAATCGATAATCAAACTAGTACTAAATTACCCCGTCAGAGATTTTGCTAGTACGTTTTTATAGTTTTTCAAGTTTTTTCTTTCTGATACTGGTTATTGAGTTTATCGCAACTATACTCATCTTGCTTTTGCTTACTTGTAATGGACATTTTTGATAGGGATTTCTAAGGATATCTAGCCACTCATAATGTATCCGCCAGTATTGATACTGACCCTTACACTATCCGTCGACTGGTATCTCCGTTGAATAATCGGAGGAATGACGATGAAAAAATCAGTAATGTGTAAATCACTGATCACTGCCAGCATTCTCGCTGGCCTATCTCTAACTGCTTATGCAGGTTCAAATAAAGGCTCGACACCCAAAGGTAAACCCTTTGTAGAACTTCAAGGCCAAATTGTTGAAGTCGAAGGTAAAGTTGCCACACTTCAAGATCAGGTCAACGCATTAGTTGCACGCGTTGACACCATTGAAGACAGAGTCGGCGCTAATGAAGACGCCATTGCATCTTTAACGGCGACCAATGCCAGCCTTCAAGCGCAAATTGACGCCAACGCAGACGATATTTCGTCTTTGCAAGCGCAAGTTGATACACTCGAGGCTGAAAATGCCGACTTGCAAGCACAAATTGATGATTTAGGTGGTGCTGATGACGACTTACAATCTCAAATTGACGCCAACAATACCCTTATCACTTCATTGAACCAATCAATTAATGACATGGGGGTGTCATTACAATCACAGATAGACAATAACCTTCAACTCATCGCACTGCTGGAAAATGAAATTGAGAATATCAATGACTCTCTGGCTATGAAACAAATGATTGTCTCGGGTTCTTGCCCTACTGGTCAGTCTATTAGAGAGATCTATGATAATGGCAGTGTCGCCTGTGAAGTCGACGATGTAGGAGGTGGCAGTGGTGCAATAAGCCAAGTGAGAGTCTATTCATATGGCTATGTCGCTAGTTATTCTTCTGGCTATGTATATGCCACTTGTCCATATGGATACACACTTACAGGTGGGGGAACTCAACACCACTCTGGATACTATGGCTATGAGATATCAAGGCCATACCAGCACTCTGGTACTGCATACGATTATAACTGGTCAGCTAGAACTTGGCAGACTTACATCTCATACCCTTACTACGGTACATACTTACATGCATTCGCAGTGTGTATAAAATTTAACTAACTATAATTTTAAATAGATATATAGTTATGAAGATGGGCTTAGCCCATCTTCTCTTTGTTAAAACCAATGGCGCGTTTTATTTGCAAACCACACAAGACTGAGCATCACAGGGACTTCAACCAATACTCCAACCACAGTTGCAAGCGCAGCGCCCGAATGTAAGCCGAACATTGAAATAGCCACAGCGACTGCCAGTTCAAAAAAGTTAGAGGTGCTGATCATACATGCAGGGGCAGCAATGTTATGAGGTAACTTCAGCTTCTTAGCAAGCCAATATGCCAAAGCAAAAATACCATAAGTTTGAATAAGTAGCGGAATAGCAATTAAGCCGATGACTTGCGGCTGTTCAATAATCGTTTGTGCTTGAAAGCCAAATAACAGCACCACAGTGCCTAACAAGCCAATAACAGAAAAAGGCTTTATACCAACCAAAAAGCGGTTTAACTGCACCTCCCCTTGCTGTTTCAGTAAAAAACGTCTAAAAGCAAAACCTGCAGCCAATGGGATCAAAACATACAGCACGACTGAGATAATCAATGTTTCCCAAGGGACTGTAATATCACTCACCCCAAGCAAAAGCGCGGTGATCGGCGCAAACGCAAATGCCATGATAATGTCATTCACTGACACCTGCACAAGGGTATAGTTTGCATCCCCTTTGGTTAGTTGACTCCACACAAATACCATCGCAGTACAGGGCGCAACACCCAATAAAATCATACCTGCGATATATTCGTTCGCACTTTGTGGATCAACAATTGACACGAAAAAGACTTTAAAAAACAACCAACCTAACAAAGCCATTGTGAAGGGTTTAATCAACCAATTAAGTACCAAAGTGAGGATGATCCCTTTTGGTTTTTTGCCGACATCTTTAATGGCTGCAAAGTCGACTTGAACCATCATAGGAAAAATCATCACCCAAATGAGCAAAGCAACGACTAAATTGACATGAAAGAACTCTAAACCTGCAACGACTGCAAAGGCGTCTGGCATAAAGTTACCAGCAACTACACCAATTAAGATACTTAGCCCAACCCAAACAGATAAATATCGCTCAAATAGCCCCATACTTTTCTCACTTTTAACTGGCTAATTCTTGTGTCAAACATTGCAACACAAGAATATATGAATTTTCATATATTCTAAGCCAATCAAAAAGAAATATACATATGGAATTCCATATATTTCAATTTCTGAGCTTGAAAACTAGTAGTCCGCGCGGATGTAATGATTTTGCACTAAACAGTCCAAATATCGTGTGGCTTTTACATGTTTAAACTTGAGTGGTGCTTTGAGTTCTCCAAAAAGTGGAATACCGCCTCCGAGTAAAACAGGAATAGTCGTTATGATTAACTCATCAATTAAATCTTGCTGCAGAAACCCTTGAATGGTTTTACCGCCATCAATATAAAAGTGTTTAAACCCTTGCTGATTCAAGTTTTCGATGACTTCTTTTAATTCGCCCTTGACTAAAAACACCTTGTCTTTCAACTTTTCTGGTACTTGCTGCAGCGTATTGCTTAATACAAACACGGGCTTTGAATACGGCCAATCACAGTCAAAACTTAATACTACTTCTAAGGTATTACGCCCCATCACTAACGCGTCTATGTTCTGCATAAATTCAGCAAAACCACAGTCATCGCCAGTTGGATTTGGCACTTGATGTAACCAATCTACTTGGTTGTTTTTATCTGCAATAAAGCCATCGAGACTGGTTGCTATATACACCGTGTTTGTCATTACACACCTCTTTTAGCTTGTATAAAACTTAAAACCTAACTAAAATTCTACACTGTAGAATTAATTATATAATTAGAGATATTTTGATGAGTGTCAAGCAAACAAAAAGAGGCCGCCCTGCACAAAAACAGTTAAGCCAAGACATCATCATCGACCAAGCAAAGCAACTCATGCTTGAAAAAGGCAAGCCACCAAGCATTAGAGCTTTGGCAGCTGCATTAAATGTCGATGCCATGGCCATTTACCATTACTTTAAAAACAAAGATGCATTGCTCGAGGCTGTGGCTGTGTCATTGATCAGTGATATTCATGACCCGCAATCACTGCATTGGCAACAAGAGATTTACGAGTTAAGCAAAAGCTATTTAGCGATACTTGATAAATATCGCGGGATATTACAAACCTTACTCAGCAGTAAAATGATTGGCCCAGCCGAGGTCTTCGCAGCACGTTTCGAGCGTATAACTGGGTCACTAGATTTAAATACAGACACACAACAAACCGTGCTGCATTTGCTCGTTGATTATTTACATGGTTTTGCCCTTGCTATGGAGTGTAACCCCAACCGAGATGAACTAAACCTTGAGATGATAGAACAACCTGTTACTTTTATTTGTAAAACAATGGTTTTAGAATAAACACCGCTATTAGGGAGAGACTTTGATGAACGCTGACATTTCAAAAATTCTAGTTGTATGCATGGGTAACATTTGCCGCTCACCAACGGGTGAAGCTGTGCTGAAACACAAAGCTAAAACACTGGGCTTAGATCTAACCATAGATTCTGCAGGCACTATTGGTTATCACAGTGGCGAGAAACCCGATAGCCGTTCAATGAAAGCGGGTGAAAAAAGAGGATACAGCTTTAAAGGGCAGTATTCTCGCAAGGTTAAGCAAAGTGATTTTACAGAGTTCGACTTGATCTTAGCGGCTGACAAGCAAAACTTAGCAGACCTTCAAGCAAGTTGCCCGAGTGAACATCAACACAAACTTAAGCTATTTTTAAGCTTCGCTGATAGCCAATACGATGAAGTGCCAGATCCTTATTATGGTGCAGGCGATGGCTTTGAACTGGTGTTAGATTTGATTGAAGAGGCTTCAGACAAACTATTAGCCAAGATTAAAGAAACACAAAAATAGCGATAAAACTTAAGCCAGCGCAATAAAATCAAATTTCATGCTCGTCTAAGATTTGTTTCTATGGTAAAACGCAGCCAAACTATTTTAGATGAGCAAATTTGTGACCAATAATACAGAACTCTTTGCCAACATTGCCCAAGACTTGCAATTTACAGGCTACAGCATTCAAACGCTAGACCAAGAATTACCTGCGCTTCAGGCGTTAAAATCTCGTCTTGCAGAGTTTGACTTCGACACGTTTGATGAAGCAGGTATCGGTCGCAAAGATGATCATCAAAAGAATGAAACCATTCGCAGTGACAAAATTCATTGGTTAGATAACAGCAATGCACTTGAAGGTTGCTTTTTAGACTATATGGATGAGTTAAAAGCCTACATGAATAAGCGTTTATTCATGGGACTATTTAGCTACGAATGTCATTTTGCGCACTACCAGCAAGGTGCTTTTTATAAAAAGCATTTAGATGCATTCAAAGGTCAAACTAACCGTTTACTTTCTACTGTGTTGTATTTAAATCCAGATTGGCAAGCCGAAAATGGCGGAGAGTTGGTCATTTATGACGGTGAAGATCACGATAAAGAGCTCACCCGTGTTACGCCAAACTTTGGCACCCTTGTGACGTTTCTAAGTGACGAGTTTCCTCATGAAGTTCTGCCAGCAAAGGCTGAACGCTTTTCAATTGCAGGCTGGTTTAGGGTGAATAACAGTGTAAATGGTCAAATTGACCCGCCACGTTAAATATTAACTTCTTTTGTAAGAGCGCCTCATTAGCTAGTACGCTCTTACAATGATTTCTATCACACTACTCTCCACTAAAGCGTTTTATTTGTAAAAAACTGCCAAGATAACTCCTAGTTAATCTATACAACATTACCTCTCCCCACCCAGATTAAGTAACGTTTACTTTAAAGTCAGAGATTAAAGGACCTTGCATTTAACCACTCATCCTTCTTCTTTTAATTTTAGAAAAACAACCAATTTAGATTTAAAGACAAACCAACATAAAGCCGAGACTGCAATGACAGTCAGGATAAACTGAAAAGCGACATGAACCTGCTCTGATGAATTCGTTAAGTAAATTGAGGGTAAAATAAACAAAAAGTTGACTAATAAGAGATTTAAAAGCTGAAAGTCTTTTTGCCATAAAAACGGACAAATCATACCAATGAATAGTCCAACTGAAGCGCCAAGCGTTAAAGCCAATACCGAGCTATTAAAAACCATTATTAATCCCAATAGTGCTAGCGAACTTCCAGCCATAATCCAGCCAGCCTTTTCTATAAAGACTTTATTGAAATTTGCTAAATGTGCTTCTTGCATTTTTATCCTTAAATTAATCTCTATTTGTTTACACAAAAGTAAGTGTAAATAACATTTTAGAAGTGACTTTTATACTTAAATGCTGACCAGTTCTTCAGCTTTTATGTGTGCATGAGTCACAGCACAACCACCATACTTTTTAATATATTCTGCTACTAAATTGAAACCTACCCAATAACCTGCTCGATTAGGAAATTTAGATTGGTCTTTCCCTGCAAAATAAACCGTGTAATCAAATTGAGCATCTGATAAATGCGGCTGCATTTGTTGATATAAATCTCGCCAAGCGTACTGTTTTATATCATTAAAAAACGTCAACGAAGCCTGATTACTGAACTCATTTTCAAAATGACAAGCTAGTCCTTCTGTTACTAGGTGTTGAAGCAAAGTGTCATCTTTGCCGGTCACTGATGACCTTATGACGTGATGTAATTCGTGCGCCATCACCATAGTTAATTCATTGTTGATAATATCGACTAAATCTCCGCGCTCGGTATCTAATAGAATATCAACTACGTATGGCGTGCTGACACACCCAAGAATACCGCTGTCATTTTGGTAATCTTGACTACAAGGACTGATAACAATATCTATGTCGGGTAGTGCTATGTAGCTTGAGATTTCGACCAATGAGCTCTGTGCTTTAGACTCTAATAGTTTGAAAATATGATCAAACTTTCCAGAAGCATTTAAAATCGTAATATTTGTTGGCATCGGATTATTATTATTTTAAGTGGATTAACCTTAATCGCTGTTTATTAAAGAATGATCTTTACTTAATAAACTAAATAGATGTTCTGAGTTTTTATAACAAAAGAACTGAAAATACTCACTGCTGGTAAATTCAACGACGACAATACTAAAACCTAAAAAAGTTTTGTACTTTACTTTTCTCACTTTATTTAAGTCTCTAGAAAATTCATACCCTGTTATCTTATTTAATATAAACAGCCTAGAATCGACAACTTTAACGATTTGTGCTTGTTTTTCCTTGAAAAACGCTTCACTTGATAAGCCCTTATGCGCCCAATAGATTACTGAAGGTATGAGTGTAGTCAAAAGTAATATGCTATGTGTTCCAATTAAGAATTCCACAATCAGTGCCAAAATGACCAATATACCTAAACAAAGGCTAATTTTGGCATCAATCACTTGGTATTTTACTCTGTCGAATTCAAACACCATTACACGTACCTATAAAGGTGAAAGCTATCCTCGTTAAAGATAAACATATTCATGCCACTCTTTGTGAAGAAAGTCACAACGAGTATTTTGTAGCGCTGCATCTATCGAAATGGGGGGCTTACTACTAGCTATGGCTTCTAAATAAGATTGTCTATCACTTATGGCTGATAAGATTTCAGACTCTCCAGATAACGCATTACCGTGTGACAATAATAAAGTGCATGAAGCATAGCGTTTAAGAAGCTCTAAAGAATCAAAATGCTTCTTAGCATTATCAACATGCACAGAAGGCAAAAGTGGCGCTCCTTCATTTGATGTCATTAAATCATCGGCTACATGCACAAACTGATTATTGATAATGGTGAACATGCCACAAATAACGTGACCTTGAACCAATTTGAATGTCAAATTAAACGAGCCAAAAGTTAATTGAGAGCGCTCAGTTAAAGTATTCATTCCATCAAAGGAATGATGTTTTTCTATCGGTGTATATTTATTAAGTGACGCTTTATAGAGCCTATTACCATACAATATCGGTGAATTAAGTGCAGGTAAACCTGAAATATGATCAGGGTGGAAATGCGAAAAAACGACTTTCGTGATTTCAATTCCTTCCTTATTTAAATCCTCGCGAACCTGTTTTGCATGTTGCTCAAATGCTGTATCGATTAACAGCGCTTCTTGACCGTTTATCAAAGCATAAATGTTAAATCCAAAATGTTGATTTTCAAAAGGAGGAAATTGGAATTGGTATAAACCTTCAGTTATTTTTATTTTCTTCATTCGTTATTTCTACATTCATTGTTAATACTTTGCGCAACGCTTAATTTCCTTACTCCAAAAAAGACGCCACCAAAAGAAATTAAGAAGGCAATAAACACAAAAACCAATGTGCTGGTATTTGATATATCTATACTCGGGCTCCCTACAACAGCAAGGGTATTAATGAATAACAAAACAATACCTGACTGAAGAAAACCTTTGTAACCAATAAACCCAGCAAACAACAAAAATATAAATGAAACACTGATTGCTGGCGTGAAAGGCGCTGCTGCTAACAGCATGCATATAAAAGAAAGGACAATAGAAATCCCGATAGCCGCTTTAAACATGATGCCTCCTTGGCACATGCGCCTTTTCGTAGGCGCTACAATATTAAGTTAAATGAATAGCAAGTAAACAAAAAAACAGATGAACTCTGTTATGCCACAACTTCCATTTCCATGAAAACCGCGTTTTCTCCATAAGTTGAAGATATATTTGCCTCTGCAACCTCTCTAAATCCCTGAAGGGACCAAAAGCTATTAGCGCCTTGAACTGCCACAAGGTTTATTCGTTTAAATCCTTTAGCTTTGGCAACTTCAATTAGTTTTTTTATCATAACCCGGCCAATTCCTTGTCCTTTTGAGTATGGGCTAACAGCCATATCATGGAGGTATAAAGTTTGACTATTTACCGGCCCTAATAGCGGCACAAACAATTTTGGAGGCTCAGAATCTCCCCATGGATGCGCCAGTAAATAACCTAAAGCCTCATTTTGCTCTGAAACACAAACAAAGCAAGTTTCAGGTGATGCCGTTTGTTTAGACTTAAGAACATCTAACGTTTCTAAATCGACCTCATGATAGGCTTTAGCTTGAATTGCCAAGATATCATTCCAGTTGTTATCCTCGATGAGTTTAATATCCATACGCTCTATTTCGGCATATCAGCGAGATCAATCTGAGCAAATTACCAGGCTAAAATCAGCGCTTAATTTTTTGCTTGTGCTATCAATTGCGATAACTGTGTTTTTGTTAACGAACCACTTTTTCTTGTGACTTCCTCGCCGTTTTGGAAAACAATCACTGTGGGTAAGCCTCTAACTGCAAATTGTTTACTTAATGTCGAGTTTAATGAAACATCAACTTTACCCACAGTGACACTGTCAGCATGCTCTTTCGCAAATTCATTGATTGTATTGTTCATTAACAAACATGGGCCACACCACTGAGCCCAAAAATCCAACAAGACAATTTCATTCGAATCTAAGGCTTTTCTTAACTCTTCTTCACTAGACAAATTCAAAGGCCCATTAAGACTTTGGGCTTTCTTATTCACCTTTTTGGACATTGCTGATAATGGCCACTTGGCTATGGCAAGTAAATTCGTCACCATCAGAGCTAAAAACAGCAATATCCATCCTAAGATTTTACAGGTAAGAAATATATTGGTGCATTTTCTATAAACGATTCGATATTATTTAGCTTGCCTGTAATGTGGTTTCCAAGACTCAATGTTTTCTCCTTTTATGACTGACCGCTTATGTTGACTCTTTATTCGCTCGCTGCGGCTATCTTCGCGTTCGTATTCAACGCAGTCGTTTTACCTAGTTCAAAACCCCAAGCAAAGAATAAACAGACTACAGCTGAAAAGAGTAACGCATATGCGATAAGTTTTGAGTCAGATAGGTTCTTGTCTTTCATATATTTCCCTTATACGTACATATAGAATGGGTAGAACCATTAAGCTAATACCGTATTCACAGAATTAACTTAACCAATCAGACTTAAATTCTCCAATTTCGTGTTATGTGTTCAGTTCTGAGCAGTGCTCTTTAGATACATAAATGCGACTAAACGTCTTACCTGGTTCATCCTGATATTTAATGTGCATACTTATGTGATAACCCTCTTCAAATTGAGCATCATAATTTGAGCTTTGGCAGATATAGTTTAATGCCACCTCATCATAGTGAGATTTAAACTCATCAATATTTTTTTCATTTGAAGTAATACCTGAAACCGTTAACGCTAAAGTGAAACTTTTATCTGTCACACTAACGCTGTCTAAGGCGAGTTGCTCATCTTTAAAAGGTGTGATTTTCTTAATTTCACTTGCTACTGTTTTAGCATAACTAACTTTCGAATAACCATAATAACCCACTGCAGCAACTCCAAGAATTACCACTAATGCGATTTTTTTGCTTTGTGAAACTGTTTTAGACATATAACCAAATTTCCCTGTGTGTATTAAACCTTTGTAACTTAATAAAGGTCGCTTTCTAAGTTTTAGCGCGGTACAAACAGAACCAACTGTGCAGAATTGATGCTTTAATCTGCTTTTAGATAAAGCGATTGCACCGCGTATTGATGATACTGTATTACGAACTCTGCAGCTTGGGCAAGAGTTTCTGGATAAGGAACACTTTCATAGCTATTTTGTGTTGTGCGAATTTTTTGAAATACAAATCCATGTTCAATTAAAAATTTAATCTTTTTCCACTGTGCTAAATCAGATTTTTTTGGGGGTTTAAAATGGCGACCTAAGTTAACCGCAACTCCCTTACAAATAGGGCACTCAATAGTCTTAGGATAATCATATGGTGCAACATCAAATTGACGCATGTTAGAAGTTCTACACTCACAACATGCAAATGACATTGAATATCTAGGGCCCTGATATTTTACTTGAGGTTGAGGTAAATCTCTAAGTCCAGCTTTTCTTCTAAACTCCATTCTCGACTGTTTATTCATAATTGTTTTAGACCTACGACTCTTCCCCTAATTAGTCAAAAATACAAAGTTCACTAAAAAATTAAAACTTGTTGGAGTTCCTTTTTAATAGAACGCTTTAAGCACTGCAGATTTTACTGAGTGATTTTGAATTCATAGCAGAATCAAAACAACTCAGTAATTTGCTCAGTAACTCAATTCGCCATGCTTTTACACAACAGTCTTATCGTAACACACTAACTCTACAACGTTTTGCTCAGGGTCTTTAACATAAATCGACCTCCACTGACACCAAGTATGTTCAGCGGTGATGACCTCACACCCAGCATTCTCTAAGCGTGTTTTTTCAGCTAAATAATCTTCTGACGAGATTTCTAATGCAAAATGATGCAGGCTAGAACATGCTGATTCAACTGTTGCGATGTTGTCATTCACAAATGCTCTGGGTAACTCTTCAGCAAATAATCCTATTACCTGTGTATGACCACCATGCCCATCTGCAATTTTAAAAAATGCCACCTTAGGAAACTCTTTGATCAGTTCAAGACCAATAATGTTAGAGTAGAACTCTTTCATTTTATCCAGATCGCGAACTCTTAATACTGTTTCACCTAACCCTTTAATTGCTGGGTTCATCACTTTCTCCTTAAAACCGTCGCCCCGAGCAGAGGCTGTTAAATGTGAGCTAAAATATTGAACGAAGTAATGGGTGCCCACATGTAATTACCCGGTTTACGTCGTTTATTATATTTAGGAATCTCAATTATTTTCGAAATAAGAAATAGCCTCAAGTGCCTCGTTTAAATAAAATTGTAGGGTCAGGTCTTGAACTGTGTAAAGCTTGTAAAAAGCAAGATCTGACCCCTTGTTACCTTTTGATACCTTTTTACTAACTCATTAGTTTTAAATTTTACGAGCTGGACAATTTTTAAGGTATTCAATTTCAGTTGGATTTCTACTTGTCGTAAAGTCCAAACGAACAGAAGTTAAGACAGGGGTACTATCCTTATTTTTTTCAGTCGCTTTCCACTTCCATTTAGTTAATGCTGCCGCGGCATTCTTATCAAAAACACCTTTAGGGAAGGAAGAGCGCACTTTGTAACCCTTAAGTTTTCCGTTTTGATCTATGCCTACAATCAAGTCAACGCAACCAGATATATTTTTCTTGGCTGCAGAAACCGGATATCTTGGTTCAACTCTTTTAACGACAGTCCAATATTCTTCAACAAGTTTGACCTGTTTTTTCGCAGACAAATCTAGGTAATTCGATTGAACTTGTTCAGTTTCCGGTGTTGATGAACACGCTGCCAAAGCAAATGTTAGAGGAATTATTAAGTAAGACTTATGCACTGCTCTCTCCTTGGTTTTATTATTCTATTTTAAGGGCTATCAGAACTAACTCAAAATAAGCGCTAATAATCTACTGAATTTAGCATATTCAAAAGGTTGTTAATTTTATAATTTACCTCGCAAGTTTCAGGGAAAAATATTTATTTAACCATTCTTAATAAGAAAAATAAGAAACCGATAAACGCAAATACAAAAACTAAAACCATTATTGTTAAAGTCTTAGATTTTCGCATTGAGCTCAACAACGCCAATTCAGTGTGAGGGGTAAACAAATCAACAATACCATTTGATTTATGATTCTTGGGATGTTTATTCTTCATAAAAACATTAACCTCCTACTCGACTTATCGTTTAGCTAACACTTGCCCCCTGTTGTTTAGGCACGAGTTAAATGAATGCACTCCCTTATTTAGGGCGTTTTAGAATAGCAATTGCAGCAATATTGTTAGCCAAACTACCCATATTGAACTCTAGTTCAACAAGCTCACAGCCATTATTGCCCAGACTATTTAGATCATCTTGTAAGGCTTGTGCGTCAAGTTTTGACGAAAATAGGCCTTGGTATCCGAACTGAACCGTTTTGTATTCCCACTTCATTGATTAAACTCCGTTTTATAGATTTGTGTAATACTTGCGCCATGGTTAAAAACAGTTTGGCAATTTTATTACGCTGTTTTAAACCATGGAGCGAACTCGTTTTACCTCTAACCTTTATTAGGTTGGCGCTACTTTAAAATTATTCTAGAACTACTGACTTCTTTTTCGGTGGCTTTAGGTTGCATAGAAGGATTTAAAGGATACTCAAAACCATCAAAATTTAAAACGACCTGACCAACACCGCCAGTAGACACGACTAAATTGCTCCACCCTTTATTTTTAATCGGCGAGACTAATACCGGCTTTTTAGTGATCATAACCTTAGATTGAAATTTAAAGCCTTCTTTAGTACCAACAAAAACAAATGATGTACAACCACCTGAGCCACACCAGTTTCTGTCGTTAAGGTAAACATAAGCATCTTTTATACTGTCATCGTTTAAATCAACAAAAGCGGATTCATAATTAATAACTTCTTTATTAAAGTGTGAATTCAAAGCTTTTTTCAATTCAATCTCACTTTCTGCATAAGTCACGGTAGTAAATAATAATGCCAATATAGTTATAATTTTTCTCATAGTATTCCTTTATGCCCAACTGATGAAAAGAAGAGGCTAAAATTAGCGGCGAAAGAGCACTAACCTGCTGTTTTGCACCCTTTATGGCTAAACGCTTGTTTAGAGGGGACTATTCACCAGCGCTATCACCCGAACATCCCCCCGCATCAACGCCTTCAGAATGAAGCTCTGAGTCATGTAAAGAGTCGAAATAATCATTAATACGTTTGGCTTTTACTAATTTCGAAACTACTGATGCTCTCTCTTCTTGAACTTCGTCTATATCTTCTGCCAAGATCTCCACTCTAATGTCTTTACCTAGCAAGCTAGCTACTTTATTAAACCGCTCTGGAAAGTTTTCTCGATCAATGTTTTCGAAAACATCCAAGAGCTCCTCATAAGAATAACTACCATAGTCAGGTTCCGATAACATTTAATATTCCTTCTAACGCAGTGTTAACGGGTGAACAACGCCACCACCTAGCCTAAACCAATGTGCCGTAAACTAAAGCTGAATCCAACAGAAAATGCCAAGTATTGAGAATCCTTCTTAAACGCTTTGATATGCGTATTACCCTACACGTACGAGATTAAGATTTTCACTCGCTGTTGGAGCTTCAAAATACTGAGTAACATGATGAAATACTGCTGCTGTGTCAAATAAAGCTCTTTCAGGTTGTTCTTCTCGGCGCTTAGCAATTTGAGATAAACATTGCTCATCTGTTAAGTCTAAATACCAAAGCTCATGTTCACTATCTACTTCAACACACAGTGATACGAACCAAGCTCTTTGCTTAATAGTATTCGCTGGAAAGTCCATGACAACGTTAACCCCAACATTCAACAAACTTTGAACATGGTTTTTAACGAAAGGCTTTATGAGATTAGAGTGTTTAATGTAGTCGTCAAACGTTTGAATTTGTGAAGGATAATGAGCTGACAACCAGTCGTCTTCTGAAATTAGGACTGCATTATTTTCAACAGCCACAACCTTAGACTTAGTCGATTTACCTGCTCCCATCTTTCCACAGAAGAAGAGTAGCTTGCCTTGATTTTCCATGTTTCCTCAATTTACAAATAATGCCTTAATAAACGGCGAAAAAATTGTTGGCTAAAATGTGAAGCGAAGCTTAACAGCTAGCAGTTTTTTGGGATATTAACCCGCTTTTGCACACATCAAATTGTTATCTTTGTTATATTGCCATTGCACATTTATAGAAGGAATTATTTACTAGATTTATACTCATTACTTGAAGTTTTGAGATCGTTAAATTTGCTCTCTAGTTTATCTAATCTTTTCCTTGTTAGAACAGCAAAGGTATAACCTGAAATTCCAAATGTCATACCAATCGCACCAAATATAAACCCCATGACTTCCATAAATCACACCTTCTCTTCGGAACTCTTCTGTGTAGGATTGCTTTTGCTTTTTTTGACTCATAAATCACCTCTATCTAACTATAGATGGTGTCTACTTTTTTTGGGTAAGTCCTATGCCTAACGCCGTTGTAACCGGCAAAAAATTGTTGGCTAAAATGTGAAGCGAAGCGTAACAGCCAACAGTTTTTTGTCCGCGTTGACGACCTTGTTATGCGTTGACACTCAAAATTAAAAGCGCTTGCGCCTGCACTAATAAGCCAAACTTTAAATTAAAAAACACTCACCAAACCCAAATTTGCAAAGAAGCGCTCGACTGGTGAATGACCTTTCTGGTCACAGCCTAAATTGAAAAACGAAGAGCCAAGACCAACTTAAAACTTAATTACGCCACTGTACCTAAAAGCTGATTTGAAGAAAAGACTTGAAGTAAAAACCGTTTTAAAGACAGTGATTTAAAGTGACGCATAACGCCGTTGTAACCGGCAAAAAATTGTTGGCTAAAATGTGAAGCGAAGCGTAACTGCCAACAGTTTTTTGTCCGCGTTGACGACCTTGTTATGCGTTGACACACAAATTTAGAAGCGCTTGCGCCTGCACTAATAAGCCAAACTTTAAATTTAAAAACACTCACCAAACTCAAAATTGCAAAGAAGCGCTCGACTGGTGAATGACCTTTCTGGTCACAACTTAAATTGAAAAACGAAAAGCCAAGACCAACTTAAAACTTGATTACGCCACTGTACCTAAAAGCTAATTTGAAGAAAAGACTTGAAGCAAAAACCGTTTTAAAGACAGAGATTTAAAGTGACGCATAACGCTTGCCGTAAACGGCACAAAATAGCAGGCTAAAATTGGCGACGAAGGAGCACAGCCTGCTGTTTTGTGTCCTTTGTTTAACGGCCTTGTTAGAAGCCGCCTCTCCGTTGTTCTTTTAAAGGGTCGTGAGGCTTTACATTACCCCCTTGAGTAGCCTTATTTATATACCCTAAGTCAGTTTCAATTTCTACTTGAACCAAGTAGGGTTTGCCTAACGCTGAGCGCCAGTAATGATATTTTTCCTGATATTCTGGATTAAAGCTAAATTTAGCTGTAATTGATTTCACCCATTCATCGGGTAGCTTATGTGCTTTAAGTATTCGCGTAATTTCAAAACTCATATACTGGCACATATCTTCTAATAAGGGGGAACTGATATCGCCTGTACAATTTATTAAATCTAGCGAGATCATATCTACTTCATGCTTTCGAGCTAATAGCAATAGCTGGCCTACAGCCCAATAGCCTAAGTAATCATTATTGCGTCCACTCAATAATTCAGCGAGGTTAATTGCGACCCCTTTTAACTCTCTACGACGAGGCATAAATTCTCATAGGCTTCTAACGCTTGCCTAACCGGCGCGAAATAGCAGGCTAAAATTAGCGACGAAGGAGCGCAAGCCTGCTGTTTTGCGTCCCTTTGGTTTAGGCACTTGTTAGCTGTTTTTACCAATTAAGTTGTTTAGCTACTTTTTTGGCTCCACGAATAAAAGACTCTGGTTCGTCTTTTGATAGAATCCCATCAATAAACTCATTCGATGCCGTAATTACTCTGATGGTAGATTTATCAGCATTTATGATTCTAATAAACTCTTTCTGGTCTATTGTGAAAGTCTTTTTCCCAGCAGCTCTTCCCATTAGGTTTGTATCAGTAATTGAGCTACTAGCATTTGATTTAATTTCTGTTATTTCTCCATTGATATTAATTTTCACTGAAGAAGGGATACTACCTATCGTTTGTACACTAAATAAAACTATTTCAGGATTATTTTCACTCCACTCTATATTTGCCCAGATCAAAGAATCAGGGCTAGCCCAAATAGATTCTTTATACACTTTACCTGGTGACATTGTGATACGTTTTTTACCATCAAAAGTATCAACTTGGGTTTCCGTTGTAGCTGCACAACCCACCATAAATAGTAAGATGAAATAAATGCTATATTTTTTTATAAATTGAATCATTGGATTAAATCCTTTTATTGTGAATTAACGTCATTTTCGAGAAACAGCTAACGCCTCGCTTAACCGGCGCAAAATAGCAGGCTAAAATTAGCGACGAAGGAGCGCAAGCCTGCTGTTTTGCGTCCTTTGGTTAAAGCGTTTGTTAGGTTACGAACCTCAATCTACACTGTGATACTGTGCTGCTTGTTCGTAACAGTTAACACATACAACTGACATTTGATTAAATTCTCTGAATTTTTCTGTCATGCCGTCCTCTTGCTCAAAAACAGCCTCACATTGATAACACCAAGCTTGAAGATCATTCGGAACGCTTGAGTTTTCGATGAAACCGACAGGCTCTCCCTCAGGTTTGACCAGGTGACCACATAGTACGGCAGCCACTCGCTTTCCATGCTTACCGCAATCAATATACATCGGTTCTATATCTGTACTCATTAGTAACCTAACGCTCGATTAACGGGTTAAAAATAGTGGGCTAAAATTGAGCGAAGCGAAAAGCCCGCTGTTTTTAATCCCTGTTTAATTGCTTGTTATGTGAATTGCTTAACAACTCAATCACCACTGCTTCCCGAATCACCACCAGAGTCAGAGGTTGCTGAACTATCTGTCGAACCAGAAGGTTCAAAATTTGAACCTCCACTTATATCGATCCATTGCCCTTTATGTTTCACAAATTTCTTTAATATATAGTGCACTATGGCAGGCCCGAGAATTGGTAAAAATAGTGCCAACAACACTAGTTTCGATTTTTCAAAAGTAGTTCTAATCGGGCAACTCAATACCGAATATGCAGCAGATGAGAACATTACTAAATGTACCAATAGTGATACTAGATAGATTGGCCAGTTTTCCATAGTTCTCCTAATTCACATAACGCCATTTTAAGCGGCGAATAATTGTTGGCTATAATGTGAAACGAAGTGGAACTCAGCCAACAGTTATGAGTCCGACTTTAAAACCTTGTTAAGTGCCGTTTTTATTTAGTTATTTAAAAACGACTTTTCATAAATAGTTAAGGAGCCTTTTATTATTCTAGGCAGCTTGAGTTGCCAACTTTTAGCAACTAACTCTAAGGAATACACTACAGCTTCATGTTCAGGGTTAGCAATATCACGAACAACTACGTGTGCGATATTGCCATTTTCTTTAACAGTCCCAAGTACATTATCGGGTACAAAGCTACCAAAGTTTTTGTCTCTTGATTCCCATGCTATGTATGACCAAAGCTCAAAGATATCACCATGATTGAGTTCTTTAATATCGTTTTCAGTGAGTTTTTCTAAACCATACATCTCTAGAAATTCAGAGTTACTCAGTAATGGTTCTGTAGATTGAGCTAACCAAGATAAATCTGATTTAGAAATATATTCAGATGCTTTTTCATAATTTTTATCCTTCATATTACTAAGGAATTTGGAAACAATACTTTGAGGCATTTCGAGCTCATTACCCATTACATTAAAACTTAAAAAAATTATTAATATTGAAATATGCTTCAACATTGCATCTGGACTCCATGAGGCATTTAACGCCTAGCTTAACCGGCGCAAAATAGCAGGCTAAAATTAGCGACGAAGGAGCGCAAGCCTGCTGTTTTGCGTCCTTTGGTTAAAGCGTTTGTTAGGTGTTTCTAGCACCATCGTATAACTCGCCGAGAGTTAAATTTTCATGCCAAATAGCAGTAAACTTTACTCCATACCTTTTCTCAAACTCTTCAGCCAAAGTTTCAACTTCAAGTGCATCAGGTAACCATTTAGAGGGGTATAACTCTCGATAAACCTCTAATACTTTGTCATTTGGCGAAAACTTAAGCTTATCAGCTGGTGAAAATGCAAAAGAGTCCGTAAACATAACTAAAAACTCTCGAATGTTGCCTTTAGAGGAATCAGGAAAAGCCAACTTCCAACTTTTGCCCATACACCCTCTTTTCCTATATTTAGAAGGCAAAGTATCAATAGCACCAGTGAAGGCCATGATAAGTAACCCGATCCCGATGATGTACACAAATTCCATGAAACACCTAACGCCTCGCTTAACCGGCGCAAAATAGCAGGCTAAAATTGGCGACGAAGGAGCGCAAGCCTGCTGTTTTGCGTCCTTTGGTTTAAGCGTTTGTTATATTTTTTTCTCACCTAATTTAGGCATCACTTTATAAGCATATTCTTTAGTTACAACTCCCATTTGTGTAGTGGTAGTGAACCCAGTTACACCTGCAGTACTATAAAAGTCACCTGCTGATATAGAGTAGTGAATATAATAAACCTTGCCCTCTTCAAAAGTACCAGAAACTACACCATCACCTCCTGTAGCATATGATTTTTCTTCCGCTGCAATTTTATGAACTCCGGCAGGAAGTTTATAAACATGATAACTATCATTTGAAAGGTCATTAACTCGACACCCATTGATAGAGAATGGAGTCGAATACATGATGCCGTAGAAAGCATCTGGACGGTAAATTACAAGTGTAGTTTCATTAGATGAAGAAGCAGCTTTTGGTAATTCACACTTTGGGCTTGTCGCTGCGCAGCCTGTTATTGTAAGAACCAAAATAAGTATAGTGATATAAAACTTCAAACAAATCTCCCGAAAATATAACGCCTTAATAAACGGCGGAAAATAGCAGGCTAAACTAAGCGAAGAATGAGCGCAAGCCTGCTGTTTTGCGTCCATTGTTTAATTAATTTGTTATGTTCTCTTTTTAAACTGTATGTACTTAACGTGCACTTTATTACCGACAGTACCAAATGCATTGGGTAAGACTTTTGCTTTTCTAAGCCCTCGTAATATTGCACGTGAGTGTATTCTAATTGGATTGAGACTCAATATTTTAAGGTTTATTACTTTACCTTCATTTGATACATCAAACTCTACGGTACCTTCTGTATTTGTTAAGGCACAGGCAGAAGGCAAAGAAGAATTAAACCGTATTGTACTGGGCTCAAAAATACTGGGGTTACCTTCAATTGATGTAGCAATGCTAATGGGTTCATCTAGAAACTCGATGTCAGGGTCATTGCATGCTTTAGTAACACCAAACTGGACACCAGCTACAAGTAATAATGTACTAATCACGATGCCTCCTGAGAACATAACGCTTGCCGTAAACGGCACAAAATAGCAGGCTAAAATTGGCGACGAAGGAGCACAAGCCTGCTGTTTTGTG
>NZ_JBWVBR010000019.1:0-105538 GCF_056629255.1 Pseudoalteromonas sp. NFXS53 | reverse complement strand
CTGTAGGTCGTGCTTTAGCGGGACAAAGAGTAATTAAAGATATTTGTCGCCGTAAACGACGACCTACAAGTGCAGGTTAAACTTCTGTAGGTCGTGCTTTAGCTCGACAAAGAGTAATTAAAGATATTTGTCGCCGTAAACGACGACCTACAAGTAAAGGTTAAACTCCTGTAGGTCGTGCTTTAGCGCGACAATATTTTCGCTAATTAACTGACCGCAGGCGCTAGATTGAACGCTTTTGCTCTTGGTCTGTGATGTCTCACCAGCAATAAACAAAATCCAGCGACTAACATTTGAGCTATGGTCACCAGCCAAACATCCACAATGAGATAACTCGGTGGCGTGTGGCCAAGCAGCATCTGGATCAAGTCGTACAGTGGGCAAATTAGCGCTAACACCGCAGCAATGTAAAGCTGTTGGATCATGCCGCCTCTGACGTTTTTACTAAACCAGCCATGTACTAAACAGACTAAGATCATCACGCCAAACAAAGGCGGGAGTAGACTGACTTGTGACCATGACTCTGGTGCGAAGCGTGCCGCAATGAAGGTGCTGGCAACGGCGATCAAAGTACCGCTCGATAGCGCTAAGGTCATGGCTTTCACGAATTGCAGGCCGCGTTTACTTTGTTTACGGTTATTTTCACGCTTTTCTAGCCAGATTAGATTACCTGTTAAAATCATATAACAGCATGCTAAACCGAGTAAGAAATAGATAAACTTCAGCATATTGCCGCCATATTCACCGAAATGCAGAGAGCTGAGTACACTATATGTGCCTGCGGTGGCTGATTGGCTTGGCTTATATTCTTTGATTAAACGGCCATCTGCTAACGAGTATGTCAGGCGAGTCAGTTGGTCGAGAGTATGGTGCGCTGTCATTGCAACTTCAACTTGGCCTGCTTGATCGTTGGGCGCAAATATATTCAAAAAGTACACGCTTTGTTCTGGGTAGCGACGCTGTGCATCTTCCACCATATCATCTAGCAAAGTTAAGTCTGCAGGCTGACCCGAGAGCTCTGTAATTCTTGGTGGCGCGTAAAAGTCTGCGGTTGCCATTAAAGCAGGAATATTGCCCTTAAATACCGCAAAGCCAAACCCAGCTTGCAGTAAAATACTCAAGTTGAACATCACACCCGTGAGGGCAAATAAAAACGTATAGGGCAAGGTGCTAATACCTATGATGCTGTGGCCATCAAGGTAGGTGTCTTTGCGGCGGTCTACTCGGTATTGGTAATAATGACTGATGATTTTCTTCAGCAGGATCAGCGTGCCGGTAAACACCATGACAAAGAAGATCAACGATACAATACCCACCAACTCGGTTCCACCGGGTAGCATCAAGTTAATATGCATACGATAGAGCATGTTACCAAGATAAAAGTCTTCTTGATCTAATTCGTAACGTTGACCTGTTTCTGGATCAAAGCTCTGATTGACGTCGATATGTTCACCTTCAGATGTCTCTATCTCAAAATAACTGACATAAAAAGGCTGGGCTTGGGTGGGAAGTTCGATAAACACACCATGATCCGCCGGCATGGTATGCCCTTGGTCGCTGATCTGTTTGGCAATCGTCGACACCGGTACGTGTTGTTTCTGACTGGCTAAGTCTGTTTTCGGTGCATCATATTGCATATCCCACAATACAATGTTTTCTCTGAAAAACGACATTGAGCCACAAACAAAAACGATCATCAAAACCCCTGAGATGATCAAACCAAGCCATGCATGTGCATGGGTAAAATTCTTTAACGTAGACTGTTTCATCCTGTTGGTCCTGCTGCAGTAAAGAAGGTGATCACAAAAATTATGATGGTGGGAATGGCCAGTATGCCGGCTCGTTGCCAAGCTTGTTTGCCACTTTCAGCGCCATAGCACCAAGTCATTACGCCTGCCCAAGCTGCTAATGCCAGTACCAGTGAAGTGGCTAAGATCACATTGATGTGAGCGACTAACCACAGGCTTAAAATACTGGGCACTAAAATCATCACGACGACGCCAGATAAGAACCCAGCAAAGGTTTTATGCCACATTATTGGCCTCCCGAAATCAGCTGCAAACCTGCACTAAGCAAACAGATAACAATAATGCTTGCGATGGCCCACTGAGGTTTATGGTTAAGTAAGAACACTGGCGCGGGAATAAACAGCATTAAACCAAGTAGCGCAAAAATTCCGGCGACCACAGGGCTGAAGTGCGCACTAATCAGCAATGACAGAGTAATTACACTGAGTATGGCAATGGTGACTAATGCCAACCAGCGAGGGGGTTTAAATTGTTGTGTCTTTAAAAACTGTTGCCGAGGGCTTGAGGCATAGAGCAACATGCCTGTTAACCAATAGGCAGGAAGGAGGTAAAAAAAACTCATATTTAAATCCTTGCTACTGAGTTATATTTCCTAAAACCGCGAAAAGATGTCGCATTGCTACGACATCTTTTTATAGGGGTTAAATGTTGATTGTCTTACCAGTCGAATACGCCACGGAACGAAATCGCATATTCCGCTGGCGCACCTAAGCGTGCATTACGGGCACGGTGTGCGACGTAATATTCTTCATCAGTGATGTTTTTACCAATGAAGTAAATGCCGTAGTTATCCCATTCGTAACCAAGCTGTAAATTAACCAGCGTGCGCTCATTGTTATGCAAATCAAAGAATGCATCGCCAGGCTGCAAACCATCACGGTATGGGTTTGGTCTATTCGGTGCATCACTGGCATAGTTAATATTGATGTTCGCGAATAAGCCTTCAGGTCCTTGATAAGTTAAGCCTGCGCTTTGTGTACGCTCAGGTGCAGAAAACTGTCGGCCAGTTAAGTCATACTCGGTTTCTGGAGTTGTGATCTTAAAGTCAGTGAACTCAGTGCCTGCATAACCAATCGCTGCATAGGCTTTTAGGTAATCTGTTACGTTGTAATTCACTTCAAACTCGAAGCCTTTCACTTCAGAGCTACCCGCATTGACTGTTTCTAGATCAAAATTGTTTGAAGAAAGTTGTACAGAAACTTGTTGATCAGTCCAATCTGTATAGAAGAAGTTAGCATTTGCAGTTAATGCGCCCTCTAACCAAGTAGAGCGAACTGCTAATTCATAGTTGTCTGTATATTCAGGCTCATACTCGAATGTCACTGATTTCGCTTGGTTGATACCTACACCGCCCGAACGATAGCCTTTCTGGAAAGTAAAGGTTGAGGTGATGTCGTCATTCAGATGATAACTCACGCCAATTTTAGGCAAGAAAGTATTGAAGCTGGTATCTGATAGAGCGGCAGGCTTTGAAGCGTCAGCTGCAAGACCTAGCAATAACCCGTTAATACCTGTGATAAGCGGCGCAATACCTTCATAAGGCGTACCCACATAACTAGCAGGGTTTGGCATTTTATCTTGGTTTAAAATGGTGTATTTCGCATCATTGCCATTCTTTTGCTCTTCACGATCAAAACGCACGCCCGCTAAAATATCCCACTGATCATTGAGGTGCCAAACACCATCAGCGAAGAGTGCATAGCTCGTCACTTCTGTTTCAGTAAGAGAGTAAATTTGCGTTCTGGCAGGGTCAAAATCTGCATATTGTGCAATGACCAAGTCAGCAATTTGTGGGCTTAGTTTATATCTTGCTTGTAACACGCTACTCGATAAGCCAAGACGAGATAAGTTGTAGTTGTTTAAACCATTGCTCAGAGCTTCTCTGTCGCCATTAAAATAGTAAGCGCCCGCTACACCGCTAAAGCTTTCATAATCAAATGTAAGCCTGAATTCTTGAGTCAATGTCTTTTCAGTATTGTCGTAGAGTGTGCTACTGCCTGTGTCGACGATTGGTGTGTTACCTAGACCTTGTGGGTAGTCCGAGTCCCAGTCAAACGCTTCAAGCACATCTGAGTAAGTTGTATAAGATGAGAACGATAACTCGCTATTGATGTCATAATTCAAAGTTAAAGAAACCAGTTCAGTTTCGGCTTTACGCTCTCGAGTGTCGTTATAAATTGTTGTACGGTTATCAAAGTCAACTTCACCGGCATTGGTGGCTAAGTTTGCATCACCGTATACGCGCTCTGCATTCATGTAGCTGAGCATTGCCGAAAAGTCTTCAAATCCTGCCGGCTCGTATAAAAATTTTAATCGGTAAGTATGTTCTTCATTAAAATCTGAGTCAGAGTTGTCATGAAGGTTAATAACGTTACCATCGTAGCGCTTTTCTTCACCGCTGAATCTAAATGACAACTCATCTTCAATCAAGCCTCCGCCAATGGCAATACCCGCTTCTTGCTGGCCATTCTGGCCAATCAGTAATTTGTATTTACCCTCGTTTTCATGGCTTGGCATTTGGGTATTTAAAATAACTGCACCAGCAAGTGCATTGCGCCCTTGCAATGTAGACTGTGGGCCACGCAATATTTCAACTTGCTGTGCATCCCATGTTGAGAAGCCACCATTACGAACTAAGCCTTGTGGTAGCGGCGCGCCATCAATATATACACTTGCTAGGTAGCTATTACCACCGCCAGATACATTAAAGCCATCAATGCCTCGAATGCTGAAACCATAGGTATCGCCATGGGTATTGGCGGTATTCACCATCACATCGGTGAAAGTGTTGATCTGTTGTTGCTCGATCATCTCAGGAGTCAGTACAGCAACACTCGTGGTGGTTTCTTGCAAGCTGCGCGCAACTTTTTGACCTGTGACCACGATGGTTTCGATTTCTTTTTCATCACCTTGATCATCGGCAAAAACAAGTTGGCTAGACAGTGCCATAGGAATTGCAAGAGACGCACGTAGTGCAAATGAGAGCGCAGAGAGTTTCATTATTCGTCCGTATAAAGTATTTGCTCAAAAAAACAGGTTGCAAATACTAACATGACCAAAATTGCAAATCATTATCATTTCGACTCTTGTTGTTGGTGTTTTAATTTTGCTTTTTATTCTGTGCTGAGTAAGGTGAGGTAATAAAATTATATAGAGTTGCTTTTAAGATTCTGATTTATAAAGTTAAGAAATTATTCTGGCTGCTTTGTATGAAAGGTTTCTTAGCTTAAATGTAATTATAAGTTTCGATAAAAAGAATGCATATATTCATAACTGTACCGATATATGCATTAATAACGTCAGTAAAAACAGTTGTTTAGAAGCTAAAAGAGAGCTGCAACCCAGTAAAATGGTTATCTTCTGCCTCCCAGCCATTGCCATCAATTTGTCGATAACGAGTGTAGGCTTCGAGTTTAAAGTGTTCAATCTGCACACCGATGCCTGCACCTAAGTAAGCATCAATTTCGTTGTTAGGCGCATTGTAAACGATGATACTTGAATGGTTACTATAGCGGTCATTGTTACGTTGGTCGTGAAACATAAGCTCAAAAGCATCAAAGCCCAACTCACCATACGCGTAAACAGTAGAGAAATAACCAAATTTAAGTCCAGTATCTAATGTGAGAAAGTCCTCGCGATAGCCTTGCTCGGTAGTCACGCTGGCGTTGCCTAAAGCGCTAATAAAACCAATACCAAAAGGGGTTTGATTGAAATAGCCAATCATTTCAAATCCAGTTGAAATGATGTGATCGTCAAGTGCATTAAACTCTGATTTGGCAAATACAGAAAAGTCGAAATCATCATTGGCGACACAAGGTAGTGAGGTTAAACCGAGTAAGAAAAGAGAAGCAATGTAGCGCGTCATGCGGGGGTCCTTGCAAGTAAAACTGATGAAATTGTAAGATGAGTAAAGGGCGCTAACTGTAAGAAAGTGTTCATACTTTGTAAGTGTCTTCGGCTAATTAGGCCTTAATTGACCTTTAAACTGTTCCTTATAGCGTCTAGAAAGATTGAGCTTTTTACCGCTTTGCATAGTGATTTCGCTGTCACCACTTTGGATGGGAGTTATGGAACTAATGGCATCAAGCCTTACCGCGTGACTACGGTGAATGCGACAAAACCCCTGAGGTTCAAGTTGTTCACTGAGTTTGGTCAAGGTGGCGCGAAGTGGATAAACACGTCCATCAATATGTAAATTGACATAGTTACCCGCAGATTCTAACCACTCAATATCACTGACTTTGATAATAAATTCTTTGCCGAGTTTTCTAACCAGCAAGCGCTCAAATTGCGGTTGTACAGACTCTTCGGTTTGTTGCAGTAAATGGGCTTCGCCCTTTAATTGACCGATAAGATAGTGATAGCTTTTGATCACCACAATTAAAAACACAAACCCCCATGCATCTTTGCGGTATTCATACAAAAACTCATACCAGAGCAAACCAAAATCGTAGCTACCTGCTTGGCTCCAATAAACGAGTTTGCGAAGCGCCACCATAATACTGACGTGTAACACACTAAACACGACTGACGCGAAAAAATACAAACCGAGAGAACGCGCTATGGCTTGAAAGTTAAAAGCTTGGTATTTAAGAAGAAAAATTATACCTGGCACTAATATTAGCGTGCTTAAGGCGCTGCTATATTCCCAAACAAATGGTTCCCACAACTGAAAAGGCAGTGCGCCATCACGTTTCGCTTCCATAATGTCAGAAGTAGCATTAATGGTGTTGTTGATAAAAATATAAGCCATCAAAAACAGCGCACCATATTGATTTGAATAGTGCAGAAAGTGAGGTGAGCGCGCCATATATGATCCTCTAACCGTGAAACTAAAATCAGCTTAACAACTAACCTTGTCAGTCCCAAGTGGTTTATCCCACAATCCCACCGCTTATCCCTAGTCGCTGTTTTTTAAGCACATATTTATTTTATTTCGACAATTACTCAGAAATTATAAGACAACCAAGTTTGAGAAACTGACGGAAAAGGTATGTTCAAATCTATCGCTAAATGGTGGCAGCCCACTACTTTTGTAAGCCAACCGAAAGAACGCTTTGTTGAATTAGACTGGCTGAGAGTACTCGCGTTTGGCCTGTTGGTGTTCTATCACACGGGCATGTTGTATACGCAAAACTGGGGCTTTCATTTTAAAAGTGCCTTTTTAAGTACAGAAATAGAAAATCTGATGTTGCTTCTCTCACCTTGGCGTATGGGACTGATTTGGTTTATCTCAGGTGCCGCATTGAGTTGCTTATTACAGAAGTCGCCATTACCGCAGTTTTTAATGAGTCGCACCGTAAAGATCTTACTGCCCCTGCTGGTGGGTGTGTGGTTTGTCGTGCCTATTCAATTGTATGCGCAAATGCAGCAAGAAGTTGGCTTATCGCTTAGCTATATTGAGTTTTACATCGCGTTTTTTGACCTATCTAACCCGTTATTTGCACAATATCAAGCGGGCATTTGGCCTCATGTCGATGTAAATCACCTGTGGTACTTGCGCTCATTATGGCAATTCACCTTGTTGCTGGTATTGATGTTACCTGTGCTGCAAAGTCGCTTGTTACATAATGGCATAGCGCGCTTCTTAAAGCTTCCTGTGCTTTGGGTGTATTTAGGTTTACTGGTGCCGCTTTGCGTTTTGAAACTTTCATGGCCGAGTGACACGTTTCGTTACCCTATGGGATTTATTTTTTTACTGTATGGCTTTTTATTAGTTCATCACCGAGCGTTTTTTGCATCGCTGGTTCAGTGCTGGCACATTTTACTCGGGTTATTTGTTTTAGGTTATCTTGGCGTAGTTTGGGGGTATCAGAGTATTTGGCTAGACAGCCAAAGCGTGCAATGGCAGATCACCAGTATGGATATGTTGTACACTGCACAAAGGCTATTAGGCGTGATGACCATACTTGCATTGGCAATGCGCTTTTTAACTCGTCCTCATCCTATTTTAAATAAGCTCAACGGCTGGGTGTTTCCATTTTATATTTTTCATCAAAGTGTGATCATCGGCTTAGCTTATTACTTTAGCCCATTACAGTTAGGCCCATGGTTAGAGCCAACATTCATTATTGTGCTGACATTTGGGTTGTGTGCGCTAGCTTGTTGGGGGTTGAGTTATGTTGCATTACTTAGGCCGCTATTTGGCATGAAAGTAATTGGTAAATACGATAAAGCGTCGCAGTACATAGGCTATGCCTTAACTTTGTTATTGCTTATGCCTTTGCTTTTTAAATTGCTTTTTAGTTGGCGCTATATGCTATGAGTACATCATCCAAATACGCACCTAAAGCAAGCGCCTTGCTCACGTTGGATGTAAATTAAATCTCCGCCATGGTTTAACATGATCTGACGAGACAAGCTTAAACCGATGCCTGACCCCTTTTGCTTAGTAGTAAAAAATGGCACGAACATCATATCGACCACATGCTCTGCCACGCCCGGGCCGTTATCGCTGACTTCAACATAGTGCTGGCCTGCTTCGTTACAGCCTGTTTTTAATTGGACGGCTGCCGAGGCTTCGTTGCTATTTTGCTGCACCGCTTCAATGGCGTTTTTGGTTAAGTTAATAAGTACTTGCTCAACTTGTGCGTTATCTAACATAGTCAGTTGTGAATGTGATACGTCTAGTTGGAAGTCAATATTCGCAGTGCTACAAGTTTGTTGATGGAGCTGGAATACGCCCTCAACCAATGGAGCGAGTTGCTCAGGGTTAAGCGTAGGCGCAGGTAAATTACTGACTTCTCTAAAGCGGCCGATAAAGTCACCTAAATATTCGGTGCGTTTTGCCAGCGTTTTTAACGCCATAGCCAAATCGTCTTTGTCTTCTTCATCATCAAAGGTAAGTGTTTCTGGTAAAAGGCTTTCACAGCTTTGTGCAATTGAAGCGAGCGGCGTGATGGAGTTGGCAACTTCGTGAGTGAGCACTTTAGTAAGCCGCTTATAGGCTTGTTGCTCTTTGTTTTGTAAGGCATCACGAATAGAGTGCAGGGTAATAATTTTGCGGATCTTGCCTTGAATATGGGCGACACTCACTTGTATAGACAAGGTATCTTGCTGTTCACCATATTGCCAATTGGCAATGGTTTTGAGACTGCGCTCACAACTTTCGACTAAGGGTGCGATATGCGCCAAATCATCACAGTGGCGAACTGCTTTACCGAGTAATTTGGCAACAGCTGGGTTTGATTCAATCACGTCACCTGTGTCATCACACACCACGACGGCCAAATCAATATGCACTAATAAGGCCTGTAAAAAGTGTGCCTGTTGCTCGGCATTAAAGCGCGCACTTTGAATGTTTTCTTTGATCTCTTCAAGGTGGCTATGCATAGGATGGTGTTTACTTAACCCCAAAGAGCTATCGCCATTCGCCAAAGACTTTAAAACAAAACTCATGTGCTTGTTTTGCTTATTAAATTGCGAAATAAGCGAGAACAAAGTTGCGGACGAAAATAAGCTTAAAAGCAGTAAAGTTGCTGAAAACCCACTTTGTATATACAAGTTTGCGCTAGTGGTGATTAGCACGCAAAGTAACAAGATGGTGGCAAAAAATACCGTTGTCGGATGCTTGGTAAAGTAACTCAAAATACTCAGCTCCGGTTATAAGTCGTATTTTTCGAGGCGGCGGTACATGGCACCACGGGTTAACCCAAGCGCTTTGGCCGCCTGTGATACATTACCTTGATAATGCTTTAATGCCGCGCGTACAGTGCGGTGTTCGAGTTCTTCAAGGTTAAAGGTGTCAGCATTTATCAATTGATTGCTCTCGTTTTGTGTACTCTCAGCTTGGCTTGGTTGTGCGGTAGTCGTTACTTGGCCAACCACAGTGCTGATATCGAGTAGTTCACCTTCACTTAAGATCACAGCACGCTCAATAGCATGGGCCAACTCGCGCACATTACCCGGCCAAGTGTAGGCACTCAAGGTTTGCATGTCGGTGTCACTGACACTTAAGGTGCGTTTGTATTTGTGGCAGAAGTGCTCGAGGTAATAATTCACTAATAACGGAATGTCTTCACAGCGCTCACGCAACGGTGGTAAACGGATCTCAATGGTGTTGATACGGTAAAGTAAATCTTGTCTAAAACGCCCTTCGTCTACGGCTTGTTGTAAGTTATCGTTGGTGGCACAAATGAGGCGAATATTCACATCGATGGCTTTATTACCGCCAACGGGAGTGACTTGACGGTTTTGTAGCGCGGCTAACAAGGTGGTTTGCTGGCTCAGTGGCAAGTTGCCTAGCTCGTCTAAAAATAGGCTGCCTTCGTTGGCAAGTTCGAAACGACCGACTTTGTCTGTTTTGGCATCGGTGAACGCGCCTTTCTTATGACCGAACAGTTCACTTTCAAATAGGTTGTCAGCAATTGCGCCCATATCTAAGCTTATTAGTGCATTTTCGCGACGTAAGCTAGCTTGGTGAATGGCATGTGCAGCGAGCTCTTTACCTGTACCACTCTCGCCGGTGATTAAAATATTGGCATCGGTTAACGCGGCTTTTTCTATGGTGCTAAATACTTGCTGCATGGCTGCACTTTGACCTAAAAAGTCGAAGTTTTTACCTCCTGCGCCTTGGTTAAGTGCTTGATTTAAGCCTTGTGTTTGGCGAGTCAGTTGCCCAACTTTCTGTTTGTCTTGGGCGTGTGCATAGGCGGCCGCAACCGCCCCTAATAGTTGGTCGTTTTGCCAAGGTTTGGCAACAAAATCAGCAGCGCCAGCCTTAATAGCGTCAACGGCTAATTGAATATCGCCATATGCAGTCATCAGTAGCACTGCAATGCTGGGGTCTTGCTCAACGACTTTCTTTAACCAGTAAAACCCTTCTTTGCCGCTTATGGCGTCTTGGCTGAAGTTCATATCGAGTAAGATCACATCAATAGGCTGCGTTTTTACGATCTCTTCAATATCAAACGGATTATCTGTGGTGTGTACTTTTTGATAGTGCTTTTTTAGCAGTAGCTTAGCCGCGATTAAAATATCGGTGTTGTCATCGACAATTAAAATGTGTCCAGCTTGTTTGGCGGTTTGAGTCATGATCCTTGCCTGTTGGTTTTTTACTGATGCATATGTCATGAGACCCCGAAACAAGTTCGGGATGACACTGATTTTACCCTACCAGAGCTAAAACGCTGGGTCATTCTGAACTTGTTTCAGAATCTATTGCGTACGCGATGAGATGCCGAATTAATTTGGATGATAGCTGTTTTAACGTTTATCAGGGCTTTGTACATCAGCTTTATTATTATCTTTTTAGCCTACCTCATTTAGCGACAGCGCGTCTATCAATGTGTTCATAAATGGACATATTACGGTTTTCGATGTGTTCTATTTCCGGACACTCGGATTATTACCAAAAACATCAATGATTATAACTTGTTGATTTGTAGGTGTTTAAAAGTTGGCATAGAGTTTGATTTATCTCTGCCATATTCGGACATCGTGTCTTAGTTGTCGAAACGAACATCAATCAAACTCTCAACGATTTAGAGGTGTGCTATGGATAAGAAAATTGAACGCTCAGGATTACAAAAACATCTTAAGAAAGCCGTTGCTGCGGGTGTGCTACTGAGTATTGCTGCTGCGGCATTTGCATTTACTGATTCATCATCGGGTCGCAGTCAAAACTTATCACTAAGTAGTGTCACCATTAATGCGGTTGAGCAAGGCGCGTTTGTAGATGCGTTAAGTCTGCGAGGTCAGGTTGTACCAAAAACTACCATCTACTTAGACACGATAGCGGGTGGACAAGTTGAAGAACGTTTGGTTGAACAGGGTACTTATGTGACTAAAGGTCAGCCTTTGGTGCGTTTGAGTAACACCAGCTTACAGTTAGATGTGATGAGCCGTGAAGCGCAAGTCACTGAGCAGCTTAACTTTTTACGCAATACACAAATGAACATGGAAACCAGTCGTTTGAACCTGCGTCGTGATTTATTAGAAATCGATTTACAAATTACCCATTTAGAGCGTCGTTACAAGCAATCTAAGCCACTGGTTGAGCGCGGGGTATTAGCCCAAGACAGACTTTCTGAAATCTCAGAAGATCTAGCTTACTACAAAGCGAGAAAAGAGCTGACCTTAGAGCGTCAAAAGCAAGAAAATTCAATTCGTAAAGTGCAAGTCGAGCAGCTAGAAGATAGCGCCGAAATGCTACAGAAAAACTTACAGTTTGCCCGTGCAAACTTAGATAACTTATTAATTAAAGCGCCTGTGTCGGGTTACTTGAGTGAGCTTGATGTAGAAATGGGTGAATCAAAAAGTCGTGGCGCGCGCCTTGGTCAAATCGATATTCCAAATGAATACAAACTAGTCGTGCGCTTAGATGAATTCTACTTAAACCAAGTTCAAAAGGGCATGGATGTCAACGTGCACTTAGATGGCGGTAGCGTGATGGCAACAGTGAGCAAAATTGATAGCCGCGTGACCCAGTCGCAGTTTCAGGTTGAAGTGGCGCTACCAAGTGGCCAACAAGATATTAAACGTGGCCAAAGCATCGATGTTGAGCTGATGCTAGGTGGCAACAAAGACAACGCATTATTACTAAAACGTGGCGCATTCTTTACTAGCTCAGGCGGTAACTGGGTGTACGTACTATCGAGCGATGGCACAACAGCAGAGCGTCGAGAGATACGCTTAGGTAAGAAGAATCAAAATTATTTCGAAGTGTTAGACGGCCTGTCGGCGGGTGAACAAGTGATCACCTCAGGCTACAGCAACTTCGACAAAGCACAGACATTAAAATTTTAAGGACCAGCTTCATGATCAAATTAACTAACTTAAATCGCGTATTCCGTACTCAAGACGTTGAAACAACTGCTTTAAACGACATTAATTTAACTGTAGAACAAGGTGAATTCGTCGCCATCATGGGCCCTTCTGGCTGTGGTAAGTCAACGTTGCTGTCGATTTTAGGCATGTTGGATTCACCAAGTTCAGGTAGCTTTGATTTCGATGGTACCGATATCGCGGGTTACAACGAAAAGCAGCTATCACAATTACGTAAAGCCTCAATTGGCTTTGTATTCCAAAGCTTTAACTTGATTGATGAGCTTACGGTATTCGAAAACGTCGAGCTGCCACTGCAATATCAAAATATCTCAAAAAGTGAGCGTAAACAGCGTGTTGAAGCCATCTTAAAGCGTGTTGCTATCGATCACCGTGCCGATCATTTACCGCAGCAACTATCGGGCGGTCAGCAGCAGCGTGTGGCTGTTGCCCGTGCTCTAGTGATCAATCCAAAGCTGGTATTAGCCGATGAACCAACCGGTAACCTAGATTCTAAAAACGGCGAAGAAGTGATGGCCATGCTGCGCGAGCTAAACCGCGAAGGCACAACCGTGATCATGGTAACTCACTCAGAAAAAGAAGGTGCGTATGCTGACCGTTTAGTACGTCTATTAGACGGCCAGATCATGTTAGACAAAGCTAATAGTGTATCTCAAGGACTTGAAAGCGAGGTTGCATAGTTATGATAGTTAATTACTTAATCACGGCACTTCGTGCCTTTAAGCAACAAAAACAGCACTTTTTATTGAATGTCATTGGTTTGAGTGTGGGTCTTGCAGCGGCGATTCTCGTGGCGTTATTTGCGAAAAATGAACTGTCGTTCGATCAGCACCAGCCTAATGCGGAGCGTGTTTATCGTGTCGGTCAGGATTATTCAAAATTAGGGCTAGGGGTTATTCCTATCTTTAATTATAACCAAGGGGTTCGCGCGACAGAATTCAGCCAGGTTGAAGATGTCTTCGCACTCAAATTGATTGAATTTACCCGTGAGGCCGAAGTCGATATTAAGCATAATAATCAAGGCTTTAAACTGAATAACTTATATGCTGCAACGGCTAATATCGAAAGCTTTATTGATATCAAAACACTTGATGGTGATTTAAAAGAAGCCATGAGTACGCCAGAAAGCCTAGCGTTAAGCAGCTCTGAAGCACAGCGTATTTTTGGTCGCACCAATGTCGTTGGTGAAACACTTAATCATGCCAAAGGTAAATATACGGTTCGTGCGGTCTTTGCTGACTTACCTGAGAATACCCACTTTGGGTTTAAAAACTTAGCGTATGTAGATAACGACCCTAAAGATTTAATGATGACGGCCCATTATGTCTACCTAAGAGTGGCGGCTGGTACAGATATCAAATCGCTAGAGCAGCAGCTGACGGAGCAAACTTATACTGGCGAATATAAAGGGCAGATGTTTGTCGAGTTGCACCCATTACTCGACTTGCATTTAACCGCTAAATCACCGTTTGAGATGAAAACAGGTGGCACTAAGCAAGTGGTCACCATCTGTGTTGGTTTAAGTATTTTACTTGTCTTGATCGCGAGCTTTAACTTTATCAACATGACCGTCGCGCAATCGACGAAGCGTGCAAAAGAAGTGGGTGTTCGTAAAGCATTGGGTGCGAGCAAAACTCAGTTAGTCAGCCAGTTTTTGTCTGAATCTGTATTAGTTGCTGTGCTGTCTATGATGTTGGCTTGCGTGTTAGTTGAGTTAGTTATGCCAAGCTTCAATAACCTAGTTGATCGCGAATTGGTACTTAACTATGCGTCAAGCTTTGGTGCGGGCATTGTGGTTGTTGCCATTGCGGTTGGTGTGTTGGCAGGTCTATACCCAGCGTTCTTTATTTCATCATTCAGCGCTAAGCGTGTATTAAGTGGTGACTTGCAACGCGGTAGTACAGCAATCTGGATTCGTAAAAGCTTACTTACTTTTCAAGCTTCTTTAGCCATAGGTTTAATAGTTGGCTCTGTGACCTTACTACAGCAGTTATCGCACTTACAAAACTTGCCGCTAGGCTATCAAACTAATCAGCGCTTAGTGATCTCAGAAGTGCCGGTTGGCAACATCTTTACTCAGCAGCCTAGTGCGGTATTTAACAAATTGTCAGCTATCAATGGTGTGCAGCATGTTGGTGTTATCGACACGCAATTAACCCGCTCGATTAACAATACCTTAAAACCAACTTGGCCTAATGGCGAACAATCGAGTGGTTTGACGCCGATTATTGGTAGCGGCTATGAAGTCGTAAAAAGCTTAGGTTTAGAGCTGTTAGCTGGTCGTGATTTCTCTTCGCAATATGCAGGAGATTGGGCAAACCGCGCTAATGGTGTAACGCATGTAGGTGTGATTATTACTGAAACCGTTGCAAAACAAGCAGGTTTCAACAATATGGCCGACATCATAGGTAAAACGATTAAAGACACAGGTCGCAATGTAGAGATGCGTGTTGTGGGTGTGGTTGCAGACGTTAAAGTCGGTAACGCGCATAATTCAAATTCAGACATCATGTTCTTACTGGGCTTTAGTTACTTCAACCCAACCTCAGAAGTGGTGTTAACAGTAAACCCACAAAATGTATTGAGTATCAGACAGCAAGCCGCTGAGATTTTAGCGCAGCACGCTAACGTGTTTGAACCGAAGATCAACTTACTATCTGACAGTTATAAAGCGGTATTAAGAGGCGATGAGCGTGTCTCTCAGGTGGTGCTTATTTTTACTGGCCTTGCGGTGTTCTTAACTTGTTTAGGTACGTTTGGTTTAGCGTCATTCGCAGCAGCGCGTCGTCAAAAAGAAGTCGCGGTTCGCAAAGTATTAGGCGCATCAAGAATCAGCATTGTGAATATCTTAGCGAAAGAGTTCTTAGTGTTAGTTGGTGTGAGTATCGCCATAGCTTACCCAGTAACTTACTTGTTAGTGGGTGATTGGTTAGCCAACTTTAACGACCGCATCGACCAAGCTGTGTGGGTATATGGTGTGGCAGCGATAGTGGTTGCAGGTATCACTTGGGTAACGGTTGCAAGCCTCGCTTTCAAAGCAGCTAGCACTCGCCCTTCGCTAATTCTTCGTTATGAATAAATTAAGTTTCTAGCCAAAGCTATGGTCTATCGGTGTAACTGATAGGCCATTTTTGGGTGAGAGCAAGATCGAATGGGTGAGATATGTTGATATCACATGTAACAACAGCATTTCGAGTATTCAAGCAACATAAGTTGTACTCGTTATTGAATGTTTTTGGGTTAAGTATTGGCTTGGCGGCTGCACTTCTGGTGGCATTATTTGCTGAGTATGAATTGTCGTTTGATGAGATGCAGCCCGATCATCAGCAAGTCTATCGTTTGCATGTTGATGTGAATGTACCAGGGTTAGAAGAAATTCCACTGACTATGGTGAACATTGCGCAAACTTTAACAACGCGAAGTGATGTCGCCGATCTTTTTATACTCGCGGATGTGGTCGATAGTGGTTTGTTATCTGAGCATATAAAAATTGCTGATCAGGCATTTAAACTAAACAACCTGTACGGTACAGCCAAGAATATTCGTGATTTTGTAAATATCTCAGTCATTTTAGGTGACCTTGAAGCGGCTCTTTCAGCACCTCAGCAGATTGCTTTGAGTCACAGTGAAGCCAAGAGACTATTTGGCAGTGCAGAAGGTGCACTCGGGCAAACGATATTGATCGAGGCAAAACGTTTTACCGTTAAAGCCATTTTTGAAGACTTACCTGATAATAGCCACTTTTTGTTTCATGCCTTAGTGCCCATTGATTTCACAGAACATAGCGACATTTCGAGCTATATTTACCTCAAAACTCAACAAAATGCTGATTTAAGAGCGATAGAAAAGCAGTTAGCTGATCGACTCATTGAAAAATACCAACTTAAAAACAGTCAGCTTGAATACCGTTTAGTGCCGATGCGAGAGGTTTACTTTAAAGCCCATTCGCCCTTTGAGTTAAAAACGGGTGGCTCTGCCTTTTTAGTCACTTTGAGTGTAGCGCTGAGTGTTTTATTACTCGCCATTGCCGCAGCCAATTACATCAATATAGCGGTGTCGCAATTGTTGTATCGCAGCAAAGAGATCGCCATGCGTAAGACTTTAGGGGCGAGCAAGCGTCAGCTCATAGCCCAATTCTTGTTAGAAGCCTTATTGATGGTGATGTGTGCCACATTACTTGCGGTGTGTTGGGTTGAACTGCTTTTGCCAAGTTTTAGTGACTTTGCAAATCGACCGCTTGACTTAGTGTGGGGAGCTGCAGAGTTTGCGGTGATCATAGCTATAACCGTTTTGTTAGCATTCATATCAGGTGCTTATCCTGCATATTGTGTCGCACGCGCGCCGTTAAACACCTTGCTTGCAGGGCAATTAAAAGCAGGCCAGCTAGTTCGAAAAGGACTATTGGTCTTTCAGTCTGCAATGGCAATAGCCTTGATTGTTTGTACTTTAGTGAGTTTACAGCAGTTGTCGTTCTTACAAAGCTTGTCGGTAGGTTATGACGCGACAGATCGCATCGTGATACACGATTTAAGCAGCAGGCAACTCATGGAAAAAGAACATGCAATACTCAATGAGATCCGTGCGCTGCCAGGCGTTACTCAAGTTACAACAACCGATACTGACTTAACCGATAGCATCTTAGAAAGCTTTTATTTCCGTTGGCCAAACGGCTATGAAGAAAGCGAACTGCCACCCACTATCGGCACCGGTTTTCATGCCGTCGAAACTCTAGGTCTAACACTACTCGCTGGTCGAGACTTTTTACCAGAATTTCAGAGTGATTGGCTGCACTATTTAAATAAAGTAAATAAAGCGTCAGATGATCAGCCAGATGAAGAAGCACCTCAGGCAATGGCTATTTTGGTGACCGAACAAATGGCCAAGCGCGCAGGCTATGACAATGTGAGTGAAGTGGTGGGGCTACAAGTTCAGGGGCTTTATCGCAACATCAATGCAACCATTGTCGGTGTAGTAAAAGATATCAAAGTGGGGTCGGCGAAAGATGATTGGCTGCCAGTCTCATTTTCAGCAGGATACAGCTCGCAATCAACAGTTCGATTGGTGATAAACACCGAGCAAGCAAATTTTCCGCAGTTATTTAATCAGTTACGCCAACTTTTAAAACAGTTTAACTTAACCGCTGATCCGCAATTTAGCCTGATGCAGCAAGACTTGGCTAAGGTTTATCGCGTCGAGCAAGACTTGTTTGTGCTTATCAGAAACTTCTCCGTGCTGGCTATGCTTTTAAGTTGTTTAGGCTTATTTGGACTCGCGGCATTTGCAGCTAAACGTCAGCAAAAGCAATTAGCAATAAGAAAAGTGCTTGGTGCAACACGCATCAGTTTAGTGAATCTACTCGCCCGCGAGTTTCTAGCCATAGTGCTTGCAGCAGCGGTAATCGCCTTACCATTTGCTTATTGGCTCATGGATAACTGGCTGCAAGACTTTAACGACCGTATTGAGCAAACCATTTGGGTGTATGGCTTAGCAGGCCTATTAGTGGCTGCGTTCACTTGGTTTATAGTTGCGGCGTTGGCATTTAAAGCGGCCAGTGCGCGCCCATCAGAAATTTTACGTTATGAATAACAACACAGATATACAGCAGTCAAAAAGGAACACAGTATGTTAGCGTCATATGTTACTACCGCTTTAAGAAGCTTTGCACAGCATAAACAACATGCCTTGTTGAGTTTGGCTGGGTTAAGTTTAGGCATGGCCATGCTAATGTTGATTGGGCTTTTTATTCAGCATGAGCTGTCTTTTGAGCAAAGCCAGCCGGATCCGCAAAACCATTATCGACTGGTGATGTATGCCCAAGAGAATGGCAACGAATATATTCTTACCACCCCAAGAGCACATCAGCAGTTGCTCGATATTCCTGGTGTTGAGTCGGTTTTTTATTTATTGAAAACGCAGATGGTCAGCGACGATAAAGTAGCGATTGACAATAATGCATTTCAGCTCGCTGCAAACTACGCTGCGACCCCAAATCTAGCCAAGTTAGTCAATATTGATGTGCTGGCAGGCGATCTCGTAACAACCCTTAATACACCCGAAAAAATAGCGTTATCACGCTCTGAAGCCGCGCGCTTGTTTGGGGCTTTTGCTACGCCAGATAAGATAATAGGCCGTACCTTAAAGCTGCAAAGTAACAATCGACTACTTACGGTCAGTGCGGTGTTTGCCGATCTTCCAGTGAATAGTCACTTTTACTTTCACTCATTAACCAGTGTTGAACCCTATATGGGCATTCGAGGTAATGTAATGCATACCTATGTTGCGCTATTACCTAATACAAATATTGAGTTGGTTGCACAGTCGGCAACTGAAATCTATGCGCAAATTTGGCAGTGGCAAAACATTCATTATTGGTTGCAGCCTATCAAAGACATTCATTTAGGGCCTAACTTTGCCCAAGATATGAAAATAGGTGGAGACGCTACATCAGTGATGATCTGTGCAGTTATGGCGCTGGTTTTACTAATCATCTCGTGTGTGAACTATGTCAATTTCAGTGTTGCGCAGTCCTCTAATCGTGCCAAAGAGATTGGTGTACGCAAAGCCATGGGCGCGACGCGCGCTCAACTGATTACCCAGTTTATGAGTGAGTCTATTTTGCTGGCATGGTTCGCTATGTTAGTGGCCTGTGTGCTGGTTGAGTTATTTTTACCTGGTTTTATGCAACTGATTGGCCGACCACTGCCAGCACTGGAGTGGCCGATGTGGTTAGGGCAGGTATTTGTTTTGGCAACAGGGATTGGTGTGTTGTCGGGCTTATACCCAAGTATCTACATGGCAGGGTTTAACACCAAAGCCATTCTGAATGGTGAGCTAAAACAAGGTCGACAAGGTGTGTGGATCAGAAAGGCTTTATTATTGCTGCAAATGGCCTTGTCGGTGGGTTTATTAATAAGCGCTATGATGTTGAGTAAGCAACTGCATTTTTTACACTCTCTACCAGTGAATTATCAAAAGTCGCAACAACTAGTTATCAATAATATGCCGCAAAAAGCATTATATGGACAGCAAAGTGCATCATTTTTGGCAAGTGTTGAGTCTATTCCTAGTGTGACAGCCAGTGTGGCCATGGACTTCTCAATCACACAGTCTACCAACGCTGGCCTCTTCGTTAAGCTCCCTCAAACACCAGATACACCGCTGTCGTTATCGCTTGCTGGGGTACATGGCAAAGTAGTCGAAACTTTGGGGTTAACCTTGTTGGCTGGTCGCGATTTTTCCGACGAGTTTGCATCAGACAGATTCAATCGAGACACCGAGCAAGGCAGTATTATCGTGCCTGAATCTGTGCTCAATACGTTAGGGTTCAGCAGCCCAGCAGATGCGATTGGCAAACCAATCTCATTTTTTGCCGGACCATTCTCGAATGCAACAGGCACCATAGTGGGTGTGGTTAAAGACATTAAAGTTGGGCCAGTCAATCATCAAGGCGCGCCTGTAGTATTTGTAAATGGTTTAGGGGTAGGCGGCACGTATTCGTTGCTGGTTAAAGTTGAAAACCCCAACGATGCCCAACTAAAGCTCGATTTACAAAACTTTGTGAAAGCGCGCTTGAACATTGCACCTGTCGACATCACCTTACTTGAAGATGACTATCAAGCGCTTTATCGCGAGCAACAAAAGTTATCAGAGGTGGTAGCTATCGGCGGTATTATTTCATTGACCCTAATTTTGATGGGCGTGTTTGGTTTAACGGGGTTTATTGTTAAGCAGCGTCAAAAAGAGGTGGCTGTTCGTAAGGTACTAGGGGCAAGTCGTTTGGTGATCATTAATGGGCTCGCTAAAGAGTTTATGCTGCTGGTGTTATTTGGGTGTGCGATCGCTTGGCCTATTTGCTTCTTGATATTGAGTGATTGGCTAGCGAGCTTTGAACAAAGTGTTACGCAAAGTATTTGGGTTTATATGGTTGCTTCTTTGCTTATCACTATAATCACTTGGCTAACCGTGGCGGGCCTTACATATAAAGCTGCGAGTATTCGACCTGCTCAGATCTTAAGGTATGAATAATAGGCTTGAATAAAAAGTGAACAAACCCGGTGTTTGCTTCGTTTAATTACTACACTCAAATAACACTTGTTGGTCAGAGGTGAGTTATGCAAGCAACCGAATTGAAAATGCAGTTTGAAGAGCAAAACCTAGTCGCCGTTATCTTAAGTTATGCCGACTCTAATCATTACCTTGCGGGGGGCGTCGATACGCAAGGTAATTACTACTTATTAGAGAATAGAAAAGGCAGTACTGAAACTTTTAATTCAATGCGCGAAGCCGAAGTGACTTTGGCTGAACTTGGTGCTGAAAGTGCGATCTTTGAAATGGAAACCGCCTATGATGAGATGATCGGCAACGCGAAAAGTGAGCGTTGTAAAATGATGGTGCATTTGGTCCATTAACTGGAGTCCATTAATTGGGGTCCATTAATTGGGATCCGATAACGGAACTTAACAGTATAATTTTATTTTTGTACCTATTTCCTACTCGATGGCTTACTGATTTTTATGCCCAAGTAAGCCATTTTTCTTTCTTTAATACCTCTATTTCGCCTTCGGAATGAATTTTTTATTACTAGAATAAAAATCGATCAATTAAAACTTGCTCAATTGCAAAGGTTTCGTTTAAACTTTCGCAAAAGTTACGAAACGAAACTTATCAATCTGCAAAGATAACGGATTATGACCAAACGCAACACTCAACAACGCCGACATACTATTCTTGCCCGTGTTAACCAACATGGCGAAGTCAGTGTCGAAGCACTTGCTTTAGAATTTGAAACTTCAGAAGTTACGATCCGAAAGGATTTAACCGCCCTTGAAAAGAGCGGTTTATTGTTGCGTCGATATGGTGGTGCGATTGCATTACCAAAAGAAATCGTGGCAAAAGGCAATGAAAAACGCGATACGCTTCGCAAAATGGCAATCGCCAAAGCCGCTTCAGCTTTGATAAAGGATCACAACCGCATCATTATCGACAGCGGCCGCACGACAGCAGCGATGATCCCTGAGCTGTCTAAAAAGCGTGGTTTAGTGGTCATGACCAATGCGATGAATATCGCTAATCGTTTGTTATCTTTAGAAAATGAGCCAACACTTTTGATGACCGGAGGGACCTGGGATCCTCATTCGGAGTCATTTCAAGGGCAGGTAGCAGAACAAGTTTTACGTTCGTACGACTTTGACCAGTTATTTATCGGTGCCGATGGCATCGATGTTGAAAGAGGTACAACCACTTTTAACGAATTAGTGGGCTTGAGCCAAGTGATGGCCGAATCAGCGCGAGAAGTTATCGTCCTGGTGGAGTCAGATAAAATTGGTCGCAAGATCCCAAATTTAGAACTGCCATGGCAGCAAGTAACTACCTTGATCACCGACAACCTCCTTGCAGATGATACGCGCAAGGCGATCGAGGAAAAAGGCATACAGCTGATCTGTGCAGAGGCTTAATAAGTTCAGACGACAACACCTGAATTTATAAATCATTATGACAACAGCCTAATTAGTCTGATGACGTGCAAATAATTCAACTGTTTAACGGTGGCCGAATTATGTTCATCAACTAAATTTTACCTAAACTACTTGGAATTACAGGTAGGGTAAATGGGCAAACAACATGCAAAAATGGAGCATCTATGTGTGGCATTGTTGGGGCGGTAGCAGAGCGTCCAGTAAATAAAATCCTAATCGAAGGCTTAAAGCGTCTTGAGTACCGTGGTTACGACTCAGCAGGTGTAGCACTGAGCTTAAACGGCGAATTAAATACAGTTAAAGCAGTAGGTAAAGTTGCTAATTTAGATGCAGCATTAACTGATGCAGGCGTGAAAGGCACTACAGGTATTGCACACACGCGCTGGGCAACACACGGTGGCGTAACAGAAGCAAACGCGCACCCACACATTTCAAATGATGAAATTGCGCTAGTACACAATGGTATTATCGAAAACCATTCACAGCTTCGTGACGCACTGAAAGGTGACGGTTACGAGTTCTTATCTGAAACTGACACAGAAGTTATGGTGCACCTAATTCACCAGCTTCGCCAGCAGCATTCAACGCTATTAGAAGCGGTAAAAGCAGCAGTAAAACAGCTTGAAGGTGCTTACGGTACCGTTGTATTCGACAAAGCAAACGACAATGAAATCATTGTTGCGCGTTCTGGTAGCCCACTGGTAATTGGTTTAGGTCTTGGCGAAAACTTCATTGCCTCTGACCAACTTGCACTTCTTCCTGTAACACGTAGCTTTATCTTCTTAGAAGAAGGCGACGTAGCGCGCATCACCCGTGAAACGGTTGAAATCTTTGATAAAGATGGCAACCCAGTTGAGCGTGAAGTAGTTGAATCAAACATCACCCAAGACGCATCTGGCAAAGGTGAATACCGTCACTACATGCTGAAAGAAATTTACGAGCAGCCAATGGCAGTTCGTAATACGCTTGAAGGTCGTTTGGTAAATGACACAGTCGCAATCGATGCATTCGGTGACAGTGCACAGCAAATTTTCAAAGATGTGAAACATGTTCAGATCATCGCATGTGGTACGTCTTACCACTCAGGTATGGTTGCTCGCTACTGGCTAGAGCAGTTCGCTGGTGTAAGCTGCAACGTTGAGATTGCCTCTGAGTTCCGTTACCGCGAATCTTTCGTACACGAAAACAGCCTACTTGTGACGATTTCACAGTCAGGTGAAACGGCAGACACATTAGCCGCTCTTCGTCTTGCAAAAGAGCAAGGTTACATGGCTTCAATGACTATCTGTAACGTACCGGGCTCTTCACTAGTACGTGAATCAGACTTAGCATTCATGACTAAAGCCGGCGCAGAAATTGGTGTTGCTTCAACTAAAGCTTTCACCACCCAGCTAGTTGGTTTATTAATGCTTACAGCCTCTATCGCGCAAGAGAAAGGCCGTGATCAGAGCGTGATTGTTAACGCAATTAAAACGTTACCAAACAAGCTTGAAGAAGCACTTAGCATGGCTGAAGGCATTGAAGATCTTGCTGAAGAGTTTGCAGACAAGCACCACTCACTATTCTTAGGTCGTGGTTCACAATACCCGATCGCGATGGAAGGTGCGTTAAAACTGAAAGAAATTTCATACATTCACGCTGAAGCGTATGCTGCAGGTGAACTTAAGCACGGTCCTTTGGCGCTTATCGACGCAGATATGCCAATCATTGTTGTTGCACCAAACAACGAACTACTTGAAAAGCTTAAGTCGAACGTTGAAGAAGTACGCGCACGTGGTGGTATCATCTACGTATTCGCAGACAAAGACACTGCGTTTGAGTCTGACGACACAATGCGTGTAATGAACGTAAACCATGTAGAAGACGTGATTGCACCAGTGGTATATACAATTCCACTACAATTACTTTCTTACTACGTAGCGGTTATCAAGGGTACTGACGTTGACCAACCTCGTAACCTTGCAAAATCGGTGACGGTTGAGTAATTAAAGAATTTGAGGGGATACTTGTGTGGCTTAGGAATAAAGATTCATACTAAGTATTAAAGTGTCATCCTAAGTAATAAAGTCTCATACTCCAATAAACTATAAAAGCCGACGAAAGTCGGCTTTTTGTTTGTATTGTTAATTATTCGAGGCGAAATTTTTGTGTTAAAACGTACTTATGGAATTCGCCATGTTGTAATCGGTACTTCCCTGTACTCGCTTTGAGCTCTTCGCCCATCACTTTTAAGATCTCTCGGTTTGACTCTGTTTGTCGCTTGTCAACTTTTCTTAACTGATAATTAAGCTCATATTCTTCAGAAAAATTTACATAATCGTGATCACTTATACCCATTCTAATATCCTTGTATAAAAATAAAACAGCATCTCGAATGAGGTGCTTAAGTTTTGTTTTGGTGATTACTTGGCTGCTTTTCAAGAAGAAAAATTAGAAAGTAATAAATTTGCATACCAAAACCGCACTGACTATGATGAAATTTCAATCAGTTATAGCGGTATATTATGTCTAGGAAGATTGGCCATACTGAGGCTCAATATCGTAAGTGGATCAAAGCAGGTCGAGGTTCTGGTGAATATCGGGACTATAAGCCTTGGCTAACGGTTTATGATTCACCATCAGATGGTCGTGTACATCGCGTCTTTGGTTATAAGACTAAAAGAACTCATCATTTATTATCTGACCTTGAACTATCAATGTTCTATCTGCTCGAGTGGCGTAAAGAAGTACTACAAATTAAAGAGCAATTTCCATTAGAGCGAGACTTAACCGCTGAATTAGCTAAGTCAGCGGGTATAAAACACCCTAGTGTAAGAGGTGTTGACCAATATATGTCGAGCGACTTCCTCGTTGAAACATCATCAACAGAGCTCCCCTATTATGCATTGCAAGTGAAATACATAAATGCACTTGAAGAGCAGCGAAAGATAGAAATTCTTGAGTTAGAGAGGCGCTATTGGTTAGAGAAAAATATACCTTGGCAAATAGTGACTGAAGCAGAAATCCCCAAAGTCGTTAAAGCCAATATTGAGTGGATTTACCCTATGCAGGGCGCTTATGAAGAAGCCCCTCATTCAGCTGTAGATCAAGCTCTTTTTTATGCAGATTACTTTTCTAAATACCCAACTAAAACACTAATAGCAGCCTGCAAAGAGATAGATACAGCCTATGGACTAGACTTAGGTGAGTCACTGTATGAAATTCGCTGTTTATTGGCTGATCGATATTTCACTTTTGACATTTTCAAGCCAGTTCAAAAGGTGCATGTAGGTGATTTTAAGCTAGGTGAAGTGGGTATCATTCAGGAGGCTTTCCGTGTTTCGAATCAATGAAGTATTGCAATACGAGCAAACTCTTTATCGCATTCTAATGCTTTTTGAATATTATGTACTCTGGATAAAAGTACATGATGATAAGGCTTTTCCTCAGCTCATTGAAATTGCTGAGTTAGAACAAGGCTTTCAAGATGAAATGCTAAAACGTGTGGATGACCCATATAGTGACTTAATCACTGCAACTCCTGAATATGGTTCTACAGCTCAGATAAAGCGCGATGAAAATTATGAAGTAATTAAACCGCTAGTAGATTTTGAAAATAGCTATCAAGCAAAGGCTCGTGGCAAAATCGTCAATCAAATTGTTGCTGAGACAGGAAAAACGAAACAAACAATATATCGTTTTGCTCGAAGGTATTGGCAGCGTGGCCAGATCCCCAATGCACTATTACCAGACTATAAAAATTCAGGCGGTAAAGGCCAAAAGCGAAGAGCAACGACTAAAAAGTTAGGGCGTCCCCGCGTATATATGCCGGGTGTTGGTGCTTTAATCGATGATTTTACTGAAAAGCTCTTCAGAGTCGCTATCGATCGTCATGTAATGACTGATAAAAGCAAGTCCTTTCGTTATGCGCATAATCGGCTTAAAGATATTTATAGCCAGTATTTCCCTGAGCTACCAGAAGAAGAACTGCCTACATATTGGCAAATGGAGCACTTTTATAAGCGCGAATATAGGCAAGTAGAGAAGCTCGAACTACAAGCTGGTAAAATCAGATCTAAGAAAGACATTCGCCCTTTATTTGGTACTGCTACAGCTGATGTTTTAGGCCCTGGTATGCGTTATGAGATTGATGCAACGATTGCTGATATATATCTAGTATCCAGCTCTGAACGAGGCAACATAGTCGGCCGCCCTGTCGTTTATATGGTAGTAGATGTGTTTAGCCGTATGGTAGCTGGATTCTATATCGGTTTTGAAAACCCTTCTTATACTGCTGCTATCCAAGCTTTGTATATGGCTTCTACAGATAAATCAGAATATTGTCGAGAGCAGGGCTTTGAAGTAAAGCCCGAGCAGTGGCCATGTATTGGCTTACCTTCTGCATTGCTAGCTGACAGGGGGGAGTTAATGGGTCATCAAATTGAGTGTTTAGAAAAAGGCTTTGGAGTACGCCTTGAAAATACACCGCCTTTCAGGAGTGAAGCAAAAGGCATTGTTGAGAGGTCTTTCCGCTCTTTTCAGCAAGTATTTAAGCCATTTGCACCTGGCGTGGTTACTGGTACAAAAATTAAAAAGCAAGGAGATCGAGACTATCGCTTAGATGCCAAGGTTACGATAGAAGACTTCACTAAGATAATCTTAGCATCTGTGCTTTATCACAATCAGTACCATGTTATCGAGCGCTATGATAAAGCCTCTGATATGCCGACGGATTTACCTAATAACCCATTAGCTCTTTGGAACTGGGGGCTTCAGCACCGTACTGGTCGATTAAAAAAATCTGAACCTGAGCATTTGCGTGTGGCACTTATGCCTCGTATACGTGGAACTGTGTCTGAATCAGGCGTTTGTATTTTTGGCTTGTACTACACGAGTTCTGAGCTTGTGCAGCTCGGTTGGATGCATCGAGGAAAAGAGGTTAAAAGGCCAGAAAAAGTTGATGTTGCTTACGACTTAGCAACGGCTGAGTACATATATGTCTACCCAGAGGCTAATAGTAACAAGTACTTTGTTTGTCAGTTAGCAACACGCTCAAGGCAGTTTACAGGTGCTAGCTTTTGGGATGTTTGGGAGCAGAATGAAGCCTTAAAATATACAGAGGCTCAGGCTAAGTTAGTAGCGAATGAACAAGAGCGAGCGCTCGAAAGAAAGATAATAGAAACCATAAAACAAGCTGAAAAAGCAGCACCTGTTAATTCAGGGCTTTCCGATGCTGAACGCATTAACAATATTCGAGAAAATCGAAATGCAGAAAAAACAAAAGAGCGACAAGCGCGAGCATATAGGCCTGTAGAAATCGATACGAGCCAATCAGCTCAAGTGCACTACCTTTCTGAGCCAGATGATGAATTAGACTTTCCTGATTTTTCAGATGAATTATTTGGTGAGGATGATCAGTCATGAGCTTACCGCAGAATATATTTCGAGCTATTTATGCTGATTCAGATATTGCGCGTTATAAAGGAAACCCTTTTATTGAAGCACTGCCTGCAATAAGCACAATTAGAGGCATCAAGAGTAAACTTGAAGGAAAAGTGATATATAACCCGACTGCTAGTTACCTTGATGCAAGGCAAAGAGCGCATGAGTTATGTGGTCTGCTAGATGATTTTTTTCAGCCTTTATCTATGCATGTTGCACTTGAAGAGAAAATCTCTCTCATGATACGAGGAGGTTATGTTGCTAGAAACATAGAAACCGGCCAATTGCAGCAACACTTACAAAATGGTTATGAGCGAATGATGACGGGTGATATTACCAGTTTTCGTTTCGCTGAAGCGCCCTCTACGGCTCGATGCTTGTCACTTATAGGTTGCTCTGGAAGTGGTAAAAGCTCAAGTGTGATGCGCATTTTAGCCACTTACCCTCAGGCTATTTATCATGAGAAATACAATACACATCAACTGTCGTATTTGCGTATAGAGTGCCCTGTAGATGGTTCTTTAAAAAGTTTATGCTTAAACTTTTTCCAAGAGGTAGATAAACATTTACATACAGACTTAACTGAGCGATATGGACGTAAAAGACACAGTACAGAAGTACTTCTGTCTTTCATGGCGCAAGTAGCAAACCAATATGCCATTGGCGTATTAGTAATTGATGAAATCCAGCGTTTAAGTCGCAAACAAAAAGCAGGACAAGAGCGAATGCTCGAGTTTTTTGTAGCCTTAGTAAATATTATTGGTGTGCCTGTTATTTTGGTTGGTACCCCCAAAGCAAGACCTATTTTTGAACTTGAATTGCAATCGGCAAGAAGAAGTACAGGAATTGGTTCAATGGTTTGGGAACCCCTACCTCAGAATAAAAATAAGATTGATAAGGTGACAGGTAAGCCAAAACCTTCGGAGTGGCGGTTGCTGACCGATAAACTTTGGCAGTACCAGTGGCTTATTCATCGTGATGAGCCACTAACCGAAGAGATCCGCAATGCTTGGTTTGAGCTATCACAAGGCGTACTAGATATTGTTGTAAAGTTATTTGTATTAGCACAACTTCGCGCAATAGTTACTGGTGTTGAAAGGTTATCTTCAAAATTACTCATTAAAGTATACGAATCTGAATTACAGCCAATCCACCCTATGATTGAGGCGCTTAAATCAGGTAAAGCAGCTACTATCGCTAAATATTCAGATTTAAAATACAAAGCAATCGATAAGCGCTTACTAGAACTGAGTAAGCAAATTTCGGAAATAGAGATATCTAAAACAGAAACGATACCTTTTGCGAGTAACTCTGAAGGGATGAGGCTTTATAACCTACTGTTAGGCATGGGCTGCGAATCTAGTTTACTTGTCCCTTTAGTGCAAAGAGCAATAACAGAACACTCAAACTTACAAGTTAGAGCGCTTATTCCACTTGTTCTTGAGTGGTATGAACAAAAACCAAATGAAGCTGAAGAGATAAAGGAGAAGCCAAAGCTGGTCAATGCAAAAAGTTGGCATACGTTACCTAGTGAAGACTTACGTTATGGCTACTCTCAACACAAAAAGTGCTCTGCGGAACTACATCAGTTTTATAAACAACAAGGAAATGTATTTGATATGGCATCATGGCTTAAAAAAAGCATTTAACATGGCATGTTTACCCATACCTTACCCAGATGAATTGCTTTATAGCGTTATAGGGAGGTATGGGGTTCATACACTAACTACTTCACCAAAGCAGCTATTGGATGATGTGTTTCAAAATAGACAAATTGTTGCTTCAGTAGCCTTTCAAGGGCATTTAGGTAAGATCTCATCACATTATCAAGGTAATCCTAACTTAACCCCGCACAAGCTTTTACAGAAGCATACGCTTTACCCCTTATATGCTCCTTTTGTACATCCAGAGAAGGCTTACCTCTCAAAACAGGCCTTGTTAAAAGATGAGTCTCACTCAGCCGATGTGCAATTAGGTAAAGCTGCTTCATGCGTAAAGAGCCCGGTATATTTAAGGTATTGTCCTAATTGTGTAAGTGAGCAATTAAATAGATATGGCGAAGCATTCTGGCAACGCGGTTTGCAAATACCAGGCATGTCTGTTTGTCCCAAACATGCTTGTATTTTATTGAATAGTAATGTGCAGATTAGTGGACTACACAAGCATGAATTCATTGCTTTAAACCCAAGCTCATTGCAAAGCGGAGTTATCCAATATGGCAGAAGTAAGCAGCTATCACTTGCTACAAATGCAGTAAGATTTTTAGAGTTAAAAGCACTAAAGATATATCCAGAGCAATGGACTTTATTCTACAAAAAGCTCGCGTTAGAGCATGGTTACAACCATGGCGAGCATATTGATCATGATAGGGTTCTTGAACAGGTAGAAAGCTATTGGCAAAGTAACTTCTTGGAGCAATTAGGTTTAAAAGTGGATGCTTGCAAAGACACTAATTGGCTTAGGTCTATATTCAGAAAGCATAGGAAGTCATTTAGTTACCTTCAACATTTATTAGTTTGGCAAGCTTTCTTTGGTAATGGGTTAAATATCGAAGCGGTTCTAAGAAAAGCCTCTAACCAAAATTTAGATAAGTCGCCTGAAAGTTATGATTCGGCTCAAGAGGTAGTAATAGATAAAAATAAAAGAGCACTTTGGCAGACCTCAGCAACTAAATTAGGCATTAAACAGGCTAGATTATTAGGGTTTGGCAGCCTTTATGCTTGGCTGTATCGGCATGATAAAAAGTGGCTTTTGGATACTAACTCTAAACTAGGTCTGCCAACTGTAAGCATTAATAAGCGAGTTAATTGGAAGGCAAGAGACTTATGTTATGTGAAGCGATTTATCAGTCTTCGCAACCAGACTGAAATGCATTTAGAGTCGGAGCACTTTTCAAAAAATTGGTACTTTATCAACGCTGATATTTCTTTATCTCAGATCAAACATATTGATAAGTTACCATTATGTAAATTGTTTTTGGCTAAATATTGTGAAACTATAGAAGAGTACCAATGCCGTCGTATCGCTGTGGCATACATCAAAAGTGAAAGAAATCATCACGACTTAAGGAAATGGCGCATACTGCGATTCGCTCGGCTCAGTAAGGATAGGATCTGCCCCCTAGCGGCAGAATTATTGGGATATGTAGTAGCGTATGACTCAAGCTGATCGCTTTAAAACTCTGCCTGACAACGCCAGAATTCAAGGCATGGGAAATATTTTCAAATACCACGATCGTAAAACGTGGGATATTGGCATTCGTTTCAACAACACATCTCGTAAGTCACTTAAATTTAGTCAACTTCCTTATTTGAGTCGTCAGGTTGTATTAAACCAAACGGAATCATTACAACAATTAGGCTACCCCATTGAGTTTACTTTTCCTAGTGTAGCAGACTTGCTAATCGCTCAAGTGAGTGACAGTGGATTAGTCAAATTTCGAGATAAAGAAGAACAAAGCCAATGGTGCTTTGTTCTTAAGAGCCAAGATAAAACTATCTATTTACCTCAATTAGAGCTAGCAAGGGCGCTTTTTTTTACTAATAACTACTTCGCTAATGCTGCGTTAGAACTAAATATATTAGATCTAGAGTTTTATGTTGATACTGCACCAGAATTAGATGAAGAAGCTGAACCCGCTGATGCCATTATTCATGCACTTTCTGTTACTCAATGCCCTAAAGTGCTTTTTGATAATCTGAAATTTCGACAACTTTTAGCTTGGCTATTGCTCAACTCTGAGGCCAAATCATCTTTTAATAGTATCTATAAACACTTTATTCATGAGCGTGAACAAAACGCTAAGTCGATTCGTTGGAACTTCAAATTTGAGCCCCCTAATTTAGCTGGAGTAACAATTAAAGGTAGTGGTTGGCATTCAGAAGATGGGAAAGTTAGCTTTATCAACCGAATAAATTCAGTTCTAAACATAGATTTTCCTGATATACAAAATATAGGGTTTACTCACCCGAACTTTGTAGAAAATAAGCAAGGGACAGGCAAAGCAAGTGGCGGCACTTATCCACAAAAACCACATGAGAGAGACATTAATGCTGATAGTGATGGCAGTAATGAAAATCAACCAGCTCTAATTATTTGTGATGCAACAGTTATCCAATTTAACAGGCATGTAAAAAGTCATAAAATCTATAAGAAAGCTAAAAAACCTAGTGGTGCAAATGAGGATGGACAAGAGCCAAGTAAACTTCCGCCTGATGTAAGTACAGATAATGAAAACTCAAGGGGTGAGAATCCTAGAGCTGCTATAGATGGGCTTGATGATAAAAATGATGATGCTTACATGTACCTCAATAAATTTGAGAGCTTTTTTCAAATGCTTGACATTCTTAAGCAAGAGCATGGAGTTAAAATAGGCAAGCCAATTATACGTAGGTTGCCAGAATTCGGCAGAAGTAAGAAGCACTTGCTCAGCTATGATGGTTCTCCCAGGTGTATTGCAATTATATACATAGAGTACCAATCAAAAGGCTATTACTTACTAGAGGTGGATACATCAGACGGTAAGGCATCTTTATCAACGAAAATACTTTCATCTGCCCCGTTAAAGGCTAAGGGGGCATTAAGTGAGTTTATTCCAGAGATAGAATCAAGATTGATGGAAGGTCAACTTGCATGGTCAAAGAAATATTTTGATATATTGGTTGGCGATGAAAGCCATAAGAGCATTCCACATCAACAATCAAAGAAAGAAAATAAATTAAATAGTGGAGATTTAAAAAAGTGGGCTGAACGATTTAGAAAAGTATTTTTTTAATAGTAAACTTGTTTTTTATTGATAAATTACACCCTACACATTGAATTTACTCGATAAAAACCTTTTCTAACTCAATGAAAACAAAGGTTAAGAGTTACCTGCTGTTTCATATGCTATTCAATAAAGAAGCTCTATAATATAGAATGCTAACTGCGCGTTTTAAAATTATGCCTAGAGGCTAAAGAGTATCTTAAACCATGAACTTGCATTCATTACCCAAAAAAAAAGAGCTTGGAGCTTATTACACTCCACCAGAGCTTAGTCAAGTATTGGCTAATTGGGCAATACAGACAAAAGATGAAAATATCTTAGAGCCAAGTTTCGGAGGGTGTGGTTTCTTTGAAAGCAGTATAGTTAGATTAAAAGAACTAAATTGCAAAAGGCCAGAAGAGCGACTTTTCGGTGTAGATATTGATAGTCAAGCATTTGATATTTTAAGCAGTAAGTTTGGTAAATTTATCGATACCCAAAGTCGATTTATTTTAGGTGATTTTATCAAACTTAAACCAACAGATTTTAAAGTCCCTTTATTTGATGTTGTTTTGGGTAATCCGCCTTATGTTTCGATGCATAACATGACAACGGAACAACGCAGGTCTTGTGAAAGTGCTCTAGCAAACTCCGATTTTGTTCAGCATTCAATTGGGAGAAACGCTAGTCTTTGGGCTTTTTTCTTATTACATAGCTTATCGTTCTTAAATGAAGGCGGGAAAGCCGCTTGGGTTTTGCCTAGTAGCTTACTCCATGCTGACTATGCAAAGAAGTTATTAGATGTACACCAAAAGCACTTTAGGCGAATAAAAGTAATTAAGCTTGCAGAACGTTTTTTTAAAGCTGAAGGAGCCGAAGAAACTTCAATCATATTGATTGCGGAAGGTTTTACTAAAAAGCCTCATGAAACCAGTGGTTTAATTATTCATTCAGTAGATAATCTTGCAGATCTTGTTGCTTGTATTGAGGCAAATGAGCAGTCAAATACTTCTGAAATAAAAGATTATAAACTTAACTTAATTTCTCAAGAAGCGAAACAAATCTATTTTCAAATAATAGGCTCTCATTTCGTCAAACCCCTTGGTTACTATGCTGATATAAAAATAGGAATGGTAACAGGCGCAAGTAATTATTTTATTGTTAATAAAGAAACTATTGATAAAAACTCTTTACCTAAAGAATGTTTAAAGCCTGTAGTTGGTAGATTTAAATCTCTAACTGGTCTTACTCATGGGAAAAAGCAGCAGGACTTAATCCAAAAAGATGGACATAGAGCTTTTTTAGTTTGTCCTACCAAAGAGCAAATGCAAGATTTAAGTAGTCCTGTGACTAAGTATTTACTGCAAATCTCTCCAGAGGAGATTAGGAACAACAAAACCTTCAATAAACGGCTTAATTGGTTTTCGCCTGGAGAAGGTATTGACGGTATTGTCGCTGATGCATTCTTATCTTATATGATTCATCGTGGCCCTCGCATAGTGATAAATAAAGGGCGTTTTAACTGTACTAATTCAATTCATAAAGTGATCTTTCATGACAAGAAGTTAAGAGCTAAGAAAAAACTCGCTTTGGCAATCTCAATGCTGTCAACATTTTCACAGCTTTCAGCCGAAATAGAAGGTAGGGCTTATAGTTCTGGAGTCTTAAAACTAGAACCTACAGCTGGAAAAAAGATTATGTTACTTTTTTCAGATGAATGTGTGGAGCGTTTATGTGAGTTACAGAAGCCAATTGAAAAAGCACTACGGAACGAAAGATATGATTATATATCTGCTCTTGTTGATGAGGTTTTGATAGAAAATGGTTTGATATCAAAGCCTATGTGCGAGAATTTAAGGGATGCAGTGAATGATTTAAGAGATGAAAGGTACAAAGGAATTAAATAGTGCAACGTTAGTTACTTTCTGGAGTTAGTAAATGCTAGTTAACTCAGAAATAAGCTTTCAAGTTGCTGCAGAAATATAAAACTTTAAATAGCTCTGAAAGGAATAAGATCAAATGGCAGAAGAATTTGAGTTAAAAGAAAAATTAAAAGCCCTAATTGATAATGAGGAAATCGATTATGGCGCAGTGTTAGAAGCAGCCTCAGAGTTATCTGAATTTGATAATCATAATGTCAGATTTTCCGTAGATGCCAACTTAGTAAAGAGGCTTGGTGAGCAATTAGTTGCAAAAAAAACAACAGCGCTTAGTGAGCTGATAAAGAATTGTTATGATGCGGACGCAACTGAAGTAAAAGTTGTATTCGAGAATACTGATTCACCTGGTGGGAGTATCACTGTTTTAGATAATGGCAGTGGAATGTCAAAAGCAGCATTAATTAGAGGTTTCATGAAAATAAGCACCTCTGAAAAAGAACATAACTCTTCTTCAGGCTTATTTGAACGCCCAAGAGCTGGTAGAAAGGGAATTGGCCGTTTCTCTGCTCATAAGATTGGTAGAGAGTTAACTGTTGTAACACGTACTTCAGAACATAAACCATTTTACGTACTTAAGATCGACTGGGACAAGTTTAAAGCGGATATTAATTTAACAACTATAGCAAGTTCTATAGTTGAGACATCGGAAGACATTGGACATGAAACATTTAAGAGGTTTGGTTTTAAAACAGGAACCAAGTTAATTATATCGAACACTAGAGAAGCATGGTCCTCAGATAATGTAGTTACTGCATTTAAATATACCAGCCAAGTAATTAGAGTTGCTCCAAAGTCTTTACCATCAGGTGTTGTAGATCCTGGCTTCGTTCCAACTTTTTATGATCGTTTACCACTTTGTGATGAGCCTGTACCAATAGTTAGTGATGAAACAGAATTTTTGAGTGATGCTAAAGCTATTATCCAAGCCAACATCACCGATGAGGGGAATTTACGAATTAATATTCAAGGAAGGCATAACCTATCGGGAATGGATGAGTCCTATGAGCTAAACAGTTTGAATTATCAGGCTCTTCAGAAGACAAAGTTTTCTTTTAAAGCCCATTATTTCCCTCTTGAGAAAGGAGAGAAAAAACCTCCTCATTTACAAACTTATTTAAGGGAAAATGGAGGTGTAAAGCTGTTTCGTAATGGTTTTTTTGTCCCTCCATACGGTGAAAGGCATGATGATTGGCTCGGACTGGATGATTCATCACGCCGGCGATTACTATTGACCCCTCACGCTAATACCAACTTTATAGGTAATATTGATATTGTAGATAGTGAAGGTTTGTATTTTGAAGAAACGTCATCAAGGGAAGGGCTAATAGAAAATGAGCACTTTCATGAATTACACCGTGTCGGTTATGAAATAATCAAAAGTGCTGTTAAGAGAATTTCATCTGAACGAGGACGAAAAGTCACATCTAGCCAAAAAGGCTATATTGCGGCAGAGAAGACCTTAGAAGATAAGTTACTACAGAGCTTAGAACGAGTATCTGCTGGGTTGGAAACTCTAGAAAGAGACTCTGTAAGAGTTGAAAAGGAAGTTCTAGAAGTGGACAACAGAGGTGAGAATGAATTAGTAAAACCACTAGTGAAACATGAGGAAATTCGGCAAATTCGAAATGTTCTCGAAGAAAGAGAAGAGATCATAAGAGAAATTATTGACGAAAAAAATATGTATCGCGTATTAGCATCTTCTGGATTGGCAATAGCTGAGTTTACTCATGAGATTCAACTCTATTTGAATAACTTAACCCTAAATAGCAAGCAACTTGCAAGGTTATTACAAGAGTGTGCAGTACCCTTAGACTCTATAACTGATATGCGATCAAATATTGAAATGCTGGTGTCATACACTGACTTTTTTACAGACACAATTCGTAGTAACTCTCAACGAAAAAAGCAAGTGATAGAGTTAAGGGATGTTATTAACAGCTTTGTTGATGCTATGTCACCTACTATTGAAAGAAGGGGATATGACTGGAAAATAGACTTTCAAGGAGATGAGTTTTGGACAAAACCAGTGCATTTATCTGAACTGTCTTCAATACTTATGAATTTATTTACTAACTCATGTAAGGCTATAGTGCGTGCTGGTAAGTCGAAAGGTTCAATGCTTCTTGAAGTCAAGGCGAATTCGGATGATATTGTGCTCAGATTTGAAGATAACGGTGATGGAATACCAAAAAAAGATTGGGGTAGGGTATTTAATGCGTTGTTTACAACTGAGATTTCATCAGAAGCTTATGCTATTGAGAGTCAACAGCTAAGAGGAATGGGGTTAGGGTTGGCTATAACAAGAGATATAGTTGAAGGTTTTGATGGAGAAGTTTCAGTAGTAGAGCCTAGCACTGATTATGCAACATGTATTGAAATAGTAATTCCTAAAGCTGATGAGAGTGAGATCCCAGATAATGCCTATTAAATTCTTATATATAGATGATGATCAACATAAGGATCTAAGCCCTTTAATTAAAGAATTAGAGCATCACGGTAACGAACAGCTCTCTATAAAGCACATTAGAGTCAAGCCTATGAGTGAGGTAATGAGTGAGTTCATAGCGGGAAGCTTTGATGGACTTCTTGTCGATCAAAAGCTGGATGCTTCAAATGATGAAGGTGAAACAGTTGATTATTGGGGAACCTCCTTAGCGCAAAACTTTAGGACTGAAATGATTGGGAAAAATATTGATAATGCTCCGATAGTTTTATTGTCTAATGAAGATGTCTTTGTTCAATATTATGCTCCAGATGAGAGTGCCCATAATTTATTTGACTTTACTGTAAAGAAAAAAGATATCGCAAGTTGCTCCTCTCATGCAGCTAAAGTAAGCCAAATTATGTTGGCGTTAGCTCGAGCTTATAAAGTTGCAACAGAAAAAGTTTTACCTGAATCAGGAGGGGAAAAGGGTTCTTTCGAATTACTGATGCCTCTTTTGAAATGGGATGAGGCTATTTATAAATACACAGATCCGAGACTCATCGAATATTTATCTGTAAAGACTCATGATACTCATACTTTAATTTCTCTGATACTTAATAACTTGGTTCGTAGTGCCGGAATTTTAATAACAGAAGAAATGTTAGCTACAAAACTTGGTATCGATATAGCTAGGTCTGAGGATTGGCATGTTTTAAAGAAAAAATTTAATGACTGTAAATATCTTGGGGTTTTTTCTGAGCTAAAAGAACGTTGGTGGTTTTCTAGAGTTGAGGATTGGTGGTTTGAACATGTTTCATCCCAAGAGTCTATTAGAGGGTTTAGCGCTTTAGAAAGAGTGGCTCTGTTGAAGGAAGTAACTGCATTAGAAAAAATAGAAGCGATAGCTAAGAAATATCCAAAACAAAGTGAAAAGTATTGGGTGAATTGTGTTTTTTCAGGTACGCCGCTAGATCCTCATGATGCTTTAGTCGCCAGCTCTGTTGACTTAAAGTCTTGGGAGCAACAAATGTATCTAGATGTAGAAGTTGTTTATACAAGAAAGCATAAGCCAAAATATTCGGTACATCCTGATTACCAAAAGAAAGTAAGACCGCTCTATAATAGGTTGCACCAAAATGACATACAAAAATAATTTGGTGAATCAAATAAGGGATTTTATTAGAGTTTTAGAAGAGCATTGTGTAATTGCTAACTCGAGCCCTTTGCATGAATTGATAAGAGGTTTAGAACGAACAACTGAGAGTAAAGGTTTGTCGTATAGGCTTATCGAGTTGAAATTTCTTAAAGTTTCTAGTAAGCAGCTGATAGCAAGCGATAAATGGGATGGAGACTCCTTATCAGTATACCTTAACGTACATATTTCGTTAACTGAGAATGGAGAGTTTAGGTTCGGTGATGTAGATAGCTCTGTTATTGAAATTGTTTATGAAACGTTGTCTGAAGAAACAATCGAATTAGCTAGGGGAGCATGGCATTTGGATTATCATATGGACAAACCTGGTTCAAATAAGCCTCATTTTCTTCATCCAAGCTATCACTTTCATCATGGGGGAAGAGCTATAAAAGATACTATCAGCAACTATGGTGAGATAGTACTTATGGATGCTCCTCGTGTAATGCACCCTCCATTAGATTTGTTCTTGGCTGTAGATTTCTTATTAACAAACTTTTTAGAAAAGCGGGTTTGGAGCAATGTGAGAGCAGACACAACCTATCAGGAAATAGTGCAGCAGTCACAAAAAAACTGGTGGAAAGAATACTTTCAGCAAATTGGTGAATATTGGAATCATCTAGGCATGAGTGGAAATGAAAGTGTAAATGCCCGTGAAACAGCTAAGCTTGCTAATCCATACTTGTTTTAGTATGAAACTTTATTACTTATAAAAATGTGGAGTTAGTCGGTTTTATTTATCAGGTATGAAACTTTAACTTTCTAGCCCTAAGTTCAATATCACAATATTAAACCTAATAGTTTGGCTCAGTATGAAACTTTATTACTGGGCCACAACTTGTCCCCTTAAAATCAAGACACTAAAGGCGCATTCAGCGCCTTTTTTATGACTATGCCAAAATAATTTCTTTTTAAAACAGCTTATAATCTGCTTCCCCTCATGGGCTTCTGAAGTTTGCATTCATAAAAACTAAAACAAAAAACTTATTTATAAAATACATATTCTTACCAGTTATTTTTCTATTTTCTTGAGTTGTAAACTTAGGGGGCTGGGCACTTAAAAAGGCTTCATTAACAACAATCAGGCACAATTCATCAGGTTTTTTGTATTTGAACTGCTAATTTCAGTAGTTCTTAAATCACCATTAAGGATAAATCATGAAGCCGAATTTAACTTTACTCACCCTATTATTTTTAAGTCTCAGCGGTTGCTCTATGAGTCATACTGAAGACAAACCTAATGTAAAAGAAAGTGCGTATTTTGGTGAGCAACCTCCGGGTTTAGTGCCTAAAGTCTTTGAGCCTAAAATAGTTTCACCAAACGGAGAATTTGAAAGCGGTACATTCACGCCAGATATGCAGTCTTTTTACTTCACAAAAGCGATAGGCGAAGACAAAAAGCGATAGGCGAAGACAAAAAGCGAGGCTTTTTTGTTACCCATAAAGAAAATAATCAGTGGGGAAAGGCGTCAGAATCAGATCTACGTTGGCCTCAGTTTTCAAACGATGGCAGCAAAATGTTCATCGGCAAAATGTATCGAGAGCGTCAAGGTGATGGTTGGTCAGAGCCTAAAAGCCCAGGTGCATTTATAAAACATATGGCGCATGGCAGGTCGGTGTCTGCGAGTGGTACTTATTATTTTACCGGATATAAAGAGCGGGGTGTTGTCGGCGCTTTGTATTATTCGCGTCTTATTAACGGGCAGTATGAAGAGCCCATAAAACTAAGAGACGATATGAATCAGGGTGAGTACATAGCAGGTTCTATGATAGCGCCCGATGAGTCTTATTTGATTTGGAGTGTGCAACGAGCAGAGGGTTTTGGGCAATCTGATCTCTACATTAGTTTTAAAAGGCAAGATGGCACTTGGTCAAAAGTTATAAACATGGGAGTAACGATTAATACAGAAAAACAAGAAAGCTCTCCTCAATTATCACCTGATGGAAAATACTTCTTTTTTAATCGGGGTGATTGGCGTGTGAATGGAAGCGGCAAACGTGTTTATGAAGGAAAACAGCATTGGGTAGATATTCAACTGATTAAAAACTTAAAACTAAAAAGTGAGTTAACTTAATTATCTTGTGTTTACAAACAAAGGCGCATTTGGCGTCTTTTGATTAATATCTATAGGGCACGTGACCGCTCAACGAGTATGCTTATTTACGAGTTACATGGTAAGTAACCAAGTGACAAACTGCTTAGCTTCTAATGTATTGCTAAGGCTTACTTTTCTGAAATTTGAATGATCTTTATAAACAACATTTTGTTTGTTTACAGAGATCGATGAAATCGGTGGTGTGGCTTCAATATTTGAGCCATTAAATCTATGTGTCATATTTTTCTTAAATGGTATTAATGGTTTTCTTTGAAAGTAGATAGTATTGGGTCTTTATTTAACTAATTTAAAAATACTATTACTTAACAGACATGCTAGGTTATATAGCTAGCTGGTTTTTCAGGGTATTTCTGATGCGCTTTAATTTAAGTTTCCATGTTTATATTTAATTATATAAATCAAAATGGAACATAAATATAAAGGCGAAAACGAGGCGTTACTTCTGTCTTTCCACAAAACGTTTAACATTAGCGCTAAGCTTATCGCATTTACTTTTCTGAGCGTTATATTCAGTTGAGCCTTCTTCAAGCGCTTCAAGTATCTCTTGCTCTTGGCGGTATTCGCCAACTAACTGAGCCAGCTTATCTTCGAAACTCACTCTTTTCGTTTTTTTACTATTACTTCGGTTTGTCTTACGCATGGTACATGTAACCCGTGGTTCTGATTCTTTACTTACTACTTAGTTTTGATGTCTTTAATCGTATTGCTGAAAATGATTTTATTCTTTTTTAAATCAATAGTTTGATTTAAAAATAATCGCAGTCAGTTCGTTGCAAGGGGTGATTTAGAAGTGCTTTAAAGCTAAGTACTTAAAATGTGAGGTGCCTTTAATGTAAAAGCACCTCTGCAAAAAGCTTACGCGAGTGTAACGCTATTTGCTTGAGGACCTTTAGCGCCCTTTTCGATATTGAAAGCAACACTTTGACCTTCAGTCAGAGTTTTAAAACCTTCAATTTCGATTGATTTGAAATGAACAAAAACATCTTGGCTACCATTATCAGGTGCGATAAAACCAAAACCTTTTAATTCATTAAACCATTTTACTTTACCAGTTGTCTTATTTGACATATATGCCTCTATCTACGAGTGAATACTTTGAAAAGCTACTAATTCTGTAATGTAGGAAAAAAATCGCAGGGTATATATGACGAACTGAGTCGAAAAGAAACTGAGAAGAATTTGAACTAAATATATTTCATTAATAGCTCGCTGTTTGAGCTAAGGTCACTATACAGTAAAAGAAACTAATAGATAGCTATTTATTTTTTATTTTTATATGTTCATTAAAAACAATAACTAAAAGTTATATCTCTAACAGGCTGATTGCGAGTATGTCGTGCTCAGTGGCTGATGGCCTTGTTTAGCCTTATTTTTGCTCTGTTGTCAGATTCATTTCTCTTCCTCCTTAATATTTATTTCAAATGATTGATGTAGCCTCAAGATCTAAAAATGCACAAATAAAGAATATTAATTCTTTATTTGTGCATAATAATTCTTTAAAGTTGTAGCCAATATCCATTGATGGTTGAACAAAGGTAAGCGGCAGGTGCGTACAACAGAACTCGTAGACGGTTTTCGTCAATCAACGCCTTATGTAAATGCGCATAGGGGGAAAACATTCGTAATCATGCTTGGTGGTGAGGCCATTGATCAGCCTGGCTGCCGAAGTATTATTAATGACATTGCGTTACTAACGAGTCTCGGTATCAAGATTGTATTGGTATTTGGCGCGCGACCTCAAATTAATGAGGCGCTGAGTGATGCTGGCATAATTACCCAGTTTCATAATGATGTACGGGTGACCGACAATGAGTCGCTTAAAGTCATTAAGCAAGTTGCTGGTGCCATGCAGCTCGATATCACCGCGCGTTTGTCTAAATCGTTAAGCAGCACCCCTATGTCTGGCTCTAATCTCAACGTTGTCAGTGGTAACTTTGTGATCTCCCAGCCTTTGGGCATTGATAATGGTGTCGACTATCACCATTCAGGCAAAGTGCGCCGCATTGACGTAGATGGTATTCGCCATCAATTGAACAACAACAGCATTGTCTTACTTGGCCCGATCACCGCATCAGTTACTGGTGAGAGCTTTAATTTAACAGCAGAAGAAATTGCCACTCAAGTCGCGCTTAAACTCAATGCAGATAAAATGCTGGGTTTCTGTAAAGAGGCGGGGATCTTAGATGAAAATGGCGAAGCGTTGGCTGAATTAATGCCTAATGAAGCGGAGCAGGTATTAGCGCGTCATCGTGAACACAGCTCTGCCTGTATGAGTGCCTCGGTATTTTTGCAAGCGGCCATCGATGCGTGTCGTGGCGGTGTGCACCGTTGTCACCTTATGAGTTATGAAGAAGATGGTGCCTTGCTTCAGGAGCTATTCTCTCTCGATGGTATTGGTACACAAATCGCACCGCAAAGCTCTGAGCAATTACGTAGCGCAACGATTGGTGACATCAATGGCATTATCAATTTAATTCGTCCGCTCGAAGAACAAGGGTACTTAGTTCGCCGCTCTCGTGAGCAGTTAGAAATAGAGATTGAGCAGTTTACCGTGATAGACCGCGATGGCGTGATCATCGCGTGTGCCGCACTTTATCCATTTGACGAAGAGAATATGGGCGAATTTGCCAGCCTTGCCGTCCACCCGCAGTATCGCGATGCAGATCGTGGCAGCATTCTACTTCGATCGGTCATCAATAAAGCTAAGCGCATCGGCTATAAGAGTTTGTTTGCGCTGACAACACGCAGTATTCATTGGTTTTTAGAGCAAGGCTTTGATTGTGTGGGTGTCGAAGACTTACCTGATAAAAAGCGTTCGCTTTATAACTACCAAAGACGTTCTAGGGTACTAAAACTGGATCTAACAAGACTGCCGAAGAATAGGTAATCAGCTTCAGATTTTTGATGTCTTTCTAGGCGCGACTTTATGTCGCGCTTGTTATTGCGGTTGCTTGCGTGGGGTAAACCCGCACCCACAGTGTTTATTTCAGTTGCTATCGTCCAACCGTTGCTTCGGTGATGGCGTCAAAACGATAAATCGCGAACTTTCCGCTGCTTTCATCTTTGCCCATGTTTAAAACGGGTGATTTATGCAATTCATTAACCGTGAAATAGATTTGATTATTTGTGCCAACAGCAAACCCATCTGGCCAGCTTAAATATTCACCTTGATATAACGTAGAGTACTGACCATCAGGTTTTACTACGCCAATACTGTTGTCAGTAATTGAGGTCACATAAACATTACCCGCATTATCGACGGTGATACCATCAGAAATTGGCTTGCTGCCATAGCGAACGACATGGCTTTCAAGCTCAGAATTAGTCAATGTGTTATCTGCAAGGTACTTTGTCTCGATGCGATAAAGACTTAAGCCACTCATCGCGCCAAAATATACCCATCGATTATCAGGACTGATGGTAATCGGATTTGCGCCAATGCGTGCAGGCTGGTCACCAAGCGTGATAACACGGTCATCAATAACCATATTGAGATCTTCAGGAGAGGTATACTTACTGCCTTCAAGTACTCTGCGAGCTTGGCCCGTCGTGAGATCGACCACGATAAGCGCCGACGTTTTTGCTGAGCCAACATCGGTGATATAAATGGCGTTGTTGCTGTAATCAATGGCTAAGTCATTAACGAAGCTCGTATTATTGGTGACCGGAAAACCAAGATAAATAATTTTATGCAAAGACTCAGTGTGGGTATTCCAAGCGACTAAACGCGCGTTACTTGTTGGCGTCGCGCTATCAAGCAACCATAAAATACCTCTGCGATCGACATTTAGACCTAGCACATCGTTAAGACCTTGTCCTAGCTCGTTTGGTTGGTGTGCCCATGCTTTATTTGGATATGGCACCGTTTGGCCATTCTCTTTTAATTCCATGACTTTCACTGAATGGCCGTAAAAACCGTGCACACTAAAAAACACTCGGCCTTCGGAGCTGATTGCGATGTTGCCTGGGGGGGTGGAATTAGGCAATGAAGCGACTTTGGAGAGTGTTGCTTGAGCATCGAATAAGCTCAAACTAGCAAATAATAACATCAAGATTTTGATGAGTTTCATAGGGTATCCTCTGTGTGTTTTTCAGGGCAATTCTTGGCGCCATAGCAGTGCCTACATATTGACCTGCATATGCCGACTTATCTTTCAGGAATGAGCGCCGTACTTGAAGGGGGGGGAGTTGCACTAAGTTAGCGCTACTAAAATTGTTTGTATTGGGTAAACCCAAACCAACTTTAATGCGGGTTGGGATCACTTTTGGCAAAGCGGGCTTTGCGTTTTTCAGCTGCCGTTTTTTCGCGTTCAAGTAACTTTTCTGCATTTACCTCAACCAATGGGTCAAGTGCATCTCGGGTTATTTCACCATCAGCCGCCAATGATAAATAACGGCCACAACACACACGCAAAAATGACGTGAAGTTACCAATATCATGGTCGGCGTCGAGTGATTCGTGATACAAACGAGTGATCAGTTGCCCAACACTCAAGTCATCACGAAAAGCGATTTCTTCTAAAATTCGCCAGAAAAAATGCTCAAGACGAATTGACGTGGTGACGCCATCAATACGCAACGAACGGGTGATGTTCTTCCAACAATCTTGGTTGGCTCCGATAAAAAGTTGGCACATAGTGATGGCTCCTCGTTGGTTATGCTTTGTTTAACAGTGCGATAAACTGTTTTAAAAATTCAGGATGTGCAGGCCACGCTGGGGCTGTGACTAAGTTACCATCGGTGATGGCCTGATCCATCTCTACTGACACATATTCAGCGCCCGCAATTATAATCTCTGGTTTGCAAGCCGGGTAAGCAGAAATACGCTTGCCAGTAATAATGTTAGCAGCCGACAGCAATTGCGGGCCATGGCAGATAGATGCGATTGGCTTGTTTTTGTCTGCGAATGCTTTGATAAGACCGATCACATTTTCATCCAAACGCAAATACTCAGGCGCACGACCACCAGGTAAGTAAAGCCCATCGTAATCGTCGGCACTTACTGCATTAAAGTCAGCGTTTAATGTGAAGTTATGGCCGGGTTTTTCGGTATAAGTTTGATGCCCTTCAAAATCATGAATAGCCGTGGCAATCACATCGCCCGCTTTTTTATTCGGGCAAACAGCATCAACCTGATAGCCCACAGCTTGCAGTGCTTGAAACGGCACCATGTTCTCATAGTCTTCTACAAAGTCGCCGGTGATCATTAAGATTTTCATTGTTCTTCGCCTTCTTCCTGTTGTTGAGTATTGTGCTGCTTATTTAAGCAAAGAATGGAAGGCGGCGGGTAACAGCCAATTACTACACCTGTACCCCTCGCTTATTACCCCTTGTTGAGTTGCGACAATAGGTTGATTTAACGGGCGTTTATAGTCCTAAAAGGTGTCGGTTAAGTGAGTTTTAAAATAAATTAACTAGCAGAGCACTCGCATAGACTCCCAACCCGAACACCAAATGGGTGCAAATACTTTTTAGTCTTGCCCTATTTGCTGACGGTAGCCTTGATGCCGCAAAGCCCATACCAAAGCAAGGTTGCATGATAAAAAAGGGAAGTGAAACGCTCAAAAATGAAAACAGCAAAATCGGTAGCAACTCAGGCGCGCTTAACCAATTTAGCCCAGTGATACTAATAAATATAAAAGCAAAGATGACACCGATTGCATAATGCGCTGACCACCCTATGAATACTTCACCTCTTACGTAATGTGTTGAAGCAATATTTTGATGGATGAGCTGGCCGCGAGGCATGAGTAAAAGCCACCGACCGAGCATCGCGTAATTAAGAGAGGGGATAGCAAATAGCTTTTTTATCAGTATTGCGTATAAGTCCATGGTTACCGTGGCACCGATACCTATAAGTGATATATAAAAGAAAGTTTCTTGGGTCATATAGCATGTCTCTGTTGAAAAATTAACCTTACTTTCATAGCATGCCACTTAAAGTTAACTTTAAGTCAAGGCCATAATGAAAGAGAAAACATTGGATATTGGTGAGGTTGCAAAATTGTCAGGGTTCAGTGCTGCAACGCTTAGGTATTATGAGCAAAGGGGGCTGATCAAAGCCGTTGCTCGCAAAGGTTTGCGTCGTCAGTTTGATGGTGCAGTTGTAGAAAAGTTAACTTTGATCTCACTTGGTCGCTTGGCTAATTTATCGTTAGATGAAATAGCAGATATGTTTGGTGAGAAATCACAGCTAGAAATAAATAGGGCAAAACTGCGACTCAAAGCACAAGAGGTAGATGAGCAAATTGCACGTTTAAAAGCCACACGAGATAGTTTGCTACATGTTGCAGAATGCCCTGCAGAGCATCATTTACAATGCCCTAAATTTCAAAAATTAATGCGTGTTGCGAATAAACTTAAATAAAAATTAATGAAGAAAATATCCTTGTAGCCGATACCTTAATTAGTAACAGACATTAATGTATTTAAGGATAAAACATGAAATTAGAAAACACGATAACTGAGCCAGTCAAGCTACCCCTAAGACAAGCGTCTTTTGATGATACAAAGCCTAAGACTACTGACGTCGATAGCGATGCTGAACAAAGTGAAGATGATAATGTCACGATTTCCATGGCTGGATTGAAAAAACTAAAAGAAGAGTCTGAAGATCCTAAAGATAAACTTCCTTCACATATTAAAGAAATGATAAAGGCGATTGAGCGTTTAATCGAAATGATTGAAGCCGCTGAAGAAGCATTAACTAAGGCCAAGAAAGCCGATTACCCCGATGATGATACCAAGCGTGATGTATTAGAAATGCATCAAAGCCAGATAAATAGTTTAGAGTTTGCAAGAAATGATGCAATAAATGGCTTAATGGAGGCAATGAAAGAAGCGGGGATCTCTGAGCCGGGAATTATTATTGAGTTAATGCGATAAGGGGCTCAAGAGCTTAAATCGGACAACTAAAATGTCGTGTTATTTTTGAATGTCTCCGGTTTTTAGTGGACATTAAAAGTTGCTGTTGGGGTTTGAATAGCTTGTTTGCAGTTGGGAATTACAATCTAAGTCATCTGAGCACTATTTATCTCAATTTTGAATATTAGCGTTTAATTTATATCTCAAAAACTAAAATCTGCTACATTTGTTATGTTATAACAATTTAAATTGTCGTGTTGATTTAACAGTAGTGGTGAAGTTTATGGAAACAATGAGTGTAGAGTCTCTTGCTGAGATGGAACAAAAAATCATTAATGCGCCAGAAGAGGAGTATATGAATGACGAGCAACTGGCGTTTTTTAGACTGAAGTTGGTAGAGCTTCACGATACGACACGTGAGCGTATTCGAGAAGCGAAAGAGCAAATGCTGAATAAACCTGATACCACAGATCCGTTAGATAAAGCGGCTTGGGAAGAGCAATCTAGTTTATTAATTCGTATTGTCGAGCGTGAGCAGCGCTTGTTGCCCAAGATCCAACAATCGCTTGAGCGTATTCGTCATGAAACTTATGGTTTTTGCCTAGAATCGGGTGAGCCGATTGGCATTCCTCGTTTGTTGGCGAGACCGACTGCTGAATACAGCATTGATGTTAAATCAGTGATGGAGATGAAAGAGCACTTACAGAAAGATTAAAGTAGTCTTATAACGATGCAGTGGTGCAATTTTGCACCGCACATTCTTGAAACCTCTCCACGACGACGCATACTTCCTTTGCTAACATCAAAATGTTTGCAACAAGAAGGAAAATTGAAATGCGTTACTTATCTATTTATATCAATGTATTGGCTTTGTTTTTTGTGGCGGGTGTGAGTGCATATCAAACGCAAAACGAAGCTGAAATTGAGCAGTTGTTTACCAATTATATGGCGAAATATAACCATTATATTCAGACTGGGGAGTTACAACATGTACCGGGGCTGTATCACCCGCAGGTGATGTTGGTGTCTGATAAGCGGGTGCCGAGTGTAGTAACAGAGGCGCAGTTGTATAGCCAAATCGAGGTGTTTTTAGACTCACTGAAAAAGCGCGGTGTAAGCAAAGTGAATTGGCAAAAAGTCGACATTCATTTATTAAGTAACAATATGGCGCTTGCCAGCAATGTGGCGATTCGGTACAACAAACAAGGTGAAGTGGTCGATAGAGTGGGCGCGAGCTATACCTTATCAAAACAAGATAAAGGGTGGCGCATTGCGGCATTTGCGGTACATCCGGTCGATAATGCTTTTGTATTTAATACCAATACTCTTAATTAAGCGAGCTATTTTGAGGCAAGGAAAACTTGTCGATAACAAGGCGGAAATTTTGCTATTTAGTTGTTCTAAAAGAGAAATTTTCAACGAAGTTAGCGTCAGTTTTAGTCCCTCAAAAAGATTGAGTATTATTGTGGATTGGTATTACCCTCTAGTGGCGAGAGAAGATGGAAAACTGGGACGATTATCGACTGCTGCTAGCGGTGCAGCAAAGCAATAGTATACGCGCTGCGGGTGAGCGTTTAGGAGTTAATCACAGCACTGTGTCTCGGCGCATGCACAGCATCAATCAAAGTCACCCATTTAAGGTGTTCGAAACAACGGTATCTGGGATAAAAATCACGGAATATGGCGCAGTTTTGCTGCAAACCGCGCATAAAATGCAGGACCTGATGGTTGAGCAGGCACGTACCTTGGCGAGCCAAGACTTTTCGCAAGGTGGCGCGGTGAGCTTGTCTTTACCACCTGCGATTTTGCAGTTTTTACTACTCGATGACCTTGCACTATTTCAGCAACAGCACCCCGATATTCGCCTTACCGTATTTACTTCTTATGACTTTGCCAACCTCGACAGTGGTGAGGCCGATGTGGTTATTCGGGTATCGAACGACCCCGGTGATGAGCTGGTAGGTCATCGGGTTTTCTCTATTCAAGTCGGTTACTTTGCGTCGCGAGAGTATTTGGCAAATACAAAGCCTGAGCAGCGGGTTTGGATCACTGGGGCGAATAGCGATTGGGTGAGCAATACACCTTTTGCTGAGTTACCCGTGCGTTATCAGGTTGAAGATTTAGTGACTCGGCACACCATGGCGGCAAAGGGCTTGGGCATGATCCGCGGGGCCTGCTATATTGCCGAGCAGTACCCAGAGCTGGTGCCTGTGACTGATGAATTTACGCCATTTCAAGATCTATGGGTGCTTACCCACCCTGAGCTACGCGATACACCACGTATTAAAACGGTGATGCAGTTTTTGTTAGGGGTTTTGCGTAAAAAAACGGTTAGATAAATACACTTTTGTATATAAAGTCTATTTTTGAGCATAAATTGTTCCTTTATTAAACCCGATATTCCTGTTAAGTTGGATTTGTAACTTACTTATTTTTAAAGGATTATTCGTGCATTTACTTAAACCTTTGGCGCTTTCTCTTAGCTTAGCCCTGTCTGCAATGGTTGTTTCTCCGCTAGCGCTTTCTCAACCATCAGCAACCGAAGAACAAGCTGATTACACCCAATTTACCCATGTGTTTAAATCGAACATTTTAAACGAAGAGCGCACAGTCGTTGTTCAATTACCAAAGAGTTATAAAGCTGAGCCTGATAAATTCTATCCGGTCATTTATCGTTTAGATGGTGCGGGTAATTTGCCATTGATCACCTCAGTGCTTGAGCGTTTACAAAACGACAATGCCGCTCCAGAAGCCATCATAGTGGCAATAGAAAATACCGACAGAATGAGAGATCTATTTCCGACCGTAAATGAAGAGCCACAAGGTCCTGTTGGGTTAGGGGGCGGAAGTAAAAAGTTTTTAGACTTTTTTGAAAAGGAGCTGATCCCGCTTATCGATGAAAAATATCGCACTCATGATTATAAAGTCATTGGTGGCGCATCGGCTGCGGGGGTATTTGCACTTTATACGATGACCGAAAAACCAACCCTGTTTCAAGCACATTTAGCTTATAGTCCGGCGGTTTGGTGGAACTATGGGGCAGCAGTGACGCGCACAAAAGAGTTTTTAAAGAAAAACAAAACCCTAGATACATATCTTTATATGAACATTGGTGAAGAAGCGGGTGTCATGCGTGAGCGTTATGACGATTTACAGCAGTTTATTCAAAACAATAAACCGTTCAAATTGTCTTACGTGAGTGATGCACTCGATGGTGTTTCTCACAATCTAACGTCTGCGGCAGGCGCCTTTAGTGCTTACCATAATTTGTTTATGGCTAAGCAAATGCCGTTGAAGAAGCTAACGTACGACATGACCTCTATTGATGCGTATTATAAAAAGCTTTCTGAGCAATGGGGTGAGCAGATAACACCACCAGAGAGTGCAGTTAGGCAGTTAGGCAATCAGCTCATCGGCATGCGCAATTATGACAAGGCCATTCAGGTCTTCGCGCACAATGCCAAGCTGCATCCCGACTCTATCAATGCGTGGTGGGGGTTGTCTTATGGCTATGAACAAAAAGAAGATAACAAAAAGGCGTTAGAGTTTTTAGAAAAGGCCGTCAAGCTCGCCGATAATTCATATCCTTATTACGATATGCTGATGGATGCACAAACTAGGCTTAAAGCAGCTAACTTTTAGCTTTGAAGGCGGTCGTAACAAAGCAAAATTTCGATTGCTGGTTATACTTAAAGGATGAAAGGGGTTAGCAAGTAAATGATGAAACTGAGTTTGTTTTTTTGTTGCTGTTTTATTGCTTTCTCGTCATGGGCCGAGCGACCTCGCTTATATGTGGTATTTGAACACAACCCACCGTTTCAAACCATTGATGCAAATAATAAAGGTGAGGGCCCTATTATTGATTTTGCGAAGTTATTAATTACTGTCGCGAAAGAAAATACAGATTTTAAAGTTGAGTTTAATGGTAAGCCTTGGGCTCGTATTATGGAAAGAGATGCTTACCATCCAAATATTCTTATTCTTTCTATTTCTAAAACCCCACAGCGAGAACCGCATTTTACTTGGTTAACGCAAGTTTATACCGGTCAACAATATATCTGGAAAGTGAAAGGACGAGTTGATCCAGAAGATAGGCAATTACAGGTTGCCGTTGAGCGAAACGCCCATAAAATGATGAGTATTAAGCATCACTTCGGTGAAGATAATATACACAAATCACTTAATTCAGCTCAAGCATTACATGCGCTGTTGAAAGGGCGTGTCGATCGCTTTGTAGGTACTGTATTCGCTGTTTCTGGTAAGTTGCAGTCGCTTGGACATAGCATGAATGAGTTACAGCGAATAGCTAAATTTGATGACTCAGGATTTGCGAGTCAGGGCTTATCGTTTGCACTCACACTCGATACAGATGAATACTTAGAATCGGCACTTCGCAAAGCGCTGAAAGACCCTAAAGTTGAGCAAGCAAGAGCCAAATTACAGCAGCAGTTTGAAGCCTCAGAGCGCCACCTAATGGCGGGATATTAAGACCTTATCGCCGCAGGCTGATCAGTTTGGTAATTTAATGCGTAAATACACTCATATTCTAGAAAAGCACACCGTAAACTTATGCAACATATGCTAACCCCGCGCAAACTATTAAACAGCAAATGGACCGCCGTTCACCCGCAATCAAAAGAAAAACACTTTATGGTGACCAGTGTTGAGTTTGATGAAGAAGGTCGCGTGATTGAATGCATTATCGAAGCTGTGATGACGAAACGCGAAATCGAGATTAATTGGCGCGATCTCAAAAATCCTGAAGTGTGGAAAATGGGTTGGCAATGAGTGAGCAAAAAAATAGCGAGTAATCGTCGACTCGCTATTTTACCTAACGTTTGGAGGAGTTAGGGTTAGACGGTTTGCTGGGCGAGCCGAGAGTCAATGCTGGCGATATTGGCCATGAGTTGCTCTTTCACCCTTTGCAGGTGTTGCTGTCGCTGTTCAGGGGCTTGTTTGGCAAAGCGAAGCGCGCTGTAAAGACTGCGTTTCGAAACTTGATACTTGTTGGCGGCTTGCGACAGGCTGGTTTCACCTATCATCACGCTTAACATGGCTTCGTGTAAATCAATTTGCTTACTCATTTCGCTTGCTCCTTGGTACTTTTCGTTGCGTGCTTTTCTTCATGAACTGGCCACACACTGACATTTGAGTACCAGTCTAAGTGCCAAATTAACTGCATGGTTTGAATCAAGTTGTGCATATGAAAACCCCTGTAATAACTGCTTTGCTCCCTATATAAAGAAAGAGTTATGCCAGACTTTCAACTTGTTGATTTATAGAGCTTTGTGTTTTTTTGTTTAGGGCGGATGCACTACTTCTGTGAAGTTAAAGATGGGTTTGCACTAAAAAGGGCCAAAGGCCCTGTAAAAAGCTCACTGTGAGTTTCTCCTTCTGAAAGCAACTAAGAACATGCTAGGTAAGAACCAAATCAACGAACCACCACCTCCCGATTGTGGCGAGTCGCTTTTGGGAGTTTCGGTGCTAGAGTCTGCACTTATCGTGTAAGAGACTTGTTCACTGATAACCTCTCGACCATCAAAAAGACCACTGACACTCAGATTAAAGGTACCGGCTTCAGTTGCTTTAAACTCATACGCTTCGCCCCTGAAATCTGTGCCATCATGAGTTTTCCAGACATAAGAAAGCTGCAGTGGTTGGGACGTTTTTAGCTGAGGTGTTAATGTGACTCGCTCTCCAACTTTCGCCTCAGTTTTACCGGATACACTGAATGACTCAATCACAGGTGAGACGGCATCGACAAGATGCTGCTTGCTATAGCTTAATTCATCATTGACGAAAGCTTTCAAAGTTACTTGATAAAAGCCCGGCTGTTTATATTCATGGTCTGGTTTGGCAGCGGTGCTACTATTGCCATCACCAAAATCCCAATGATAAGCGGTAATGTCTGAGCTATTAGCGAGCGTTGAAAAGGCAAACAGAGCTGCATACCCTAGTACCTGTTTTATGCTAAACATTCTATATTCTGTCCTTAAATTAGAGAATTCCATACACTAGAAATAACAGATTCATAATGATTATGCTAGGTGTTAACTCTCTGATTAATATATTTGTAATTTACTTTTGTGCTCATAAGGGGTAATTTGGCTTGGTGGATTATTGTCCACCAAATACTATTTTATTCTCAATAAGGACTTTGCTTTGAAGGATTATTTAAAGCCTAGCTTGTTCGCTTCTTTATTTGTACTCGCTATGCCTGCCACAGCCAATGAGGCTTCTTATCACGCGGTGCCTGCCATGATGGGTAATGCTAAAATGGGGTTGCTGTGCGCGCAGGCGCCAGAATTTGCGAGTCGTGATTGTCAAACCGCTGTGATACCCGATCATCCTCGAGCCAGAGCGCTGTTTCCCTATATTCCTGAGCAATACAACTTGCTGTATCGAGATGAGAATAGCCAGTTGTTTTCTAAATACAAAGGTTACCCGTTTGTTGTCAAGCATGAAAATGGTGTTTGCTCTTTAGAAAGCGCCGCCGTCATTACCCGCCAGAATACAGTTGATTACCCGGTTTATAGTTACGCCTGTAATGGTGAGGCGATAGAGAGTGCAAACCTTTCTGGGGTTTTATTTGACTATATAGGGCGTGGTGCTTTTCAAGCTGAAAATGATGCACATTTTTATGCGGGTATTACCATGGACATACTGCGTCAGCAATTTGCCCAAATGTACCCAGATTCAGCAGAAGCGTGTTCAGCGAGTGCTGATTATTGCCTGGAGCAACTTAGTGTAATAGTCGGGGGTGACAGGACGTATCTTACGAGTAGTTGGGATGGTAAGCATGTTTTATTGGATGATGGGCTCGCAAACGCTGGTCAGTTTTCTCACAGCACCTCATTAGATATCATCGCCCATGAAACAGGTCATGCTTTGTTGACATGGAATTCGAAAATAGTCCATAGCGCTGGTGATAGCTCGGTCATCGGAGAGGCGTTTTCCGACCTTACTGCACTGTTTGTTCGCAGTGAGTTTTATAAAAGGCTACGAGCGGGTGGCGAACAAAACTTTATAGAGTCTGATGCGCATCAACAGTTATCCTCTGATGGTAATTTTTATTATGCCGTGGCCTGGGACAAATTTGTTCATAATAGGGCGTTACGCTATTTATACTCACCGATGACAGATGGTAAGAGTATTGATGATTGGCGTGATATCGAAACGAAAACGCCTGGCCCACATTATCAAGCAGGTATTTTTAATCGTTTCTTTTATCGTTTGTCGATTTCAGATGGGTGGGGTATTGCAAAAACATTTCGCTTAACTATGAAGGCGGCGCAGACGTGTTTTGTAGAAAACACCACGATTGAACATGCGGCATTTTGTTTGATAGATGCGGCTGAAGAACAAGACAAAGCAAGGGTGTCAGTTAAGTTGCAAGAGGTCGGCTTAATTCCTACTAATAGCTTAGTGAATAACCTCGATTTTTCTATTGAACGTTTATATACCTCGATCAATTATGCCTTAGCTGAGCCTGAGCAAGCCGAGTTAAGTGCCGTGAATATAAGCCTTAATGAGCAACCTTTGTATCAGTGGCAGTCGAATTTTAATACTCAGTCACAATTTAATGCCATTAAACAAGCGCAACTTAATTTAGAATCAGGCGAACACATACTTTCTATTGAAACGACAAACACGCAAGGTGAGACCAAAACAGGCCATAGGCTTTTGAGTATTTTTGCAGACCCTTGGTGTCAGCCAGAAACGAGTAATCTATTATCGAATCAACTAAGCATAAATGGTGAAGACTTTGTTTTGGAGCAAGGTTATACGTTCTTGGTGCCACAGAACGCATGGTATCAGCAGGCATTAGGGGAATTTCAATTACACAACATGCCCACGGATAAAGTAGTATCGATATTTTATGATTTGAATAGAGATCGTCAGTTTTCAGACGATGAAAAGGTACTAAATACGACTGAGTACAATTCTGCGATTAAGTTACCCAATGTTGATGCTCTACCTGGCGATATGTTGGTGAGATTTCGCATTGATGATTTAGCAGTAAGTGCATGTACAGCAAATGAGTTAAGTCAGTCTGTTGACCTGAAAGTACATATTGAAGCAGGTACACCTAGTACGCCAATAGAGTTTAGCTACAAGCAAGTTGAGCAAACATTACATCTTGCTGTTTTGCCGGGCTATGGCGAGCAAGCTATGTTTCGTTGGATTTTACCTGAACAAATTATTGAGCAAACAGACAGTCAATTAAGGCAAGACATGAATGCACAAGGTGCATATGCTGTATCGCTTGAACATGTTGAGAATGACCGCGTACTTAGCCGAGCTGAAAAGCAGATTGAACTGATTGCCGATCCTAACTTAGTTATTGAATGTCAGGCACAAAATACTAAATGTGTACTGCTGGCAAGCCATGCAGAGTTAGCAGCTCCTTTTGAGTATCAGTGGGTAATTAACAACGAGTCATTTAAAAAGGAGAGCAATGTTCCTTTTGAATATGACTTTGCAGAATACGGCGAGTTTGACGTCTCTTTAGTAATGTCAAAAGTTGATGGTACAGCTGAGTTTTCAACAAGCAAAAAAGTTTCTTTAAGTCAGCCTTTGCCTCATGAAAATATCACAATTATGGCGCGACAACATAATGATAACGTGTCTCTTTCTATCGCTAATGTAGATCGTTTCGGTGAGGAGTATGAAATAATTTGGTGGCTCGACGGTGAAAAGTTCACCACGAGGCAGATAGAAAAACAGCTCGCTCAGTTGGGAAGTGACTACGAGGTCAAACTACAAATCAGGTTAGCAGGCAAAGTAGTAAAAGAAGTGTCACGCCGCGTTTATATGCATGCTGATATAGGTTTAGACTTCAAGTGGACTAATGACTCATCTAAGCCCTTATTATTTTCGTTTCAGAGTTTATAAAAGCAGAAATAGTAAGACTAAAGGGGCCATTCGGCCCCTTCAAAGGTGTAAATGAGCCTAGGTTCTTAATAAACCCAGTTGTGTGTTTTTGTGTTCGACCAGTTTCATCAAATCTTGTGCGGCATCTTCAATGGTGTCAGCCAATTGCGCGAGTTCGGCTGCCGCATCTGAAATCCCTGTCATATTTGCACTTAAGTCTTCAGTTACCGCACTTTGCTGCTCGGCAGCGGTCGCTATTTGGGTAACTTCATTTGAGATATCATCAAGTGCTTGCACCATTTCACTCATTTGTGCCGCGGCGCTGCCACAATGGGTCATGGCATCACTGGCTTGTACAACTGAGCGTTCAATGATGTCTTCAGACGTTTTTACCTCATTTTGAAGGTTATCAATAAGCTGGCTGATCTCATTGGTTGAGTCTTGGGTTTTTGAAGCTAAAGACCTGACTTCATCGGCAACGACGGCAAAGCCGCGACCTTGTTCACCTGCGCGTGCCGCTTCGATGGCCGCATTTAAAGCCAGTAGGTTGGTTTGCTCTGCGATTGAGCGAATTACATCAAGAATTTGTGTAATGTCGCTACTACGAATGGCAACCGCATTGATAGATTCTTTGGCACTGGCAATTTGATCAGACATCACCTGTACAGAGTCGGATGCGGCAGAAATACCACGCTCACTCTCTTTTACCTTTTCGTTGGTGGCATTGGTTGAAGCTGCGGCATTTTCTGATGAGCGAGCCACTTCGCTAGCAGTGGCACTGAGCTCATTGATGGCGGTTACCACGCTGTCGATTTCCATATGCTGCATGTTTACTTTGGCTTTAATGTCCTCTGCGGCCTGCGAGGTTTTGGTTGATTGCTGATAAGAGTTGTTGGCGAGCCCTTTTAAGTCATTGACCATATTTCGCAGTTTCTGTGTGAATAGGTTAAAGCCTGTCGCTATGGCAATGAGCTCTTCATGTTGTGTGACGTCAAGTTGTACGGTCAAATCGCCATCGTTACTTGCAAGATTCTCTACTCTGTCTTTGATGTCTGTTAGTGGGTCGATAATGGTCTTTAAAATAGCCACAGAAAGGGCCAATGCGATAACCGATGTGATCACCCCAATAAAGATCATGCTGGAGCCGACGGTCGCGGTATCTTCTGCTTGCTGCTCTGCTAACTCTTGTGCGCGCGCAAGCGCCAGATCTTTCGGTAATTCAATGACCAAGCTCCAAGTTGTATTGGCGACCTTAATTTCAATAGGCATAGTGAAAACGAGGTTACTGCCAATTTCGAGTTGAGTTTGTTGTTTACGGTTGTCCATAATGGTTTTGCCCGCGTTACCCGGCAGAGATTCTGTTAAGGGGCGCGCCAGCTTGTCGTAGTGGCTTGAGCCGACGATTAACCCTATATCGCTGAGAATACTGACTTTGGCTTGACCGTTATAAAGCGATTTCGATACTTCTTCGGTGAGGGTCTGAAAACGTGGCAGATTTATATCAACCCCGACCAAACCAATAAAGCGACCATTGGCAATCACAGGTACGGTGAGAGAGGTCATTAACTCAGAATTACCGGGTGTGATTTCATACAAGTACGGCTCCATAATGCAGGGCTTAAGGTTATCTTTGGCGCACAGATACCATTCACTTTCTCTAAAGCCAAACTCATTGCGGGCATTAAGGTATTTTTCGCCCGGATCTTCTATTTGGTGTTGCGTGAATTTACCCGGTGCATCACGGGTAATATACACCTCTAAGGAGCCCGCTCCAGGGACTGAGTGGGTTTGGCCAGAATTGCTAAATTGACTGTCTTTACCATCATAGCCGTTGGCTTCGAATTGTGCATAGATTGACGACACCCCTTGGTTTTTTTCGAGTGCACCCAACACCATTAAATATAGGCTTTGTCTTGAAATCGGGCTTTGTTCTGCTGTTTTAGCAATACCGCCAGATAGGCTATAAGGAATTTGATACTCCTTGTTGATATAACCGCTGACTTGCTCGGCATACAGCTTTGCTTTTGCGGTTAACCGAGCATTAATTTCATCTAACACAACACTTTGTACACGCTCACTTTGCACCTGATTATTATTGTTGAGCTGAACCCAACTTATCGTGACTAGTGAGGCGACAAGCAACACGAGTGTGATGGAAATAAAAGCGATTAGCTTAATCTTAATAGAGAGCTGATTCATATTCCTACCGTTTAATTATGAGATATTCGCTGCAATTACGAGGTATAACTAAATATAGACAATTTATGACTTTTTGCTGGCAGGAGTGAGCCAACTGAAGGAGGAAGATTAGCTAAGTGCCTAATCTTCCTTGTTGAGAGTTATAGCGTCTTCTGGATTAGGTTTTTATTCTCAACCCCGAATACTTGGCTATGTACGTCGCTGATGAAGTGCCATTGACTGTCAACATTATCAGGTGTAAATGTCAGTGTCATAAAGCCGCGCTGGTGGATGTTGGCAAATTCTAGGTCATCAACAAGTAACTCGAGTACTTTTGCAAATTCGCTGGCTTGCGATTCAGGTAGTTGTAAATAGTACTCTAGCCCCGGAGAGCTCACCGAAGGCGTAGCAAACTCATAACCACATACATCGCCTTGTGCGGTACATAACTTACCAGACCACGCATTGTGGGTGTCACCGGCAATGGTGACGAGGTTTTTGTTTGCAGTTTTAGCTGTTTGTAACAACATTTCACGTTCAACAGGGTAGCCATCCCAAGCGTCTAAGTTATAGGGGGCGGTAAATCCAATGCGCATCTTGTCTTGTTCTGTTAGCGTTGGATCAGATGCCTGAGCGCGTGCCTTTAACTGCGCTAATTCAGTCATTTGTGAAGCAATTGCTGCACTTGGGTTAGCCATAGCAACCAGTAGTTCTGCAGGTAACATCATTTTGGTCATTAGCACTTGTTGGCCAAGTACTTGCCATTTGGCATCTGAGGTTTTGATATTGTCAGTCAGCCAAGTTAGCTGCTGAGTTCCAATTAGTTGTTGATCGGGAGAAACCAGATCTGCTTGGAAACTTGCAGTATCTAACTGACCAGATGTTGGGTCAAAGTAGTTCTGATAATCAAGCGGCTTAACGCGTGCTTCATGACGTGTGTCGAGCATGTAAAGGGACACCAAAGAGCCAAAATCAAATTTTCGATATAGGCTTTCGGTTTGACCTGTAACATATGGTCGAATAGGCATCCATTCATAATAGGCCTTTAGCGCGGCCATTTTTCGGTCGGCAAACATGCCTTCATCGTCATTATGGTTCTCAGCCCCATCTAGATAGGCGTCGTTACAAACTTCGTGGTCGTCCCATACTGCAATGAACGGCGCTTTTGCATGCAAGGCTTGCAGGCCAGTATCTGTTCTGTAAAGCGCATAACGTTTTCGGTAATCAGTCAGAGAGATGAGTTCGCCTTGGTTATCTTCAGGTAGCATTCGGCCAAGTTCCGTCGCTTTGTCAGTGGCGTATCCGCCCATGCCATATTCATAAATATAGTCGCCCAAATGTAGCACAGCATCTAGGTCTTGCATTTTTGCTGCTTCAGCATAGGCGTGAAAATAACCCGCAGGGTAATTTGCGCATGACATAACCGCCAATTTCACTTGCGAGACATCTGTTTCAGGTAAAGTTTTAGTTTCGCCCATAGGTGACGGGCTCTCGTTGGCTTTGAAACGGTAATAGTAGCGGGTATTGGCTTTCAGCCCTGTCAGATCGACTTTTACTGTGTAATCGTTTTTCGCTAATGCAGAAAGTGATTCTGTAAATTCTATGTTTTCAAATGTCTTCTCTAGAGAGACTTCTAAGCTGACATTGACAGTATTAGGTGTACCTTCAGGGGTAACTCGGGTCCACAAGATAACTCTATCAGTTAAAGGGTCGCCACTTGCCACACCATGATTAAACGCAACGGCAAAGTCGTTATAAGATGGACTTGAGTCATTGTGCCCACATCCAGTTAAAGATAAAGATACCGTGGCAGCGCCGACACCAGCTAATGCACTTTTAATAAAATTGCGACGTGAAAGCCCTTTCATGAGTTGTACCTCTTTATTGTTCTATTTAAGAAAAGAGGCGATGTTAGAGAAGAGTTATGACATTTTTACGACTGGTCTTACCTTGTAATAAGTTATTCATGCTAGTGTCATATTTTCTCAGCCTATAATTATTAATATATTGATTTATATGATTTTAAATCAGCGATTTTAAGGGCTTGGTTGGGCAAAAGCTGTCAGGAAGAATCAGTATAAATCATCCTAGCCGAGCAAAAATAGTTTCCTGAACTAGTATAGTTAGGCTTTGTGTCTGATTTTAGATGTTTAAGTTGTTGTAATCTTGGTCGATAAAGGTATTTAATGGTGACACGCTAAGTTGTTATATCTATCACTGTTAATTAAGTAATTTATTTTGAGAATTGGTATTCGTATCAGCACTTGTTCAGATCGATTAAGTTAAAAGCTGCAAGGTATACTCCCAGAATTATAAATGGAAAAGTTGAGTTATGTTTAAAGATGTCAGTGACCTTGCAAGTTGCGAAGTGCTTATTGTTGATGATTCTGAATTAATGCGCCGATTGTTGGTGGGGTGTTTGAAGGACACTTGCAAAGTAGTCACCGTTGAATCTGCAGAGCAGGCCATTGCTTATTGCCAAGAAGAAACCCCCGATTTGGTGTTGATGGATTGGGTATTAGAGGGCATGTCGGGTCTCGAAGCTTGCCAAACCATGCAGGCAACACCGGCACTATCTGAGATCCCAATTATTTTTGTAACCTCTAACGCCAATGAAGAGAGTCAGTTACAGTGTTGGGAAGCGGGCGCTGTAGACTTTGTGCCTAAACCTATCGTACCGAAAACGCTGCAAAACCGTGTAAAGACGCACCTTAAATATAAACTTCAAGCAGATATTTTACGTAACTATTCTTTTATTGATGGCTTAACAGGTATTTATAACCGCCGTTTCTTTGATACCGAAGTAGAAAGATTACTAAAGCAGCGTCATCGTGCAGCTCACTCACTTTCTATGATCATGATCGACATCGATTTCTTCAAAAAATATAACGACCATTATGGGCATTTGGCGGGTGACGATGTACTTAAACAAGTGGCTGATAAGCTAAAAGAAATCGTTAGAAGACCGCTTGATTCTGTGTGTCGTTATGGCGGCGAAGAGTTCGTGGTGCTGTTGCCTGACACCCCTTTACAAGGTGCGAAGATAATAGCCAAAACCTTGGTACGTGCAATTGCTGGTATGGAACTAGAACATTGTCAATCTGAGCATAGCGTTGTGACCATTAGTGCGGGCGTTGCATCTGCCACCAAAGCATGTGCCTCTGTTGAGTCATTGATGCAAACTGCAGATGAGGCGCTATATCAAGCAAAAGACGCTGGGCGCAATACCTATAAGTGCGCTGACTAAATACTGACAGGCGGTGCAGATGGTTTAGACAGAATATAAACCATCACCGCCACTTCAATACTTGCAACCAGTATTAACACCCATAGTGCGGGTTGGCTATACAGCAAAATCATATACCCAAGTAGCATCCCCAAACCTGCTCCCCATTTTCCTTTGATAGGAATAACTTGATGATCATGCCAAAGTCTTAACGGCTCACCAAATTTAGGGTGCGAGAGTAGCCAGTTGGCGAATTTAGGTGATGAGCGGGTAAAACAGGCGAGGGCGAGAATAAAAAAGATGGTGGTTGGCATCACAGGTAAGGCCATACCCACAAAGCCAAGACCGACAAAAATGATCCCAGCGGCATGTAGCCAAAAGCATTTATTAAAGAGTTTAAGACTACTTTTGCTCATTAATTAATCTCGCCAACATGTAATATTTTAAGCTTATCACAGAGTTATTAGTTTGCGAGTTTTTCAGCAACATTGATGTATGACGTTTGAGTGAAGATGCTTCATTTGGACGTTTATATGTTTACTCTGAGTAGGGTTATTCGGTAATGTAGTCGAGATATCAAAATTTTGAAGTTAGGTGAATTATGGAACTTTCAGCATCAGTTTCTATCCAGCGCACGGAGTCTGGACTCGAGTATTTAAATGTCGACGGTCCGCGTTGTAGTGCCAAAATCTTTTTACAAGGTGCACAACTGACAGAGTTCACGCCTGTTGGCAGAGGCAATTTAATCTGGGTGTCAGAAGATGAAGACTATCTAGAGGGCAAAGCCGTTCGTGGTGGTATTCCTATTTGCTGGCCATGGTTTGGTGTGCACAGCGACCCTGATTGGCCAATTCATGGTGTGGCACGAAAATTAATGTGGCGTGCTGAAGAAGTACATGAAAGCGATGAAGCCATTGTGATTAAGCTTTCATTACCTATGACTTTGGTTGATGAAACCTACTGGCCGCATAAATCTAAGCTTGAAGTTGAATTTCATTTAACAGAACAGTTAAAAGTGAGCCTCACTAATATTAACCTGGGTGATACTGCATTTACTTTAACTCAAGCACTTCATACTTATTTCCCGACACCAAATATTGAAGCGACGACTGTGGATGGCTTACAGGGCTCAAAGTTTATTGAATTTGGTGAAGGCCCATTTGATCAAAATGAAGTTGTTGGTTTCGCTCGTGAAACAGACATGGTGTATACCCAAGCAGCACCAGTGCAAATTATTCGAACGCCAGACGGAAACATTGAAGTGGGTCGTGAAAGCTCTACTTCTTGCGTGCTTTGGAACCCGTGGATTGAAAAGTCTAAGCGTTTAAGCAACTTTAGAGATGACGAATATAAAACCATGCTGTGTCTAGAAGCGGCAAATGTAATGGATGACGCTGCTACCGTTGAACCGGGGCAAAGTCATACGCTGACAACGACATTGCGCTGGGTATAAAGCCTTTTCATTCATTTTAAAAAGCTGCATTGCATGATGTGGCTTTTTTTACAAATCAAACTTGATAATGATTCTTATTTGCATATAATCGGTTTTAAGGATGGTGTCTGACACAGTAAAAATAAGGAAGGGTAATGATCTTTGTTTTAAGTTTAGCTGTTGTTGTATTAATGATAATGGCTTTGGTCAATATTAGAGCGTACACACCGCTATTTAAATATCTGCATCATATTGCGACTTGGTTAGCTGCGGCAATCATTGCCAGTGCTATGTTTTATATGGGACTAAGTATGCTGTTGGCGGTGACTATGTTTGTGGTAGCTGGTGGTATTTTGGCGTTATTTATCACTTTGGCAAAGCCTGAGCAGGGCGAGAATAGCTTCTTCTGAATCAGCTAAGCTTTTGGCTACATAACACCATGTTACAATTTCATACGGCTTGCCTACATTCTTAACAATGTGATTCCCTTATGCTTTACGCATATTTGAGAAAGGATCACGTAACATGCATTCAGTTATGAAAAAAGTCGCCCTTGGCTCACTCATGTCTTTGTCGAGTATGAGTTATGCCGCGCCGATGTGGCAAACCATAGAAACCGAACACTTCAATGTGCATTACACGCAAGGACATAAGCGCTGGGCAGAATCTGCCGCACACGAGCTTGAGTTAGTTCGCAATAAAGTACTTGAGCAGCAAAATCGCAGCCTAGGAACCAAAGCCGATGTAGTGGTCTTTGACCCTTACCATGGTGCAAACGGCTTCGCGATACCAAGTACTGATCAACCTCTAATGGCGTTATTTACCACGCCACCGCAATCAGACACCGTGATCTCTAACAGCAGTGGTTGGCAGCAACTATTGATTTTGCATGAGTACATTCATTTGGTGCATTTATCTCAACCTAATCGCAGTACATGGCGACAAACACTTCGCGATGTATGGGATCCATACGATATCGCGCTTGCGATCATGCCGCGTTGGGTGGCAGAAGGATATGCCACCTTGATGGAGTCGAAAATGACAGGCCGAGGTCGTTTATTTGATAACTACACTGAAGCCCTCCTCACAGAATTCGCTCGCCAAGGCGCATTATTACCTTATTCTGCGCTCAATAATGGTAACGATAGTTATTTGAGTGGTTCGATGGCATATTTAATCGGTGTGCGATACTTGGCATGGCTTGAAAAGAACTATGGTGAGCAGACTTTAGACGCTGTTTGGACTCGTATGCAAGCAGTGGAGTCTCGTGATTTTGACGAGGCGTTTAAGGGCGTATTTGGCGATCATCCTGCAAAATTATATAAGCGCTTTGTCGCGGAATACACTTATCTGAGCATGGCTTCTGCGCAAGATTTGCCCGAGTTGGATACTAAGTTATGGCATGACTTTAAGTTTGACGCTAAAAACCTGCGTTTATCACCGAGCGGTGAATTCATTGCCGTGACTGAGCGTGATAGCAAAGGTCGTACTGAGCTTAATATCTATGCGACCAAAGACAATGAAAAGGCTGAAAAAGACTTTAATGAAAAGCAAAAAGCCTTACTCGCGGCAGATCCTAAAGATGTAGCTGATAATGCCCCAGAGACCTTTGGCAGAATAAAAAAGCACACCCTGACGCCAAGTAACTTTTCAGGCATTCGCTATGCGCGTTGGAAAGATGAAAATACCTTGTATTTCGTGGCATCGATGCAAAAACCAAATGATCAGCATGCGGTGCAAGGTGAGCTATTTCAGTGGACACTCGATGATAACCAAGTCACACAGTTAACTGATGATGCGGGCATTCGCCGTTTTGCGATAGATAAAAACAACAATGCGATTGTGGCTGAGAAAGTACGCTATGGTTATTCACACTTAGTGAATTTAGAGCTTGGTAATGGGTCTGAAACCATACTCTCAAGCAATCAACTGGGCGATACATATGACTATCCTGAGATCTCTGAAAACGGTAATAAACTGGCCTACTTAAAATCAGGGCTGAATCAAAACTGGCAGCTGTATGTGCGAGATATGCAAACACAAAACAGCTTTCAAGTACCTACTCCTAAAGGTTATCAATTCTTAACTCAGCCCAGTTGGTCCAAAGACGGCAATACCTTGTTCTACGTAGCCGGTGTAGAGGGGGCGATTAATCTATATGCTTATGACTTTAGCACGCAGCAGTTGTTGCAGTTAAGCCAAGGCCAGCATGTGGTGAGTTTTCCACAGCAGTTAAACGACAGTGAAATGCTGTATCTAGGTGTTTCGTCAGAAGGCCCTGATGCTTACACACTGGACATGAATAATACTGCCAGCTTGGTCACTGATTTGAGTGACACTAAGCAAGCCCCTAAACTTTCAAATGCAGCTGTGCAACTTGATGATGCCCAAATTTATCAGCAGCCATTGCAAAGTAAACCCTATGATAAATGGGATCATAGTGCATCCATGACCTTGGGCTCGCAGTATTACAGTGCCAGTACGGAAGTGTTGCATCTGGGAGTAAAAGGGTCTGATTTCTTGGAAGAAGTAAGCTGGTATGTTGGGCTAAGCAAAAGCTTGGGCGACAGCACCCTAGTTGGTGGTTTTGCCGATGTAAAAATGCAACAAGGCAACACCGAGTGGCAGGCAAAGGCGTTTTCATTTGAACTAGATACTGCAGCGCAAAGTCGTGGGGCAGAGATCGCTACAATGGCACCGCATACACTGCAACAAACAGGGCTTAGCGCACAGGTTAGCCATAGCTATCGCCAAAATATGCTGTCATTGACAGGCCACGCTGCCGTACATGCGAGTGAACTAGACACAGGCTTAGGAAACCAAGACGAACGCTGGTTGCGCCTTGGACTAGAGCAAAGTTGGCAATATGACAAACAGGCATTTGCGATTGGCCAGCAAATTAAAGCCCAGTGGCTAGACGGCAAATCAGGTGAGACGGACTGGCAGGGCTATAACCTTGCTGCGACGATATTTGGTAAAGCGTTCCATATGCCTTTGTATATACAAGTAGAGCAAGCGAAGCGAGAAGATACGTTGTTGAATTTAGGTGGCTTTAGAACGAGCCTCATAGATCAAAACGTCATGGCAAATACTATCTATAAACCAGATTTACCTTTCTTTGCCGGCGTTGCTGAGCGTTATCAAGGTTATGGTGGTGGTGTGGCAATGTCAGAAGATGCGCCTTGGCTTTACTACCAACAGCACCAATTAGATAACCAGGTATTTGGGCAAAGCTATGGAGTCAAATGGACCACCTGGTTTAATGGTCGTGATTGGAGTGCAAAATTCGCCCCAGCGGGGATCAGTGATCTACGTATCGACATAGGCTTAAGCCGCGTTGAAAGTGAGCGTTTTGAAAACGAAAACCGTGCATGGCTTGGGCTGTGGTTTGACTTGTAACTAACCAAGGCTCAGTTTAATTAATTTCGTAAGTAGGTCTATTTATTTTTTGCATAAATAGACCTACTTATTACGCTAACTTTTTAGTAAAGCTTAATTCTTAAACCAATAATGCAAAATATTACCGACGGCGGCTGTCATAACCCCTAGTAAAATTTTTAGTTCGTCCATCAAAGAATTTTCACCTTTAAGCATATTCATACTATCACTTACCTCTAACCAAAATATATCGCCTTAAATTGCGAAATAATAAAGTAAGAAAAGTAACGTGATGATAATTCTCACATACAGAAATTTTGATTCAGCGTGTTCAGGTGGCGCTGCTTTTGTATTTGGGTTGCTGGCAAAGGCACTTGTTGTAGAGAATTCATTTTTTGTTCTTAAATGTTTATTGTAAATATATAGTTAGACCCGATTAGTGAAAAGGTCGGAAGGGAAGTTTTGGCCTAATTACATCAGACTTGGTAAGTTGCCCTGTGAAGAACAGGGCTATGAGGTTTTTTATAGGGTGAGCTCAAGAGACTTAAGCTTCGCTTCATACATGCCGGTTTTTTCTTGAGAATCAGACATTTTGATGGCTTCTTCTAATGCGATTTTGGCTAAGTCATGACGGTTCTGTAAGTAGTGAACTTTAGCTAATTCAAAGTGCGGTTCTGGCAGGTAAGGATAGTGTTTAATGACAGCGTTGAGGAGCCGTTTCGCCTTGCTAAATTGCGCCTTATTTGTTGCTTTTATCGCGATTTGTAAAAAATCAAATGGGGTTTTTGCGGTTTTTTCTAGCTCAGCTTCAAGCTTATCTACCAAGACAGCATCGCCAAGCTGGTTGGCTAAAAAGCGATAAGAAGCAATAAGGTTACTGCTTGCCAGTTTATGTTCTATAGCAAATTCAAATAGTTTCTTCGCCGTATCTGTATCTCCAGCACGGCGATGCAGAATGGCTAGCAGATTAATTAGCTCCGGGTTATGAGGGGTAAACGTAAAAGCTTCACTAGCAAGAGAGTAACTTAAATCAAAGTTGCCTTTTATTAGTGCTTCAGAAGCTAAGTTTGCATAAAATTTTGCAACAAGGCTCGGGTACTTTGCATTACCTACGTAAAAAGTGTTTTGCTGTGGAAAGTAATCAACAACGGTGCCAGCCCTTATAATTTCAATCCAACTCTCATCTTTTGGCTCTCCTTTGGGCGCGAATAATTTGGTGTTGAAGTGTGAGGATACCAGCAATAAATCTTGTTCTTTTTTAAAGATAGGATAAGTCGAAACCTCACGAAAGCTTGTTTCTATACCTGCTAAATTAGCATAGGCTTGAGTTAAAATAGCGAGACTGACACAGTTTCCTGTTTGTTTACTTAAAGCACCTGCCGCGGTAAGCGTTTCACCGTCGTAAGTGAACCCGTCAATAGAGCTTTCTAAATACTGTGAAATGGCAGTATCTGCTCTGACCCCTTTGAGTATTAGCTGATTATATTTTTCTAAAAACTTCGCTTGCTCAGCTTTTGGTAAAGAGAAGATTTCTTTCTCATTGGGAACGGGCTCTAACTTAAATAAGGCGTGATTTGCTAATGAAATAGGTGAAGGAATGACAGCTTTTTCTTCTGGTTTAGACTGTGTCGAATTACAACCAGTCAGTAAAAAAGTGATGAAAAGAAACATAATTAAATAACGCAAAATACAGCTCCTTGTTATCTGTCAATCTAGCTTTGCACTGCTCAATTTCTATTCTTACCTTGTATGCTTGTATTTGTAAAGTTATTCACTACAATGCGCGCCTTCTTTCAATTATCTATAAAAATCAGTGTTTTACATCGTGTTTTATTGATGGTTACGCCTTTTTTACTTGTTCACAATATCGTTACAGGAGCCTGTGTTGTTCGACTACTTGCCGATCGTCTCATCCATTATTTTAGTCTTTAGCTTTTGGCCTTTAATTAATAAAGTGCGCCGTAATCGCAGTGTATCAGGGCTGTCACTGATGATGATGAGCTTTGGTGTGGCACAGAGTAGTTACTTTATTGCTTACAATTTGTTTTTTGATCGCTTATTTATGGTGTTGCCATTTGTGGTGACCGGCGCCTTGAGTGCGCTGATCTTATATTACTTTGTGCGTTATAACTCAGATGAAAAGCAACGTAGGCAGTTGGCGATAATGCTACTGTGCTCGGTACTGCCTTTTGGGCTGTTATTATTACCAAATACCGATGCGGCAAGTTTGTTAAATGGCCTAACCTATGTGGGTTTAGTGATGAGCTCAGTCAGAGTTATGCCACAAACTTATAAAACGATTAAAAGTGGGGATGTGTCGAACTTGAGTGCCCGTTACTTTTCGCTGCAATTTATTGCTGGTTTAACCGGATTGAGTGCAGAGTTACATATGACGCAAGTAAGTGTGGCGCACGTACTCACGTTTGTGATGATTTTGCTCACCAATGCTGCACAGCTGGCGTGTATTCATTACTACCGCCGTCCGGCACTGGCCTAAACTTGCGTACAATAAAGGTCAAAGTGGCAAGCATTGTCACTTTTGCACCGTCTTGGTGGTTATTCAAAGTGGGTTTGTTAAAAAGCTAAGATGCAAGAGTAATAAAGCTTTAATTTCTTATTTTACCTCTTCATGGCTGAGTTCAGTGCGGCAACGAATAGCAAGGCCTATTTAAATGCATAAAACCTTTTGATAATGATTCATATAGTCATACCTTGTTGCATTTTTTTACGATTTTAATTTTCTAAAATTGGGACTGATGGGTATATTGCATAATAGACAAAGGTGACTAAGGCTGAAGGAAATGTTTGTGTTGATTAAGACCTTACTTTTTAAATTGTTTAAACAGCAGGCCAGCAAAAAAGTGGCGGGCATTGTAGTTGAAAAAGCGATGCAACAAGGCATGGCATATATGGCGAAACGCGGCGAGCAGACAGAAGATGACACCATTTTACTTGCTGCGGCGTTAAACAGTTTGGCCAACAAAGGGCTAGAAGACGGCGTTTATCCACTTGAGTGTGGGCAAAAGCATTTTAATGTGACCATTCGAAATCAAGGTATTGTGGCCATTCAGCCGATCGAAGCCAGTAAAATGTAGTTGATCAAGTTTCATCTTAATTAGAACAGATAAATAAAAAGGCCAGCATAAACTTCGCTGGCCTTTTAACATCACAATGCAAACTGGATGATTAAGCGTCTAATGCTTTCTCGATTAGGCGCTTAATGTAAGCATGATGTGCTTTAGTCGCTGTGTCAGCGCCCCAAGGTGCACTCATGTCATTAATTTGTTGTAACTGGTATAACGCTGCTGCTTTAGCAAGATTGTCATATCGGCTTGGTTTACCAAGGCCTGCAGCTTTGATTAAGCGATTTACATATTCAACCTGTAGGTTTTGGCTGAATGTGCTTACTTCTTTGCTCTTCACAAAAATGCCAGCGGTTAAATCAGTCATAAAGTCGTTTAACGCGTACTCATTACCGTATAGTGCCGTATCAGATAAACGCTGTAACACATTTGGGTGTAACAGTTGGTTCAGCACTGACTTCTGCATGCCTAATACCATTTTGTGCGCTTTCGGATCTTCGTTCTTACCATAGTGGTTGAAGCCACGACGCTGTTGCTGCATGTAGTTATACAGAGGCTGCATATTCGCTAGTACGTTTGGTGCAAACACTTTATCAGCAAGTGCTTGCATCGCTTCTTTTTGGCGCGCTAGAGGTACCGGTGTGAATGGTTTTACATCATCAGCTGTGCCTACTACGTTACGTTCTACATATACGCCACCAATTTGACGAGAGATCACGTCAGCTTGGCGCTTATATTGGCCGAATAGTACATTTGCAGAAGTTAACAGTTGCTGGTGTGATTCACCTTGAACGCGAGCAGTATCAGTTAGCTTGCCTAGGAGACTGTCGATAAGCTCCATGCGGTCAACACCGTAGGCTACTGGGTTCGACGATAAATCACCGATCATCACACGAGGGTCAATATGACGACCTGGTGCACGCATATCGTCTGCATCATTACCGAATGTTAGTTTTGGATCGTTTGAGCGAGATAGAATTGCTTCAAGGCGTTTTTCTTCTGCATCAGTTGTGCTTGCTGCAACGCTGTAGCCGTATTCAATTGCCCAATCATCGTAAGGACCCGGACGAGTTTGGAAGATATCACCTTGTTTTTTACCAAGTGGCGCAATGTTCGCAGGTGCATAATCCATCACTGAACCGGTCACGATACCTTGTGTTAGGTTCTTATCGTGTACTTCGTTTTCATCCCAGATGATAGACGACTTCATGTTGTGGTTAAGACCTAGTGTGTGACCTACTTCGTGTAAGATAAGTTGCACAAGGGCTTGGCGAAGCATTTCTTTACGTTCGATGTCGCTGCCTGTTGATAGGCTGGCAGTCATCATTTCGCCTTGTAGCTCATGACCTAATGAACAGTTCATCGCATCATGTTCACCTAAATCGGCATTGCTGTGGCTCATTGCACCTTGGCTGTAAAGTGTGTCGTAGATCCAACGGTTCTTCATAAACACATACTCAAGCATGATGTCTGAACCTAAAATCTCACCCGTTAATGGGTGCGCAAGTGCAGGACCGTAACCGCCGAAAGGAGGGCGAGGTGACGATGTCCAACGTAGCACGTTGTAGTTAATGTCGCCTGCATCCCACTCTGCATCATCAGGTTGTACTTTTACAACCAATGCGTTTTTGAAACCGATTTTCTCGAATGCACTGTTCCAAGCCAATACGCCGTCACGCACTGTGTCACGCCATTCAACAGGCGTGGTGTTTTCAATCCACCATACAATTGGCTCTACAGGCTCAGATAAATCAGCACTTGGATCTTTTTTCACTAAGTCCCAACGCTTGATTACGTCATTGTAAGGTGTCCAATCAGGTGATGTCATCACGTCGAATTGGTTTGTGAAGTAACCAATGCGCGCGTCGTCTTTACGAGGCTGGTAATCGTTTTTAGGTAGTGCCACAAAACTGTGCTGAACTTTGACTGACACAGAGCGTGGATCTGTTACTGCGGCAGAACCACGCACACTTGGGTTCGGGTTACTAAATACATAATCAACAACAATGTCTAAGTTGTTTGAATATGGGCGCTGTTTGATGATGCGAGATTTCTTGCTATCAAGCTTGCCCACGTTGAAGCGTTTGCTGGCATTTTTGTCACCAGCGCGCTTCCAAGGTGATACTTTATGTAGTGATTCACTTAAGAAGATTTTGTCAGCTTTAAAAGCAATTTTACCATCTTCTTGTTTTTCAATTTTTACACTCGCCAGTACCGCTTCACTGATGTTTGCTTCGCTTGCACGTGCTAGTGCAGTGTTTTCTTCAAACTGGTAGCGTGGTGTTTTGCTGATGATATCGATGCGGTTGAAATGCTGTCTAAATTCAATCAGTTTAGTTTCGCGGTAGCTACCACGAACATGACCAGCATCAGTTACACCGTCAACGGTATGTGCAAAATACACAAAAGGGGTGTTTAATTGGCTTTCTTCTAAAACCAATAAGTGCTCACCTGTTTTCTTATCTTGGTAAAGCTCAAATACGCCTTTGAATGCGGTTTTGTTTTCAATCAGACTGGCAATGGTCTTTTCTTTTTTATCTTCTTTTTTCTTATCGGCAGCAATGGCTGCTTGGCTAGCAAAAGTCAGTGCTAGCGCAATTGAAAGGGCAGTTTTTTTCATAAGTACGCTTGTTAATTTTTCTTTGGATTTTTTAGTGTACCGAATATGACTTATAAAGCCATATTGATGCGATTGATGACATAGTTGGGTCAGTTTGAATGTTGTTAAGGTTATGATTTTTATGGCTTTTGATTTTGTAACATTGTATGTAAAACCAAACGCCTGCTATTCATCGTATTAGCTGTAACAGATTCTTACAAATGTCACATTTTTCTTGGTATTAATCTTGTTAGTATAGAAAGTAGAGAAGGCTAGAAAATTTTTTAATAGGTGAAATCGTTATGCAAACGAAGGTACTAAAATGGATATTCCCTGTCGCAGCTATTGTTGTTGGGATGATGGGCGCACAGGGCATCAATGCTTTGGCAAATGAGCCGGATGCAAAGGAGCAGGTAGATACTAGACCTGTTGTTGCTGTAGAAGCGGTTTCAGCACTTGACCATCAAGTTGTCATTAACAGCTATGGTGAAGTTCAACCTTTTGAAAGTACTAGGCTTTCAGCTCAGGTTTCAGGCGAAGTAGTCGCTTGGCACGACAACTTCGTAACCGGTGGCATTGTCGCCAAAGACGAAGTGTTACTGAGTATTGAAAAAGACAATTATGAAGCGGCTGTCTTACAAGCAGAGGCAGAAGTAACACGCGCAGAAGCTAAACTGATTGAAGAACAAGCGCTTGCAGATGTGGCAGCCGATGAAGCAAAACGTTTCCCAAGTAAAAAACACACCGACTTATTCCTTCGTAAACCGCAGCTTCTAAGTGCCCAAGCCGCTTTAAAGTCAGCTAAAGCAGCACTTAAACGTGCACAACGAGATTTAGACAACTGTGATGTAGTTGCGCCGTACGATGCGTTAATTGTTTCTCGTGATGTGGGTTTAGGTCAGTTTGTCAGCATGGGTAGCAGTATCGCGCAGCTAAATAATATTGAGCATGCGGAAGTGATCATTCCGGTTGCAGGGTTTGATAGTGCCTTTTTACCAGAGCGTATTGAGGGCTTAGATGCAACTATCACTCAGACGGGCTTAAACGGTTTTACCCGCTCTGCAAAAATTCACCGTGATTTAGGTGTGGTTGATAAAGCAACGCGCATGGTAAATCTGGTTGTTAGAATTGCAGATCCATATGGGTTACAGACGCAGCAGCCACAAGTGAAATTTGGCTCATACGTACAAGTAAACTTCTCTGGCAAAACGTTAAATAGCATCTATCGCTTGCCGCAAGATTTGGTCAATAACAACACGGTATGGTTGTTAAATAGCGAAGGCCAACTTGAGTCTCGCAAGGTGCAGGTGATCCGTGAAGAAGGTGAATACTTCTACGTGAGCACAGGTCTAAAAGACAACGAAAAACTGGTAACTACTTTGCCTGAATACCCGCAAACAGGGATGTCAGTAAAAGTTGCTGGTTCAGATTCATCTAAAGCTGAAACCACAGACAAGCTTTAAGGAGTAGCAGATGAGTCAAACTGAACTTGAAAAGCAAACCGGTTTAATTGCTTGGTTTGCGAAAAACTCGGTGGCGGCCAACTTATTGATGGTTTTCATCATCATTATTGGTTTGTACACCTATAACACCATTCAAAGGCAGATGTTTCCTAATGTAGAGATTAACTACATTACGGTTGCGGCAAACTACCCGGGTGCTTCACCGCAGGAAATCGAAGAAAGTATTCTGATGAAGATTGAAGAGGCATTGAAAGATGTCACTGAAATCAAAGAAGGTGTGTACCGCGCAAACCGAAATGGCGGTAGCGCGACATTAGAAATCGATCCAGACGTTGAACTAACTGACGTGTTAGACAAGGTAAAATTGCGTGTCGATGGCATTGCGACTTTCCCAGCAGCGATGGAACCGGTCACCATTAATCAGATTGAATTCCAGCAGCAAGTCATAGAAATGACCTTGTCAGCAGATTTACCACTGACCGAATTAAAACCGATGGCAAAGCGCATTGAGGATGAGTTATTGCAACTCAACAATGTGTCATTGGTGGACGTGAGTGTCCCTTTAGATGAAATCGCCATTGAGATTAAACCGGATATGCTGCGCCAATATGGTTTAACTATTAACGACGTGGCAAGCACCATTCGCAACTACTCTGCTAACTTCTCTGCAGGTCAGCTACGTACTGACTCTGGCATCATCTCGGTGCGTATTGAAAACCAGTCTTATAATGGTGACGAGTTCCGTCAGCTACCGGTAAAAGTAGGTGCGCATGGCGGTAAAGTACTACTACGAGATATTGCAGAAATCAAAGATGAATTCACTGAAGGTGAGCGTTACTTCAAGCTTAATGGTAAGAACGCAGTATTTATTTCTGTAAAGGCAACCAAAGAGCAAAACATGGTGCCGGTTGCTGAGTCGGTTAAGAAATTCATTGAGTTGAAGAATCAAGAGCTACCAGCGGGAGTTGAGCTTAAATCATTGGTTGATATGACTTATTACTTAAATGGTCGTTTAACCATGATGAAGAGCAACTTATTACAAGGTATGTTCTTAGTGGCCTTAATGCTGTTCTTGTTTTTACGATTCAAGCTAGCAATGTGGGTAACCATCGGTATTCCAGTATGTTTCTTGGGTGCGGTAATGTTAATGCCAGTACTGGGTATTACCATTAATGTGACCTCATTGTTTGCCTTTATCATGGTACTGGGTATCGTCGTTGACGATGCGATTGTAATCGGTGAGAGCGCCTACACTGAGGTAGAGAAAAAAGGCCCAGGTGTGCATAACGTGATTGTAGGTGCAAAACGTGTTGCTACGCCAGCAACCTTTGGTGTACTGACAACTATGGCTGTATTTGCGCCACTCATGTTCTCGACAGGTCCTGAGAGTGCCAACTTCATTAATATCGCTGGTGTAGTATTACTATGTCTTTTCTTCAGCTTGATTGAATCTAAACTGATCTTGCCAGCGCATATCGCTGCGATTAAGTTTAAGCCACTAAAAGAAGACAGCTGGCGTCATAAGTTTAATACTAAGTTCTTTGGTTTTGTGAATGGGCCTTATCGTCGTTTTGTGAAACTCTGTGTAGAGTGGCGCTGGACTGTGTTATGTGCTTTTGTTGGTATGTTCATCGCGAGTATTGCTTTGAGCAGCAGTGGTATGTTGCGTACCTTGTTCTTACCAAAGATCCCACATGACTTCCCAAGTATTAATATCACCATGAATGACAATGTGTCTGATGAACAGACAATTGAGGCGATTAGAAAACTTGAGGCTGTAGTGCTGAATGTAGATAAGCAAATTCAGCAAGAGTATGGCGCAACTATGTTACGTGATGTCATGGTATTTAACCAAGGTCGTACTGAAGGCCGTCTACTAGCACCACTCGTTGATGAAGAAGACCGTCCGTTTAATACATTTGAGTTAACGCGTCGTTGGCGTGAACAACTTCCTGAAATTGCAGGCATGAAGTCAATCCAAATTGACGATGAAGTGATAAACATGGGTGGTAATGGTGACTTCGGTTACTTATTGTTTGGCTCTGACATAGATACGCTGAATGCAGCCGGTCGCCAATTGATCAGTATGCTACAAACTGAAAAAGGCATCTTTGATGTGAGTTCAACCATTGACCCTGCAAGTAAAGAGATCCAGCTAGCGCTGAAACCTGTTGCTTATGAGTTGGGCCTAACTTTACGAGATATTGGTTCTCAAGTAGGTGCAAGCTTCTACGGTGGTGAAGCACAGCGTGTGATCCGTAACGGTGAAGAAGTACGTGTTATGGTGCGCTATCCAAAGCTGACTCGTGAAGCGTATTCTTCATTAAAACACACCGTGATCAAAACGCCGCAAGGTCGAGAGGTGATGCTAGGTGATGTGGTTGAGATCTCTGAAAAACCGGGTATCAGTTATATTCGTCGTGAAGACGGTTACCGCACTGTGTATGTGTACGGTAATATCGATGAAGAGGTTGTAGAACCTAATGCTGTTACTAAACGCATTGATGATGAAATATTACCTGAGCTTATTAAGGCGTTCCCATCTGTTAAAACTAAGCTAGGTGGTGCGATTGAAGAGCAGCAAGCGCAAACGAATGAGCAAATCGTATTCTTCATTATTGGTATGCTATTAGTGTATATCTTATTGGCAATTCCGCTTAAGAGTTACTCTCAGCCACTGATTGTTATGTCAGTTATTCCGTTTAGCTTGGTCGGTGCGTTATGGGGTCACTTAGCATTTGGCTTAGATTTAAGTCTGATGTCACTTTACGGGATCATTGCCGCAGCGGGGGTTGTTATCAATGACTCGCTGGTAATGACGGATTTTGTAAACCAATCTCGTAAAGCGGGTCATTCATTAAAAGAAGCGGTGATTGAAGCTGGTTGTGCAAGATTCCGTGCGATCACGCTTACATCAATTACAACCTTTGTGGGCGTATTGCCGATCATGTTTGAAACCAGCTTACAGGCAATGTTTGTAATTCCAATGGCCGTGTCTCTGGGCTTTGCCGTTGTATTTGCGACCTTAATCACACTATTACTGGTACCGTGTTTGTACATCATATTGACTGATATTGGTAATATATTCGGTAAGGGTGGAAGCTTGATTAAGCGCGCTGGTAATGCGATTAAGCCTAAAGGTAAAGTACAAAATGTCTAATACCTTATTTTAGAGAATATCTAGGCCAGCATATGCTGGCCTTTTTTATGTAGAACATGAATAAAAATACAAAAGTAGTAATTAATATTTTTTTTATAGTAAAAAGGTTGAGATTGAGGTGTCTCTCGTTATAATTTAACTTCGTTCTTTATTTTGAGATAGTTATGCTTAGGCGCCCATTGATACTTGATGAATGGCAACAGATATCAGTATTAAAACAGAATCGTCACCTGTATGTCGGTGATGCTGTCACTGCGCATTTTTTCACGGCAAAAGGTGAAGTAGAAGCGTTGCAGCTCACTTTAAACATTGCTTATAACGCAATGCAAACATCACAATATTGGACGCGTGAACTGGCAAATCTCATTAACTTTCATCTGCCTCTCGTGAAGGTGGGAAAAAAAGCTTTATTGGGCTGGGAAGTGGGCTACGGAGAGTTACCTGTCTTTAGCCACCCAAGTAGTGGCATTACTCAGTTCGAACTCAGCTATCAATGTACGGCTAAGCCGAAAGTGCGAAGTGATGAAGCGCACGCTCAAAATATCTACCCTCAGCAACCGCAAAACTATCAGCCAGGTACCAAAGTTTGGCACCAAGGTACGGGACGTTATTATAAGTGCAAAGCTTGGCCATTTAGTGAATATTGTCGTGATACCAGCGGTGACTTTGAACCTGGAATTGGTGCTTTGTGGGAAATGGCTTGGGAGGTGTGCTGAGCTATATGGTATTCCCTTTTCAGGTCGTTTGACTATGGTACACTGCTGCTAATTAACTTATTTAAGGAAAGGCAAGTGAGTCAGTCTATTTCAGCCCCAATCGCAAAAAAAATCCCCCATGTTTTAGAGACGCATGCAGAGCAACGCGTCGATAACTACTATTGGATGCGTGATGATAATCGCCAAGACCCAGAAATACTGGCGCATTTAGAGGCTGAAAACGACTATCTAAAAGCGGTCATGGCCCCCCACGATGCTCTAAAAGATCAACTGTTTGAAGAAATGAAAGGGCGTATTGTAAAAGACGACAGTTCAGTGCCAGTAAAAGATGGTAAATACTGGTATATGAGTGAAGTGGCGGGTGACAACGAATACGCGTTTCACTACCGAGCAGATAATGCTGAAATGCAAAACAAGCAACTGCTACTGGATGTCAATGAACTTGCCGCACCTTACGAGTATTATGATATTGGCGACATGGCGGTCAGCCAAAACGATGAGCTGATGGCCTATAGCGAAGATACTGATGGCCGACGTATTTACAAAGTAAAGTTTATCAATCTAGAAAGCGGCGAATATTTATCTGATGAGTTAGAAAATACCGAAGGCCAAGTAGTATGGGCCAATGACAATCGTACGGTTTTTTATGTAAAAAAAGACCTACAAACTCTACTTGGTTTTCAAGTGTTCAGACATGTACTGGGCACTCCTCAATCAGATGACGTAATGGTTTATGAAGAGCAAGATCGTCAGTTTTATATGGGCTTAGGAAAAAGTCGTGATGATAGCCAGATCTATATTTATCTAGCTGCAACCGAAACATCAGAACAATGGGCGCTCGATGCTAATAATCCTGAGCAGGCATTTGAGTTATTGTGCCCGCGTTTAGAAGGCCATGAGTTTGGTATTGATAAGTTTGCAGAGCAGTACTTCATTGTCTCTAACTACCAAGCAAAAAACTTTAAGCTCTGTACAGCAAAGCTAGAAGATATCGCTGATATTGCAAAGTGGCAGACACAGATTGCACACAGAGAAGACGTACTGATTGAAGGGTTAGAGCTTTTCAATAGCCATTATATTGTGACTGAACGTTGTTTAGGACAAACACGTTTTGTCGTACATGACTATCAGGGCGGTAGCCATACATTGGCATTTAATGATGTGTGTTATAGCGCGCATATGGGCAATAATCCTGAGCCAGAATCAACTGCCGTGCGCATTCATTATTCAAGTCTGACTACGCCGAGTAGCGTGTATGAATGCGACCTAGCCACAGGTGAAAAGCAGTGCTTAAAGCAGCAGCAAGTACTCGGAGGTTTTTCAGCGGATGACTATGCCTCTGAGCGCCTACACATTACGGCGCGAGATGGCGTAAAAGTGCCTGTTTCTTTGGTATATAAAAAGTCATTATTCAATAAAGATGGCTCTAATCCTATGCTGCAGTATGGCTATGGCGCTTATGGCATCACCATAGATCCAAACTTCTCGAGTAATACTCTGAGTTTATTAGACAGAGGGTTTGTTTATGCCATAGCGCATATTCGCGGCTCTGAAATGTTAGGTCGAGAATGGTATGAGCAAGGCAAAAAAGCCCATAAGCAGAACTCATTTAATGACTTTGAAGATGTGACCCGTAGCCTTGTTGAACAAGGTTATGCCGATCTGCATAAAGTCTTTGCTTCTGGTGGTAGTGCGGGAGGCCTACTAATGGGGGCAGTGGTAAACCAAGCGCCACAATTGTATTTAGGGGTGGGATGTCATGTGCCATTTTTAGACGTTCTGACAACCATGCTTGATGAGTCAATCCCGCTGACAACGAATGAGTATGACGAGTGGGGTAATCCAAATAACGAAGCTGATTATCAAACCATAAAAGCATATTCGCCTTATGACAATTTGCTGCCACAAGCTTATCCACATATTTTGGTTACGACAGGTCTGCATGATTCACAAGTGCAGTATTGGGAGCCGATGAAGTGGGTGGCGAAATTACGTGAAACTAAAACAACAGACTCTTTATTGTTATTCAGAACGGATATGGGGGCGGGTCATGGCGGCGCAAGCGGTCGTTTTAAGCGCCTTGAGGAAATTGCCCTAGAGCAGGCATTTTTTATTAGCCTGCTTGAACAGGCGTCTTGATAAGACGCTATACTTTTAAATGTCTAAGACGGGCTGTGACTTTAACAGTCCTGTTTTAATAGGGGTAAAGATGAAGTTTAAAGCACACGGTTTATGGCGTGTTCATATTGAAAATGCGACGATTTATATTGCGTTGAAAGGCGGGTTCAATCGCGAAGGGGTGATTGATTTTCAAAATGATATGATTAAGCGTGTTATGTCAGAGCCAATACCTTGTGACAGTGCTGTACTGAATTTATCTGAATTTGAAATGAGTACCTCGGATAGCTTAGAGGCAACTAAAGAATATTTCGAAGGGGTAAAGCAACGAGGATATAAATGGGTCGATTATATTGGTGTGAATCCAATCGCTGAGCATTTATTGAAGCAGTTGTGGCAAGGGGCAAAAACAGAGATCTGTTTTTACCCCGATGAGAAGGCTTATATGAGTGCTAAGCCTGAGCATATTAAGCCTTTATCAGAACTATCCCAAATAAGCTTTGAGCATCCACACTAGCTTTTCTTGTTCTTTAATATAGTCGCTCATTAAAGCGGCTGTACCCTCATCTTCAGCGTCACTTGCCACACCTAAAATTTCGCGTTGCTGTTTTAGTAATAGCGTGAAACCATTCAGTAGTGTTGTCACCGCTTCATTACCCTCTGTGATGTTTTTCGCTTCTTGAATTTCAGCACGCTCAAGATAATCGCTAAATGCATGCAGTGGCTGGCCACCTATGGTTAAGATACGTTCCGCTAGCTCATCTACTTTTAACAATAATTGGTCATAAATCTCTTCAAACTTTAGGTGCAGTTCAAAAAAGTTTTTGCCTTTGATATTCCAATGAAAACCACGCGCATTCATGTATTGAATTTGATAATTACTTAATAAGCCATTTAGTTTTACTGCTAGGTCTTCACTTGCTTGTGTTGATAAACCGATATCGCTGAACTGTGTCATGTTATTTACTCCCGTTGTTTGCATGGGAGTAAGTATGGGGTATGTGCTTTGATTGGTCTAACGGGATAAAACAATAACTGCAATTCAAAAAAGCGATTGATTAGGTGTTATTAATCTATGGAATAAAGCTTGCCAACATTAGCTGGTTTGTTTGCTTTTTGACCTGAAAATTGATCTATAACAAGTTGGTGATAGGGGGTATAAATACCAGAAATAGAACTTGATTTAGGTCAATAGTTGCACAGGCATGACGCGCATAATGACTCTGTAAACAGACAAAAATCAATGGGTGTCATCATGGAACTAAAAACACAATCTCAACATAAAGCAGAAATCACCGTTGTCGTTATCGCGCTACTGGCATTTGTCGTCGGTCTTGTTGGTCATTTAGCAGGTGCGAGTTTCGCAAACTCAGATGCATTTGGGTATATTGCAGCACCAATCCCACTGATCACAGGTATTATCGCATTTGTGGCTTATAAAATTGCAGAAAAAGGCGATCACTAAGCAAGTACTTAAGTCATTCAGAATCAGTTAGAAGTGACAGTACATAGTCGGTGACTTTGCGTGAATAAATCATACTGGTATGGCTAACATGAAATACTTTGTGTTCTGCCATACCCTGTAGTTTTGTTTCTTCCAATAATACTGTGCCATCAGAGCTACTGCCTTTTTGTAAGATAGGCATCAGTCCCAAAGGTAAATCACCAGCAATGCTGTAAAGCCTTGCCTTGTAAGGCCAATCTTCGTTGTCTGAGACCAAAAACTCCACACTGTTTTTTAAAAAAACATCGAGCCCTTTTTCATGCATCTGTTTGGCAAACATGCTGCCTTTGTGGGGGGTGCCTAACGTGATGACTTTCTCAACCTGCTCACTGGTTGCTGAGTGGTTATCTAAATAGGCGCGCGCGATTAATCCGCCCATTGAGTGGCAAACTAGCGCAGCGCTATCATTGCCAATAAAGTCATCGATTTGAGAGAAGATCTCTGATTTATCAGGGCTTAGGGTATTGTAAGTAAGATTTAAAATTTCAAATTGGTGTTTCTTAAGCTTATTGCACAATGGCTGCATCACGAAGCCAGACATATAAAGCCCATGCAAAACGATGATTTTATGTATTGCCATTGTGCCTCCAATTTAAGCCTTCCCTGTTTCGTTGAGATTACTCTAACAAGTGAAACTGAGCCAGCGCTTAATTAATCGTTGAAAACCAATAAAGTTTAAGTTTTACCAATGATGATCACTATTTCCAGATGGTAGGGATAATGTGCACACTTTGTTCTTCATCGCTTACCCAAATTTCACCATCTTGCACTGTCACGGTCAAATTCATGCCACGTTTTGCCATCGTCGCAAGTTGTGAGGTTGCTTCATACGGTAAACTGATAACCGATAAATTATCGTGGCCATATAGCTTAGGCTGACTCTTTTGCCACCAAATCTCTTGGTTGTTTTCGCCATAACAATATAGCACCACATCTTTTGCACGATTACAGGCTTTCTTAACGCGCTTTTCATCTGGTAGACCTAGCTCTATCCAAAGCTCAATCTCTTCATTATAGTTTTTTAACCAAACTTCAGGCTCATCATCAGCACATAGACCTTTGGTGAATTCCAAGCGTTCTTGGTAATGAAGCGCAAATGCCAAAATGCGGATCATCAAGCGCTGTTCATTTTCAGATGGGTGTTGCGCCACCGTTAGAGAGAGAGTTTCGTATACGTGTTTATCCATATCGCTCAAAGCGAGTTGCGCTTTGATGATGGTCGATTTTAAAGCCATTATCTTCGTTCATGCTAATAAGAATGGCAGCAGTATACATGAGCAAGTGCGTTTAAATACGATTTTATCAACGAGGTTGTTTAGTGTTTTTGCTGATTTTTGCGTAAAATAGCGCAATCAATTTTTGTCGAACACAATTTAGGAGCGCAAGTATGGCCATTCAGTGGTTTCCTGGGCATATGAACAAGGCTCGCAATGAGATTAAAGAGATCATGCCGCAGATGGATGTGATTATCGAAGTTTTAGATGCGAGGATCCCGTATAGCAGTGAAAACCCAATGGTGTCTGCGCTTCGAGGTGATAAGCCGGTCATCAAAATTATGAACAAAGCAGACTTGGCTGACCCTGAGCTTACCAAGCAATGGATGGACTATTTTGAACAAGAAAGTGGTGTAAAAGCCATTGCGTTTGGTCATGATAAAGGTGCCGAAGTTGCTAAGGTAAACGAACTTTGTAAAAAGCTTGCCCCACATAAAGTGGGTTCAGATAAGCAGTTAAAAGCCATGATCATGGGTATCCCTAATGTAGGCAAGTCAACTTTAATTAACCACCTTGCGGGTCGTATCGTGGCGAAAACTGGTAATGAACCTGCGGTGACCAAATCTCAACAGCGTATTCGTCTAGAAGATGGCATCATGCTGTATGACACACCTGGCATGCTATGGCCGAAAGTTGAAAATGAAAATTCGGGTTATCGTCTAGCGGCGACTGGTGCAGTAAAAGACACGGCGATGAACTACGAAGAAGTCGCCAGCTTTACCGCTGAATACTTGTTAACTGCTTACCCTGAGTTATTAAAGTCACGTTATAAAATTGATGAATTACCCGAGCAAGATTGGGAGTTCGTCGAAATGGCGGGCCGTAAGCGTGGTTGTATCCGCGGTGGCAACCAAGTTGATACCCATAAGATGTCTGAAATCTTAATCAATGAATTGCGCGATGCCATTATTGGTCGCATCACCATGGAAACACCTGCGATGCGTGATGAAGAAGAAATCATGGTTGCTGAGCTGCGCGCTGCAGCGGAAGCGAAAAAAGCCGCAAAAGAAGAAGAGAAAAAACTACGCAGAGCAAGAGCGCGTAAGAACCGTCGCTAAAGTCCCTTCATATATTGCAGACATAAAAAAAGCCCGTTCTGGGCTTTTTGTGTTTCATATCTACCGTCACCGATATGAGCAATGTAGCAAGTAAAATGTGCTTGGTGAAAAGTGAAGATATCGCGAGGGGCGTTGCGATATCTCACTCCCTACCATGGCTTTAACGTGGCAACACGTGTTTCGGGTCGAGAAACAAATTAGAGTAAAGTTCACCAATCTTAATAAATGCTCGATCATTCTTGCGAGCTAAATACTGTTCTAACTTCGTCGAAAACTTTTTATATAGAATAACTATATTGCAAATTTTTCTTCTTGTTATTACAGCATTCCCCAAAAATGGTTAGCAAGCGCAATAACCGCTCTGGCATTTATGCGATTGGTTTAACAAAGTAAGCCGTCAATCTCGCTTTGTTGAGATTGATTATCAGTTAGATTTGCAGGTGTGTCAATAGTCTTTTTGAAAATAGTTCTCATTTATTTTTGGGTGGCTAAATTCGGGAATTGCAGGCATAAAAAAAGCCCAGTTAAGGGCTTTTTGACTTTTCATATCTACCGTCACCGATATGAGCAATGTAGCAAGTAAAATGGGTTTGGCCGCCAACACTGGATAACAAGGGGCGCGTTAAAAAGTGTTATTGGCCAATGCTGTTAACGTGTGTGCATCACGAATTCTGGGTCGAGAAACAAGATTCAGTAGCGTGTCTTGTTGAGATTGATTATTAGTTAGATTTATACGTGTGTCAATAATTATTTGAAAATAATTCTCATTTAGATCTTATCTAATGGAAACATAAAATTTAGGCATAAAAAAAGCCCTATTAAGGGCTTTTTGACTTTTCATATCTACCGTCACCGATATGAGCAATGTAGCAAGTAAAATAAGTTTGGCCGCCAACTCAGCAAAAACAGGGGCGTGTTAATTTGAGTTCTTGGCCTGCAATTTTAGCGTGTATGCATCACGTATTCTGGGTCGAGAAACAAGATTGTGTAGCGTGCTGTCGTCTTGTTGAGATTGATTATCAGTTAGATTTAAAAAAGAGTCAATGTTTATTTGAAAATAATTCTCATTTAGTTTTGTGCGAGATTGAGAATACGCTTCACTTACTGTGTTGTGTACTTTTTCGACTAAATCTCCTAACTTGTAGTTATCTGTAGAATAAAAATAAAAATGAACAGGTGACACTATGTTGAGTTCAATGGGTCTAGCACTTGCCCTTATTACTTTAATTGTATTGACGCTCAGGGGCGTTAACTTATTTATTTCTGCCCCTTTGTGCGCTGTGGTTGTGGCGCTCTCGAGCGGCATACCTTTATTCCAAATAGGTGATCAGGCAAGCTTTGTATCGGGCTACATGAGTGGTTTTGCAGGCTTTGTACAAGCTTGGTTTTTGATGTTCTTGCTGGGCTCTTTGTTTGGTAAATTGATGGAAGACAGTGGCGCGGCAGATGCCGTTGCTCGCTATATTGTTAACAAGCTAGGTATGAAGTATGCGGTGCTGGCCGTTGTACTTGCTTGTGCTTTGCTCACGTATGGTGGAGTGAGTGTTTTCATTGTGGCATTTTCGGTTTACCCCATGGCACTCAGCCTATTTAAAGATGCAAACTTGCCACGTCGCTTTATTCCTGCAGCATTGGCGTTTGGCTCAGTTACTTTTACCATGACATCGGCAGGTTCTCCTGAGATTCAAAATTGGATCCCGATTAAATATCTAGGCACTTCTCCTTACGCAGCGTGGCAAGAGAGTTTGATCATTGCCATATTCATGGCTGGGCTCGGGTATGTATTACTGCAGTATATGATTAAACGTGCCGTGACAAACGGGGAACAGTTTGAAGCGCGAGAGAATGACCCTGAAGCAACACGGTGTAAGTTGCCAAGCCCAATCACTGGCGTGATCCCTTTGTTGGTCGTTCTGGCGCTGTCTTTTACCTTACATGAAACACTACAGCAAAATGCCTTAATTGTGGCTTTACTTGGTGGGGTGATCAGCCTGCTTATTATTAACTTTAAATACTTTATTAATATTGAAGCTGCGGTGAATCAAGCAACAACAGGCGCTTTAGTTGCAATAGGTAATACGGCAGCTGTTGTTGGCTTTGGCGCAGTGGCTAAGCTGACTCCTGCATTTCAAGATGCTGTGGTTATGATGACCCAGATCCCTGGGCATGAACTGATTGGTGCTGCGATTGCGGTGAGTGTGATTGCGGGTTTAACCGGCTCTGCATCTGGTGGGCAGGCCATCGCTTTACCTTTGGTGGCACCGCATTATATGGACTTAGGGGTAGAAGCTGACGAATTACACCGAGTAGTGGCAATAAGCTCAGGTGCCATAGATACCTTGCCACACAATGGCTATGTGGTGACAACCATACGTGCGATTTGTGGAGAAAAGCACCAAGACGCTTACTGGCCTTTAGCTATGCTTACTGTGGTTGTGCCGTTAATTGGCTTGGCGTTGATCTTAGGGTTATTCATTGTTTTTTAACTTTGCTTACAATTTTAGACTGTTAAAAGCGATCTCTTTAGGCGCAAGATAACAGTCACAATCATGTTCAATATAGAAGGATTACATAATGCGATGTCATGAAATTGATTATGAAATAATCGGCGAGTCAATGCAGATGGTCGAAGTCGAATTAGACCCAAATGAGACTGTGATTGCCGAAGCCGGCGCAATGAATTATATGGAAAGCGACATTGAGTTTGAAGCCAAAATGGGAGACGGCTCAGAGCCAGAACAGGGTTTTATGAGTAAGCTATTCAGTGCTGGTAAGCGGATGATCAGTGGTGAATCTCTGTTTATGACGCACTTTACGAATAGTGGACATGGCAAAAAGCGTGTCGCATTTGCAGCGCCTTTCCCAGGTTCCATCATACCTTTAGATATGGCTGAGCTTGGCGGCTCTGTTTATTTGCAAAAAGACTCTTTTCTGTGTGCAGCTTTAGGCACCAAAGTCGACATCGCATTTCAACGTAAACTTGGCGCAGGTTTTTTTGGTGGCGAAGGCTTCATTCTTGAGCATTTACAAGGTGATGGCATGGCATTCGCGCATGCAGGCGGTACGGTCATCAAAAAACAACTTAATAATGACACATTGAAATTAGATACAGGTTGTGTGGTCGGTTTTAGTGAAGGGATTGAGTTTGATATTGAGCGCGTCAGTGGTCTAAAAAGTATGTTCTTTGGTGGTGAAGGGCTATTTTTAGCCACTTTATCGGGCACTGGCACCGTCTGGATCCAGAGTTTACCTTTCTCTAGATTGGCTGACAGAGTGATCCAACATGCACCAAGCCAAGGTGGTAGCCGTCAAGGTGAAGGCTCAGTACTTGGTTCAATTGGCGACATAATTGATGGCGACTAACCTTAGAAACCCTTTTATTTAAGCGCTTTTCGGCCTCATTCGATTTAAATGTATTGAGTGAGGCATAATTCTTTTCAAGAAAAATCAATTTTTAGCAAATTGTCTGCATTTTAGACGATATCTAGGATGATGTTCACCGAAAGAGGTGATATACTCCCGCCGAATAATTTTCTACTTTAAATAGAGTAAAACAATGGCAGATTTATCGAAATACAGAAACATTGGTATTTTCGCGCACGTTGATGCGGGTAAAACTACCACCACTGAGCGTATCCTAAAGCTTACTGGTAAAATTCACAAAACTGGTGAGGTTCACGACGGTGAGTCAACTACTGACTTCATGGAACAGGAAGCTGAGCGTGGTATTACAATCCAATCAGCAGCTGTAACTTGTGAGTGGAAAGGCCACCGTTTAAACGTTATCGATACTCCTGGACACGTTGACTTCACAGTTGAAGTATACCGTTCACTTAAAGTACTTGATGGCGGTATCGGTGTATTCTGTGGTTCTGGTGGTGTTGAGCCACAGTCAGAAACTAACTGGCGTTATGCGAACGAATCAGAAGTTGCACGTTGTATCTTCGTAAACAAACTAGACCGTATGGGTGCTGACTTCTACCGCGTAGTAGGTCAGGTTGAGAAAGTACTTGGTGCTAACCCACTAGTTATGACTCTTCCAATCGGTATCGAAGACCAGTTCACTGGTGTTGTAGATGTACTTACTAAGAAAGCATACATCTGGGACGAGACAGGCCTTCCTGAAAACTACGAAATCACTGATGTTCCAGCTGATATGGTAGACAAAGTTGAAGAATACCATGAGATGCTAGTTGAGTCTGCAGTTGAGCAAGACGACGACCTAATGGAAGCGTACATGGAAGGTGAAGAGCCTTCACTAGAGCAAATCAAAGCTTGTATCCGTAAAGGTACACGTGACCTTGCTTTCTTCCCAACTTTCTGTGGCTCTGCATTCAAAAACAAAGGTATGCAGCTAGTACTAGACGCAGTTGTTGACTACTTACCGTCTCCAACTGAAGTTGATCCACAGCCTCTAACTGACAAAGACACAGGTGAGCCTACTGGTGAAGTAGCAACTGTTTCTGCAGAAGAGCCACTAAAAGCGCTTGCGTTCAAAATCATGGACGACCGTTTCGGTGCACTTACGTTCATCCGTATCTACTCTGGTCGTATGAAGAAAGGTGACACTATCCTTAACTCTGCAACTGGTAAAACAGAGCGTATCGGCCGTATGGTTGAAATGCAAGCAGACGAGCGTAACGAACTGACTGAAGCACAAGCGGGTGACATCATCGCGGTTGTTGGTATGAAGAACGTTCAAACTGGTCACACGCTTTGTGATCCTAAGCACGAATGTACACTTGAAGCGATGATCTTCCCTGATCCGGTAATCTCTATCGCTGTTGCACCTAAAGATAAAGGTGGTAACGAGAAGATGGGTATCGCGATCGGTAAGATGGTTGCAGAAGATCCGTCATTCCAGGTTGAGACTGACGAAGATTCAGGTGAAACTATCCTTAAAGGTATGGGTGAATTACACCTAGACATCAAGGTAGACATCCTTAAGCGTACTTACGGCGTTGAGCTAGTTGTTGGTCAGCCTCAGGTTGCTTACCGTGAAACTATCACGCAAGAAATCGAAGACAGCTACACGCACAAGAAGCAGTCTGGTGGTTCTGGTCAGTTCGGTAAGATCGATTACCGCATCAAGCCAGGCGAGCCTAACTCAGGCTTCACGTTCTCTTCATCAGTTGTTGGTGGTAACGTTCCTAAAGAATTCTGGCCTGCAGTTGAGAAAGGCTTTGCATCAATGATGCAAGAAGGTGTTCTAGCGGGCTTCCCAGTACTAGACGTTGAAGTTGAGCTATTCGACGGTGCTTTCCACGCAGTTGACTCATCAGCAATCGCGTTCGAAATCGCAGCTAAAGGCGCATTCCGTCAGTCTATCCCTAAAGCGGGTGCACAACTTCTTGAGCCTATCATGAAAGTTGACGTATTCACGCCAGATGACAACGTAGGTGACGTAATCGGTGACCTTAACCGTCGTCGTGGTATGATCAAAGACCAAGAAGCTGGCGCAATGGGCGTTCGTATCAAGGGTGAAGTACCTCTATCTGAAATGTTCGGATACATTGGTCACCTACGTACTATCACGTCTGGTCGTGGTCAGTTCTCAATGGAATTCTCTCACTACGCACCATGTCCGCAAAACGTTGCTGACACTGTAATCGCAGCTGAGAAAGAGAAAAAAGCAGCTAAGTAATTAGCCCTTTTTATCTGATTTTAAAAACCGCTTGTTTTACAAGCGGTTTTTTTATGCCCGCAATATCTCATTCTATTTTCGTATAAAACATAGTTGAAAAAGGGACATCGGCTAAGTATTATGCCGATTCTTCAAATAGTGTAACTATTTTAGTACCAGCTTTGTGATACGTATAATGGAGTCGTGTTGTGCACACTGTGGATTTAAATTCGAATAAAATATTGCTTCTAATTAGCTTCTCGTTAGGTCTTTCTTGTTTAGTACTTGTCAATTTTGAGCTAGTGACATTGCAACTACTCAATTGGTTGGGTTTAGTTTTGGTTTCATGTAGTGTCATCGTGGCAACGCTTCAGCAAAAAAATAAGCTGTTTGTGCACATTGATAAAGCGGGTATCAGTTATGGTATTGGTTTTACAGTGAAATATATTCACCAAGAGTCTATTGAATCAATTTCATCTCACACAAGCTTATTTGGGGATGTGTTGAAGGTAAGAACTCGAGATAATCGTGTGGTCCGTTTTTACGCTTGGCAGGTCAGTGAGGCTGAGTTGTCAAAAGCAGAGCGTTTACTGGCTTTATAGTTTTTATAAAAAATGCGCCCTAAGGCGCATTTTTTTATGTTGTTAATACCTACTATTTACGGCGACGACGTAAGAAAGCGAACGGTGTCGCAAGTAAGCTTAACCAGGCTAAGCTACCGCTGTCGTCTTCATCAATATCAACGACATTAACCGTCACTTCGACTGCTTCTGATTGGTTACCAGCAGCATCTTCAGCTTGTACTGTGAATGTGATTGCACTATTCGTTTCAAAATCAAGCTCACCCGCGACCATTAATTTACCTTGTTCGTCGATCTTCACAAGCTCAGTGCCTTCAATCATCAGCTTAGTTACCGCAGTGTTATCACTGAACTCTAACATACCAATCTCTGTATCCATCTCTGCGTTTTCTTCGATTTGGAAAGTTTGATTAGCAGCAATGACTGGGCTGGTATCATCAATATCAAGGATGTTCAGTGTCACCTCAACCTTGTCAGATACATTACCCGCTGAGTCTTCTGCTTGTACTGTGAATGTGATTACGCTATTCGCTTCGTAATCTAGTTCACCTGCAACCATTAACTTACCTTGCTCGTTGATCTTCACAAGCTCAGTACCTTCAATCATGAACTTGGTAACTGGTGATAGATCAGCATCGGCATCAGTAAATTCTAATGTGCCAATTTCCTTATCCATTTCAGCATTTTCTTCGATTTGGAAAGTTTGACCAGTAGTAATGACAGGGCGGGCATCAACCGTCTTGATTTCGATAACAACAGGGTCGTGATCTGATGAGCGGTATGCATGATCAGCATAGTAATTTGCTAGCTGGGTGTCAGACTTATACTCAGTGTTATAGTCAAATACCGCTGGCTCATCAGCATTAATATGCCAATCAGTTGCGTCTGTTACTTTCTTTAGAAGGCTAGCAGATGCTACAGCATGGTCTAGGCTACCTAGGCGGCCAGAGAAAGTATAAGAGTATCCGAAGTTATCGCCGTCAACGTGGTTCATTACATTTGCTAGGCCTTTGTCTGCAAATGCTTTAATTGGATCTTCCATCGCATACGCATTCATGTCACCAACAAGAATGATATCTGCATCATCATTGCCTGTTGGATAAGTCATTAACCAGTCAGCGAACTTATTCGCACCTTCGGTACGGATTGCGTTCCAACAGCCTTGACCATCGGCTAAATCAGCATTGTCGCCTTCGGCACTACGGCAGCCGCCTTTAGATTTTAAGTGTGCTACTGCAACTGTGAACTCTTCATTCGTATCCAGCTTTCTGAAGCTCTGTGCAATTGGTGGGCGGTTGCTATAATCAAATGGTGCTTCAGTCGTAAAGCTTGCCGTACCAGCTTCTTCAACAACGTCTTTACGATAAATGATCGCTGTTGTGATGTCGTCTGTACCAATCTTTTCTGCATTGAAGTTAACGAACGCATAGTCACTGTCTGATTCTGCATTAATTGCTGCGACCAGATCGTCAATTGCACTCAGTTCACCAAAACCATCGTTCTCTACTTCCATTAAACCGATAACATCAGCGTTTAATGCTGTGATAGCAGAAACAAGTTTAGCTTGTTGGCGAATTAATTCATCTTCGTTATCTGCACCTCGAGGGGTAGGGAAGCCAGCGCCTTCACCATCACCATTGAAGTAGTTTAATACGTTGAAGCTGGCAATACGTAGATCACCTTCACCTTTTAACTCAGGTGCTTCAGTACGCTCATTACTGTTTACAAACTCAAGATCAACGGTTGGATGAATACGATACTTGTTGAAGCTGTAGCCGACAACACCGGTTACGCTATTTACAGTGTCGCCTAAACGTAAGCTGTTGTATGCACTTAAACCATTTTGCGGGTATTTAGGATCAAGATTTTGCTTTGTAGAGCCATCATCTAGAAGAATTTCTTTTAACTTATTTTGTGCTTCTACTGCATTAGCTGCATCACCAGGAAGAGCAACTTGCGTACCTTGATAAAGACGCTCTGTACCAAGCGCAACTTCACCATAGCGGCCTAAACCGTATGTGTTATTTACGTACAGCTGTTGGTCAATACTAACTAGCATGCCTTCAAAGGCTTCTAAATCATCTAAAGCGGCTACAGGCAGAGTAAGTGCTGCTGCTGAGATATCAGCTGTACCACAGCTTTCTGCACGAGTGACATTGCCAATCTGCGTCGCACTGTAATACTCTTGCACAGTACCTTCTAAGCGCACAATGTCACCAACTTTTACATCTAACTCTGAGTAGTAAACAAAAATACCTTCAGAGGTCTTTGCGTCTGTATCAACATCTTTTGCTAATGACTGAACAAAGAAGCCTTTTAGTTGGTCGTCAGTTTGTAGGTCAGCTGTTACGACCGCTTCAATAATAACCACTTGGTCTTTAAGTGGGCTTTCGTCAGCATTGCCTTGGATCGCATTAATCGTAGTGTATGCGTCGTTACATACTAGCGGCTTAATTGGCTCAGGTGTATCACCATCGTCACCACCATCTGTAGCACCATGGGCACCTATACCAGAGAAGTCATTTTGGTCGAATTGCTCCCACTGCTCACTTGGGTTGAAAGCAGACGTCGCATCTGTGCGGCCTGAAGTGATGCTTGCTTTACGGCGCAGAGTTTTGTTGGCTGTGGTTACACCGCCCTCATCCCATGCTGAACCAGGGTCAACGCCCAACTGACCAAAGCTATCAACAATTGAACCGTCTTTAGTAAGTACTAATGCATCATCACCGTTGAAAAAAGTAATGGTTGATTCTGTATTGGCTTTTGCTTTTAATTCATCAACTGCTCTGCTATTTACAATAACGTAGGTTGCGTTTGCCGCGAGTGTGCCGGTTAAAGCTAAGGTGTTATTAGGTGAAGCTAGATCACCGTTACCATTTGAGTATAGAGAGATAGTGTAACCGTCAAGAGAGAGTTCAGCACCAGAAGTGTTGTATAACTCTACAGCTTTATTGCTTGAACTGCCTTCTACATATTCAGAGATAATAAGATTTGCTTGCGCAGGAGCTGTTGCGGCAGCCACTAATAGAGCAAGGGGTTTTAAGCTTGTTTTAATCATTTTGTTCCCGTGTATATTTTGATTATTAGCTAAATGGGGACATTAGCCTACGCGGGGTATGTTACATAAAAATGACAAAATGTTAATATTTGAGGTAAATAAAGAGCGAAAACTCTATGCTTTCGCTCTTTATTACATGTGGTTTTTACTGCTCTTTTAACCAGATAGCTGCTTGCTTGGCAAAGTAAGTCAGAATGCCATCAGCGCCGGCACGCTTAAATGCTAGTAACGATTCCATAATACATGGTTTTTCAGCAAGCCAGCCGTTATCAATCGCTGCTTTATGCATGGCGTATTCACCACTTACTTGATAAGCGAAAGTTGGTACACCAAACTCGTCTTTTACGCGACGTACCACATCTAAGTAAGGCATGCCTGGTTTAACCATCACCATGTCGGCACCTTCTTGCAGGTCTAGTGCAACTTCACGAATGGCTTCGTCTGAGTTAGCAGGGTCCATTTGGTAGTTCTTTTTATCAGCGCCTTTTAAGTTGCCTGCAGAACCGACTGCATCACGGAACGGACCATAGTAGCTTGACGCATATTTTGCAGAATACGCCATGATGCGTGTATGGATGTGACCTTCAGCTTCAAGCGCTTCACGAATGGCACCGATGCGGCCATCCATCATATCCGAAGGTGCTACCACGTCGGCACCCGCTTCAGCATGTGATATTGCTTGTTTGACCAAGATCTCAGTGGTGATGTCGTTCATCACATAGCCTGTTTCATCAATGATGCCGTCTTGACCATGCGTCGTGAATGGGTCAAGTGCCACATCGGTGATCACGCCAAGGCTTGGACACTCAGCTTTTAAGGCGCGCACTGTTCGCTGTGCTAATCCTTCAGGGTTGTAGGCTTCTTCTGCATGGAGTGACTTCTTATCAGCAGGTGTTACTGGGAAGATTGCAATTGCAGGTACGCCTAGCTCTACTAACTCTTTTGCTTCTTCTACGAGCAAGTCAATAGATAGCCTTTCAATGCCAGGCATAGATTCAATGGCCTCACGGCGGTTTTTCCCTTCAAGTACAAAAACTGGATAAATCAGGTCATTCACGGTTAATTGATTTTCACTCATCAGGCGACGAGAGAAGTCATCACGACGCATGCGACGCATACGAGTATAAGGAAATAAATCTAATCCTGATTGAGCCATTCTATTCTCCTAAGGCTGATAGATTCTAACTTGGTTGCGGCCTTGCTTTTTAGCTTCATAGAGGGCTTTGTCAGCAAAGTCGGTATAAAGATGTGGTGATTTAGGGTCGATAGCAACCGCACTATAAACCCCAGCGCTGAGCGTCAGATTGACGATTGCTTTATCGAGTTTTAATTGGAATTCGTCAACGGTACTGCGGATCTGCTCGGCAATTTGTTGTGCACCTGCAAGCTCTGTGTTCGGTAGTAACATGACAAATTCTTCGCCGCCATAACGAAAGACTTCATCTGAAGGGCGCTGTAAGTGCGATTTGATGATATCTGCAACGGCGCAAATGGCTTTATCGCCACTTAAGTGGCCATAGGTATCGTTAATATTTTTGAAGTGATCTATGTCTAACATCACGACGCTTAATGTACTTTGTTCACGCCTTGAGCGTCTTACTTCCATTTGTAGGCGTTTATCGAAATAACGACGATTTTTAATTTTAGTGAGTGGATCTTCGATGTTGATTTGTTCAAGCTCACGGTTCTTATCTTCAAGCTCTCGCAAAGTTACCTGTAATTCGAACGTGCGTTCATCAACGAGTGCTTCTAAGTCAGCTTGTGTTTGTTCTTGTAGTTTAAGTTTTTCATTAAGCAGAACATCTTGGGCTTGGCTATGGGCCAATTTAGCTTGTTGGGCTTCGACCTCAAGGTCTCGTTCAGAAATAAACTGTCTTACCAGGGCAAAACTAAGAATTAAGCTCACAATGAAGTAGCAAAAATAGCTGACAGGGGTACTCAATTGCGGCCCTGAAAGAAAGCCTAATTCAAAACTGACTTGATGCACTAATGCAAAAAGCATGAAAGCAAACATGGCAATAAAACAAGGAGCATGCTGTTTGTAAATCACCCATTGGCTAATAAATACCAGCATAAGTGCTGTAATCACAACAAAGCTGAGGGTATAACTTGATGCCAAGGCAACATCAATTGGCAATAGACCCAGAGTAAGTGTGAGTATTGCAATCACAATATATGTATAGCGCTTAGGTAACGAAAGTACTTTTTTGAGCTTTGGTATCTTTATGTAAGGTTTCAATAAAGGAATTAAGGCACTGCTCGACAGTAAGATCAGCAAAGGCTGTGCGTATTGTTGTAGCCACTGCCAATTGCCATACAAATAGCGATAGCTAAAGCCATAGAGGTGAATGTTGAGTAACCAAAGTAAACTCACAAATGCTGTCGCATAAAGAAAGTAAGGCTTTTTGGTAAATGAGAACAGCGCCAAATGCATCAGTGCAAGGGCGATAATAAAGCCGGCAAAAATACCGTAAATCAGATTGAATTTGCTTTTGTATTTTATATATTCAATAGGGTGCCACAGACTCAAAGGTACATTGATGGCACCCGAGTGTTCTATATTGAGATATAAAATAGCATGTTGTTGCGCTAGAAGTTTGATGGGTACTAGCTGTGCCTCATGCTTTATCGGCCTTTTTACAAGCGGCAGTGCATCGCCTAAAGCGAGCGTGATAATTGAGTTGTCTTGCGTGGCAATATAGGCGGTGACTTTATCGAGTAAGATATTATCAACACTTAATAATAAGTCGATATCACTGACAGAGAGATTCTTTAGAGAGATTTTAAGCCATAGTGGCTGAGTGGTTTTACCTAAATTAAGTGGCTCTGTTGCTTCATCTGTCCAGCTAATGTTTTTTTCAATCAGTTGTTTTAGGTTTTTGCTGTCGTCCAACGTATAAGCGTATGGCAATTGTTTTTGATAGCGAAAGTCATTGCCTACCTCTAATGCCGAGCTAAAAAATGAGCTGAAGAATAATAAAAATAACAGCAAGATACGCATATTACTTGTCCCTATCAGACAAAAATAAACGTTGAAAGTTATTGCGTGTGACCTCTGAAATATGCTCGATTGTTTGCCCTCTCAGTTCAGCAGCGACTTTTGCAATTTCTTGCAAAAAAGCAGGTTCGTTTCGACGAGATTTTGGCTTAGGCTTTAAGCTACGAGGTAACAGATAAGGGGCATCGGTCTCGAGTAAGAGCCTGTCATCTGGGATCAAAGGCAGTAGTTTTTGCAATTGTTCGCCACGGCGCTCATCACATAACCAGCCAGTAATTCCAATCATTAAACCGTAGTCTAAATAGTACTCTAGCGCGTTTTGTTCTCCGGTAAAGCAATGCAGCACGCCCTTGACGGAAGTGCGCTCTAACTGTGCACGCATATTATCAAAGGCATCTCTTTCATGAAGGTATACAGGCATATCAAGCTGCTGAGCGAGCAGTAGGTGTTGCTCTAAAACTGCATTTTGGCTATCGCGAGGAGAAAAATCACGATTGAAATCGAGACCACACTCTCCAATTGCAACCACTTCACGATATTCGGCTAAGGCGCGGATCTGCGCCACAAAATCTGTTGGTGCATCTTTCGCATCATGAGGGTGGATCCCTGCTGTGCTCACGAAACCATGCTGTTTGGCAAGCGACAAGCTTTCATGACTAGATTGAAGACAGCAACCAATCAACAGCATATTGTCTATGCCGGCATCACCGGCACGTAAAAGCATCTCTGCCCTGTCTTTATCGAACTGACTGCTGGTTAAATTGATACCCGCATCGATGAAACGATTATGCATTACTGAATACGTTTAACTTGTATGAGACGGTTGGTATTTGCTTTTTTCATTCTAAAAGAATCAAAAACACCACGGATGATAATGACTTCATCTCCCTCTTTGGCCGTAAATCGGTCTGAACCCTTCTGCTTCCATATTTGGTCATTGCTCAAAGTGAAAGTACGTTGTCCTCTCGGGTTCTTTGTTATTTTTATAACCGTAGAGCGGATCTCATCTAGCTTTTTAGCCGCGGCTTGTTTGCTTTTCTCTAGCCCAAATTCATTGGCTTTGCTCTGAGGTTTTTCAGCCATTTTAGGTGTTTTAGCGGGTTTATTCTCTTCGGTTTTCATTACTGATTGAGAAATTTTCTTGCCGGCGATGACTTTGTCATAACACATTAAGCGCTTTAAATCGTTCTCTACTAGGCTGCAAGCCTCTAGGGCTTGCACATTAATCTGAGAGGCATAACCAGACGCAGAGAGTAATAAAATCGTTGTCATTAGTATTTTTTTCATAGCTCTTCTTCCTGTTGTTCAGTTGTTTTTTTTGTATAAAAAGCCGCTAATATAAGACCTAACTCAAATAACAATAGCATAGGTAATGCGAGTAAAGTTTGCGATAGAACATCTGGCGGTGTTAAAAACATCGCAACAACAAAAGCACCGACAGCAATATAAGGACGCTTTTCTCGCAAGCTTTGTGTTGTTGTTGCACCACTCCAGCATAACAACATGATGGCAACAGGGATCTCAAATGCGACACCAAAGGCAAAAAATAATTTTAAGATAAAACTTAAGTAGCTGCTGATATCGGGAGAAAGCGTCATCATCTCAGGGCCGACACTCGTAAAGAAGCCCAGGATGATTGGCATGACAACGAAATAACAAAAAGCAATACCTGAGTAAAACAGCACAATACTCGACACCAAAATGGGGATCAGCATGCGCTTTTCATGTTGGTAAAGACCGGGGGCGATAAAACTCCACACCTGATGCAAAATGAAAGGGATGGCAGCAAACAAGGATATAAACAAGGTTAACTTAAACGGCGCGAAGAAAGGGGCCGTCACATCAGTTGCAATCATGGTGCTGTTTTCAGGCAAGCTCTGTACAAGCGGATCAGCGACAAAAGCATATATGTCGTTAGCAAAGTAAACTAAGGCAATAAATATCAATAAAATACTGAGTAACGCTTTCATTAAGCGATTACGCAACTCAATTAAATGGCCAATAAACCCGCTTTGAAGCGATTCGGACATAGTGGGTGCTCGTTATTTCTGATTATCGTTTTTCTGCTCAACGGGGGTGTGTTGAACGGGTTGTTTATAGCTGTGTTGTACTGACTCAGCGGCCTTTTTAAGCTCTTCAACTGACTCTTTTAGTGCTGGTGCTAAATCTTCCATATTTTGTTGCTCAGCCTTTTTAAGGTTGTTGTGCAACTCATGAATTCGCAGCTCCTCATTGACTTCAGCTTTAACAGAATTAGCCACTGATTTAATGGTTTTAATCCAGCGGCTGACAGTTCTAATTGCGACGGGCAGTCGTTCAGGGCCCAACACAACGAGGCCGACGATTAAGACGACCACTAATTCCCACATACCCATAAGGGTTAAACCTTATCTTTTTGCTTTTCTTCAGCTGCTTGGGTTTGCTGTTGACTGTTGTCTTTGAGTTGCTCAGGTTTGCTGTTTTGGTCTTCATCAGAAACGGCTTTTTTAAAGCCTTTTACTGCATTACCTAAATCGCCACCAATGCCGCGTAGTTTTTTAGTACCAAACAAAAGCACAATGATCGCTAAAACAATCAGAAGTTGCCAAATACTAATTCCACCTACACCCATAATGACTCCGTATGAAAGATTAAATAAAAGTTGATTATACGCTCAGTGAGCAAAATATCACCCTGTTTTACGCCACGCCGCTAGAAATGCGCCGATTGATGCAATTAGGGTAATGGTGCTCAAGGTTGTCTGCGCTGCTAAAAAGCTGAGGCCAGAGACAATTAACAAGCTAGAGGCCAGCATTCCCAATAAAATAGGCTTTTGAGAGCTTACTACAGGCTGCACGGTATGCTGCTTTTTTTGTTTCAGATTTTGATAGATTAAATCTGGTAGTTCAGGCATCTTTTCTGCCCAAAATGGCAAGTTAGCATACATTTGTTTCAATACTGAGACAGGGCCTACTTGTTCTTTGACCCAATTTTCTAAGAAAGGTTTCGCCGTTTGCCAAAGATCGAGCTGTGGATAGAGCTGTCGACCTAACCCTTCAACATACAATAAGGTTTTTTGCAGCAATACCAGTTGTGGTTGTACTTCCATATTAAAGCGACGTGCTGTGTTAAACAGGTTAACTAACACATGGCCAAATGAAATCTCAGCAAGCGGTTTATTGAAAATGGGCTCGCACACTGTACGAATGGCAAACTCAAACTCCTCAACGCAAGTATCGGCGGGCACCCAGCCCGAATCAACATGCAATTGCGCGACTTGGCGATAATCGCGGTTAAAGAAGGCAATAAAGTTTTCTGCTAAATAGCGTTTATCTTCTTTATTTAGGGTGCCGACGATGCCGCAGTCGATACCAATATATTTCGGATTATCAGGGTGTTCACGAGAGACAAAGATATTGCCAGGGTGCATATCGGCATGGAAAAAACTGTCTCTGAATACTTGGGTGAAAAAGACTTCAACACCACGCTCAGCAAGTAATTTTAAATTGGTATTTTGAGCTTCAAGGGCATCAATATCTGATACAGGAATACCATATATACGTTCCATCACCAACACATTCTTGCGTGAGTAATCGCTGAATACCTCAGGAATATATAGTGCGTCAGAGTCTAAAAAGTTGCGTCTTAGTTGCAGGGCATTTGCCCCTTCACGTTGCAGGTCGAGTTCATCTAATAAAGTTTTCTTGTATTCTTTTACTACTTCTACGGGACGAAGACGGCGTGATTCACCAATAAACTTGACGATGACTTTGGCAACTTGCCCCATTAAAGATAAGTCGGCATGAATTTGTTTTTCGATATCAGGGCGAATGACTTTAATGACGACGTCCTGAGTACCGGACTCAAGTTCTAGGGTTGCGGTGTGTACTTGGGCAATAGACGCAGACGCCAACGGGGTTTGCTCAAAGTTAGCAAAAAGCGCATCGATGCTATTAATTTCTAGCGCTTGTTCGATGAGTTCTTGTGCCTTGTGGCCTTCAAACGGCTCTACTTTGTCTTGCAGTAGGGCAAGCTCGCGAGCGATATCATCAGGCAGTAAGTCACGGCGAGTAGACAGCATTTGTCCAAACTTGATCCAAACTGGGCCAAGAGATTGCAGGGCTAAGCGAAGGCGATACCCCAGAGGTTTATCTTTATGCTGATTTTGCAGCCAAAATAAGCTATTTCTGGCGGCTTTTGCAAACCAAGGGAATTTGTCTTTCGGTATGAGGTCGTCAAGGCCGTATTGCAGTAGGGTTTTTGTAATATGATACAAACGCGATGCAGACAAAATAGCTCCCTCAGCGATTTAAAAGTTGTTCAATACGTTGTTCGAGTTGCGCAGTGTGTTGTTTAATGGCGCGTGTATGCTGTTTAAACTGTTGCAATTCTAATGGATGAATCGCAACTTTCAGCTCATCTTGCATAAGTTGTGTGAAAGTGCCCGCAAAGGTTGTGGCAGTGTGACTTAAACACGCTTTGGTTTGTTGGCCTTTTTCAAAGATGAGTTGCGCTGGTGCATCACCGATATAAGCAGATAGATGCTCAGCCCAATCAATGTCTAACTTGGCAAAAGCGCCACTATAGGCCTGTGCTAGGTGCAAGTCACCTTCTAAGTCAAGTTTGTCCTGACGAATTAGCTGTGTCATGACACTGGGATCTTTGAGTTCTGGCAGGGTCTCTAAATGTGCGCTGATCTTACACTCTGCTTGCTCTTGGTAGTTGTTGAACAGCATAAACTGTCTGCCAGTGAAAGTGAGTGCATAAGTTGTATGCCAGTCCCGAATTTCAACGGCCAAGGTTTTATGCTTAACCTGATCAAGTGCTAGCTTTAAGCTAGGCTCTTTGTCTAACAGCAGATTAAGCGCATTCTCAATGGCTGCGCAGGCAAGCGTCGTCAACATAGTTGATTTGATCCTAGTACTTGAAGCCTCGGTGCAACGCAACGATGCCACCTGTCATATTTTGGTATGTTGCTTGTTCGAAGCCTGCGTTTTCCATCATACCTTTCAGTGTCTCTTGGTCAGGGTGCATACGAATAGACTCTGCAAGGTAGCGATAAGATTCGCTGTCATTGGCAACCAATTTGCCCATGTTTGGCAAAATATTGAAAGAATAGAAATCATATAGCTTTGAAAGCGCTTCATTATCTGTTTTAGAAAATTCTAATACCAGTAAACGACCACCTGGCTTAAGAATACGGTACATAGAGCGAAGAGCAGCATCTTTATCTGTAACGTTACGTAAACCAAATGCAATAGTGATCACATCAACACTGTTATCTGGGAATGGCAGCGCCTCGGCATTCATTTGCACATATTCAATGTTGCTCACTAAGCCTAAATCACGCAGTTTGTCACGGCCCACTTTTAGCATAGAGTCGTTAATGTCGCCTAAGATAACTTGACCAGTGTCACCAACCAACTGGCTGAACTTTGCAGTTAAGTCACCAGTACCACCTGCTAGGTCTAAAACGCGATGGCCTTTACGTACACCTGCGCAAGCAATGGCTTGGCGTTTCCAAAGGCGGTGAATACCAAACGACATAAGATCGTTCATGATGTCATATTTGGCCGCAACGGAATGGAATACATCGGCAACCATAGAGGCTTTTACTTCGCGATCAACGGTTTTGTAACCAAAGTCAGTGGTATTGTGCTGCGACTCTTTCATCTTTGCTTCTCTAATTGTTTGGCATTGAATTTTCAAGCTATAGTGTACTTGATTGCGGCTAAGAGGTGCAATTTATAACAGATGAATTTGCGTTTGTTTGCGAAAATTTAGACTTTGTTTGTTAAAGGGCAATAAAGGCGGATTGCTGTAGAGAATGTGCTTTATGTGCTGCATGTGTTGCTTTACGTGCTAGCGCGTTAAAATTCTCTTCGTCATTGCGTTTAGCAATACCAAAAGATAAGTCGACCTTGGGTAGGTTTTTGTCACTTTTTGAGCTGACAAATTTAAGCTTTTCTACACCAACGCGGATCTTTTCTGCGATGATATTAGCGGTTTCCGGTTCAATATCAGACATCAATACGACAAACTCATCTTTCGCAGTGCGACCAGGTAAGCCACTTTCAAACACATACTTTTGGATCTTTTTCGCTACACGATTAAGTACGACTTCACTAACTAGGTCACCAAAGTCTTCAGAAAACTCATGCAGGTTATTGATCTGAATGGAGATAGCACACAGAGGTTTATCTTGTGTGATCCACAGTTGTGCTTGTTGATTTAAGTAATGACGTTTATACAAACCTGTTTGCACATCAATCAGCTGCTCTTTACGCAGCTTCGTAAGTTGTTGCCTCGCCTCGCGGTGCATTAAGCGGGTTTTCTGAAGTGTTTCTTTGAACTTTTTATGCTGCTGAAGAATAACATCAGTATGTTTGGCCAACTGACTCAGTGCATGTTTGGTCTTTGCGATATTGTGTTCATCTAAGCTGTTGACGCAAACGCTTACTTGCTCTGCAAAATTGGTAATACTACGCTGAGATTGTTGTGCTGAATTAGCAAGGCTAGTTACCACACCATCGACGTTTCTCAGCATTGTTGCTTCCATGTCATGGTTGCGGTTCAGGTGTTCAAAGTACAGCTGCTCGATAAAGATGCTGTCAATGTTGTGACCTTGCCTGATGGCATAGTCTAAGGTTTGGTTGAGTTCGTTATGAGACTTGCTAATGTATGTGTAAGCGACTTGGTAATTGAGCGGAGTTGGAGGTAAATGATGCTGCTCTAAGAACACGCAGACCTTAGTCATTTTCTCTTGAGCTACTACCATTGGATCATGAAACATGATGTTACTACCGCATACTAAATCAAACAAAATATTAGCAACCTCCCTATGAAACTCTGTGATCCATCACAACCGTCCCAGACTACTTTTTTTCTGGTTTTTTGCAAAGGAAAAAATGCGTCAAAGCAGTAAATATAAAGATAAGAGGGATTTTTTGATTGAAATGCGAGCAAAAAGTATGAGTTTCAAACTTGAGAACAAAGTGAGGACCGAACTTGCTGTTTGTTTAAGCTGGTCGCAATTTATTGCATCCGTGCTTTTAGAGTCGATAAGGTAGTGATAAATCAGTTACAGGATAAAAAAAGTGAAAAATGTTCGACCAACTCGCTTGTTAAGTGCCTGTGTCCTTTCGGTCACTTTAGCGCTATCGGGCTGTCAACTTACTAGTCAGTCTTTAGACACTGAGTTCACACAATTAACTCAGCAAATAGAAACATATCGCGGCGAAATTAGCCCTTATTCTCGCAAAGATTTAAATGCAGAGTATTTATTGCCAAACTTATCAGCGGCGGCGTTGGCAGAGCAAAATAGACAACGAGTCAACTTTTTAGCGCAGTTAGACCGCATTGATGTGTCGCGATTAAGCGGTGAAAACCAAATCAACCACACCATTATTCGTGCGCAGGTGCAGAATAAGGTTGACGAATACCAGTTTAACGCACATTACATGCCGTTGACCTCTGAATATGGTTTTCATTCAAGTTTATCATTTATGGTTCGAGGGCATGACTTCAGTAAAAAAGCAGGCTTTGAGTTATATCTAAAACGTCTTTCACAAGTCCCTCGATTTTTTCAGCAAAATATTGCGTGGATGAAAGAAGGTATGAAAGTGGGTTTAACTCAGCCACAGGCCGTGCTTGTTGGCTACGAAGAATCTATTTCTGCCTATATCCCTAAAAACATTGAAGACTCTGAGTTTTTTGCGCCGTTTAAGGCAAATACCGCCAAATTAAGTGACAATGAATGGCAGGCTTTACAGGCGCAGGCGAAGCAAGTGTTGTCAGAGTCGGTTATTCCTGCGTATCAGGACTACTTCACATTCTTCACAACAGAATATCGTCCAGCAGCGCGTGAAGAGATTGGTATTAGCAGTACACCTAATGGCAAAGCCTTCTATGCTAATCGCGCTAAGCATTACACCACTACGGATATGACCCCTGAAGCAATCCATGAGCTAGGTTTACAAGAGGTTGCCAGAATTCGTGCGGAAATGGAGCAAATTATCGAGCAAGTTGGCTTTGAAGGTAGCTTTGCTGAGTTTGTGCACTTCTTACGTACCGACCCGCAATTTTACGCTACAACGCCAGAACAGCTGTTAAAAGAAGCCTCTTTCATTGCTAAAAAAATGGATGCACAACTGCCTAAGCTGTTCCATACATTACCTCGTCGTCCATACGGTGTTGCCCCAGTACCAGCAAGCATTGCGCCTAAATACACAACAGGCCGTTATTCAGGTGCACGCAAAGACGATGAAGCAGGCTTTTATTGGGTAAATACCTATGCGCTTGATAAGCGCCCACTGTATGTTTTAGAAGCGTTAACGCTGCATGAAGCAGTACCAGGCCATCACTTACAAATCGCTTTAAACGCAGAGCTAGATTATTTACCAAGTTACCGCCGTAATGCTTATATCTCAGCATTTGGTGAAGGTTGGGGCCTATATTCAGAGTATTTAGGGCTAGAAGCGGGCTTCTACCAAGACCCATACAGCAACTTTGGCCGTTTAACTTACGAAATGTGGCGCGCAGCGCGCTTAGTGGTTGATACCGGTATGCATATGTTTGGTTGGAGCCGAGATAGAGCAATGAAGTTTATGCAAGATAATACGGCTTTATCGTTACATAACGTAAAAACCGAAACCGATCGCTACATTTCATGGCCAGGACAAGCATTATCGTACAAAATTGGTGAGTTGACGATTAAGCGTTTGCGCAAAGAAGCAGAAACACGTTTAGGTGATAAGTTTGATATTCGTGAATTCCACCACCAGATCTTACGCCACGGTTCAGTGCCACTGTTTGTGTTAGAAGAGCAAGTGGATCAATATATAAACGATACATTAGCTCAATCTTAGTTATCCACCTGCATATGAAGGCCCTATATTTCTACTAGGGCCTTTTTAATGATGACTTTGTTTTCACTCAGCATAGAGTACTTACCTTAATGACTAGTCAGTCCAAAACCTAGTAACTGACAAAGCAATTTAATCTCTTCTAACACCACTAAATTTTAGTTTTTAATCCCTCAAAATGATTGAGCGTTAGTATTAAACATGAGTGCTTTTCAGGCTTAGCCTAAATGAAGTTTGCTGATGATTAAGAATAAGTGGTGCTTCACTTCGAAAAAATGAAATTAATAATGACATGTTTGTTTACAATTTAAAGACAAAAACTTTAGTGTTAGACTGATATTTTTAAAAGGAATGAATACTAAATGAAAAAAGTAATTTATGGGGCATTGATATTATTATTGCTTTTTGGGCAGACAGTCGCTGCAAAGCAAATACCAATAGAGGCGTTTAGTGCTGGCTCAAAGTACTCCCAAGTTAAACTCTCTCCTACAGGGGAATATTTAAGCTTTACTTCTGAAGTAGAAGGCCGAGATAGCCTTGTGGTTTTAGAGTTGGCAACTAATAAAATCATTAACGTTGTTAGGTTTAGTGGCAACTCTGAAGTCGGCTACTATGAATGGGTTAATGAGGAGCGATTAGCACTCCAGAAATTATACTTAAAAGGTTGGACTGATCACCCCTTATATTACGGCGAGATTTTTGGCATTGATGCTGATGGCTCGGGTGGAAAATACTTGGTTGGCTATCAAGGTGAGATTCAAACAGGCTCTCGTTTGAAGAAAGCGACGCCTTTATATGGCACTTCATATATTTTGGATCCATTAGTCAATGACGAAAAATATATGCTTGTTTACACTATTCCATGGAATGCAAGTAAAGAACCAACAACTATCGTATACCGAGTGAACGTAAAAACGGGTGTGCGAAAAAGAATTACACGCTCTCCTTCAAGAATGGCAGCCTTCTTAACTGACAATCAAGGACATGTGAGAGTGTCGTTGTCGACAGATGATTATATAAACCAAACTATCCACATTAGAGATAACAATAAAGATGACTGGAGAGAGTTTAAGCTCAATGCAAATCTTACAGATATTAGTCTGCATGCATTTGATGGTAGTGGTAAAAAGATCTACATCACAGCGTCTGAATCTGGAGAAGCAGAAGGAGTTTTTGAATTAAACCTAGGGTCTGGCAAGGTCAAAAAATTACTTCAAGACCAAGAAGTTTCACCTAAAAAGTTATGGGTTGATAATGTTAATCATGAGCTATTTGCTGTAGAGCTAGAGCCAGGATACCCAACTTATGCCTTTGTTGATAACACGGCAAAAATGACTCAACGTTTAAAAGACTTAATACAGTCTTTGCCTGGTGAACAAATTCACCTGGTGAGTACAACGGTTGATGCGAATAAGTCTATTGTTCTTGCTCGCAGTGATATTAATCCGGGTACTTACTACTTGTATCATGCGGATAAAAATCAGTTACAGTTTTTATTTAATACAAAGGAAGGTATTGACCATCGTTTGATGGCAGAAACTAAGCCTGTTTCATTTAAAGCGAGAGACGGCCTTGAAATTCATGGTTATCTTACTTTGCC
>NZ_JBWVBR010000018.1:0-111487 GCF_056629255.1 Pseudoalteromonas sp. NFXS53 | reverse complement strand
ATCGTTTTGATTTGCTTTTCAGCGTCTCGCCCCGTGTCAGTGGGGTCGCATTATAGGGAGAGCAGAAAATTACGCAAGCCCTTTTTTAAAGAAAAATGCAAAAAACTGACTGTTCGCGTGTATTTTGAACGAAACGCCTATTTTTGGTACTTTAACGCTGTAATTTTGGTCACTTCTGAGTGTTAACTGCTATTTTTAAGCAATGGTAAATTGCTCGCTTTGACTCTAAACTAATTACAAAGCATAAATAACATCTCAATAAAACTCGGGGCTCTACACAAATGATAAGAAGTTATAAAGGGATCTATCCTAAATTAGAAAAATCCGTCTATGTTGATGAATCAGCCGTTTTAGTCGGTGATATCACTATTGGTGAAGATAGTAGCGTCTGGCCTCTAGTTGCAGCGCGAGGAGATGTTAACTATATACAGATCGGTGAGCGCACTAATATACAAGATGGTAGCGTACTTCATTTAACGCGAAAGAGCGCCAACAATCCTGATGGTTACCCGCTTATTATCGGTGATGATGTGACTGTGGGTCATAAAGTAATGCTACATGGGTGTAAGCTTGGTAACCGTATATTAGTAGGCATGGGTGCTATCGTGATGGACAATGCTATTGTCGAAGATGATGTCATCATCGGTGGCGGTGCATTAGTGCCGCCTAATAAGAAACTTGAATCAGGCTATTTATATGTAGGTAGCCCGGTGAAACAAGCTCGTCCGTTAACTGATTCAGAGTTAGCCTTCTTGAAAATATCAGCGCTCAATTATGTTGAGTTGAAAGATGATTACCTAGCAGAGTCAGACTCGGCTAAGTAATACTTCCCCTTCTGCTGAGTAGCTTTCTTCTTCGATAAGCTCCTCAGCTTGCATTTCATAATCAAATTGATGTTTGGCAAAGTGGGCAAGCGCTGTCACCTCTTCGCCTGCAAATGCAACAAAGCAACGAATGATTAAACCAGAATTCATCGCTGTGAACTCTATTCTTTGCTGAGTCGCATTAAAACTCGCATCATCATTAAATAAGATTGCTTGATTCATGTTAGCCCTTAGCAAATGTATTTATTACCGGTGTTAATTCAGGCATATCGCCTTGCCAAAGATAGTATGCTTCTGCTGCCTGCCCTATTAGCATACCAATTCCATCTACTAACTTGGTATTTGAGTTAATAGACTCGACCCATTTCAAGAAGCTAGTTTGCTCATTGCTATAAAACATATCGTAGGCAAGGTGACATTGTGTAAAAACAGCCTCCGATATATTTGGAAGTTCACCGGTCACACTCGATGATGTCGAGTTAATCACCACTTGATAAGTCGAATCGGACACCTCGTCTAAGCCAACACCTTTCACATGACCATAAGCAGAAAACTGCTCGGCCAATATCTCAGCTTTCTCTTTGGTGCGATTCGCAATGGTGATGTCTTTCACCCCTGCTTGCAATAAAGGATAAATACACCCTCTTGCTGCACCACCGGCACCTATAAGCAAAACAGATGCACCATCTAGTTTGCATTCATTACGAATTAAGTCTGCCACTAACCCAGCGCCATCGGTGTTATCACCAAGTAATCGACCATCATCTAACTTCTTAATGGTATTCACAGCTCCCGCTAACTGTGCTCTTTCTGTGAGTTCATCCACCAGCTCAAATGCACGCTCTTTAAAAGGCAAGGTGACATTGGCTCCCTCGCCCGCTTCGTTTGTAAAAAAGTCTTGTGTGAATGCTTCAAATTCATCTAATGGCGACAGCAAAGCTTGATAATCTATTTGCGTTGAAAACTGCTCTGCAAATTGCCTATGGATCTGTGGCGATTTAGAATGTTTTATCGGATTACCAAATACCGCGAATTTACCCATTAAATAAGCCCAGTGAATAGTTTATGAAGCAGCTAATTAAACGCATCTTCAACAAAGATGCAAGTAAAGAACAAGAGAGTAATATGCACGAGACCCCTACAGTGGAAAAATCACCTTATGAAATTTTAGGTGGTGAGGACGGTGTTAAAGCCTTAGCGAATCGATTTTACGATGTAATGGCAGAAGAAGAATACGCAAAACCACTATATGACATGCACCCACAACCTTTAGATAGAATTCGCTTAGTCTTTTTCGAATTTCTATCTGGTTGGTTAGGTGGCCCAGACCTGTTTGTTGAGAAATACGGGCACCCTATGCTGCGAAAACGCCATATGCCTTTTTCGATAGATAAAGACTTAAGAGATCAGTGGATGTTTTGCATGAATAAAGCACTCGAAATCGAGGTGGATAATCCGTTACTAAGAGTGGGACTAAGAAAATCTTTCGAGCAATTAGCTACACACATGATAAATAAGGACTAAACTATTAATCAATTGTTAAATTAGCTGTGGCTCATTTGCGCTGAATCAAGCCTCCTTATCTCTAAAAGCTGCATAATGGAATAACATATGAGTGAGATTGAATGATTACTGTGAAATCGATACAACATAAAATTTATGCACTTTTAGCGATAACGGGCGTACTTGTGCTCATTGCCAGTATTTGGAGTAGCTCAGATCAGCAACAAAAACTTGCTCAAGAGACCGTTGCAGAGAATATCAAATTATTAGCTGATAACTACTTTGACTCAATTAATACCATGATGCTGACAGGCACTATGGCCAACCGCGAAATACTCAGCGAGAAGCTACGTGCACACCCTAGTATTGAAGATGCCCATATCATTCGTAGCGAACAAATCAATAAACTTTATGGACCAGGTAATTCAAATCAGGCGCCAACTACTGGTGCTGAGCGTGATGCACTAAGAGGTAAAGAAACATTAGTCATAGAACAACGCGATGATATGCGTGTGATGACATTTCTTAGACCTATGATCGCCAGCAGTGACTATAAAGGCACGAACTGTTTGGGCTGCCACATGGCAAAAGAAGGCGATGTATTAGGGGTTGTTCGCATCAGTTATTCATTAGAAGACATAGATAACACGGTAACCAGTAATACTTGGTTAAGTACAGGCTTACTGTCGGCCATTTTTATCTCGGCCTTTGTCATTTTAGGCATGCTATTTAGAAAACTATTCATTGTACGTCTGAAAACTCTTGGTCGCACCATGCGCCTTGCTACACAGAACAAAGATTTAAGTCTGCGTATTGATGATGATATTGACGATGAGCTTGGCCGTTTAGCGACGAACTTCAATAAAATGATGACCGCGTTTAAAGACAATATGGCGCAAGTCTCCCACTCTTCTCATGTGCTTATTCGCTCGGCAGAGAGTATTTACAACTCAGCAGATACCACAGAGCAAGCTATTTTGGCGCAAAAGCAAGGCACAGATTCAGTTGCCGCTGCGATTAATGAATTAGAGAGTTCATCAAGCGAAGTCAAAAACACCACGCACTTTGCCTCAGAGAAGTCGGATTCAAGTAATCACCTAGCAGAAGATAGTATGGCCGTTGCAGAGCATACAGAAGCAAGTATTAATCAACTTGCGCAGGATGTTCGTCAAGCCGCTGAGCAAGTAAGTCAACTACAAAATCAAACCCTTGAAGTGGGTAAGGTACTTGAAGTGATCAGCAGTATTGCCGAGCAAACGAACCTGCTTGCACTTAACGCAGCAATCGAAGCGGCACGAGCAGGTGAAGCGGGTAGAGGCTTTGCAGTGGTTGCCGATGAAGTAAGAACGCTAGCAACCCGTACTCATGACTCTACAGATGAAATAAAGCGCACCATTGAAAAACTGCAAAGCGAAGCAGCGCAAACTGTTCAGGCGATGAGTGCTTCTTGTGAAGAAGCAGACGATAGAGCCTTGCAAGTGAAAAAAGTCGCACAGGCACTAAAAGATATTTCAAATCAGATGCATGAAATTAATGACTTAAACGTACAAATCGCCGACGCCACAGAGCAGCAAAACTTGGCAGCAGAAGAAATTAATCACAGTGTCATTGGTATTCGTGATAATGCGGAAGAATCTTTAAAAGATGCGCACCGCAGTAAACAAGTCAGTGAAGAACTTCTGACTCTCGCGCGCTCTTTGGATGAGCAAGTGCGCAGCTTTAAAGTCGATTAATAAAACCTTCTTTATACAAAAACGGCGCTCAATTGAGCGCCGTTTTTTATGGTCTGCTATTCAAGCTCTGAAGTTAAAGACTTAACCAGTCTCTTGGCTTTAAGTAAGATTCATATAAATTGGCTTCTAATGAACCGGCTTCTGGTGTGAAGTCATATTCCCAACGCGCTAATGGTGGCATAGACATTAAAATTGACTCTGTACGACCCCCTGTTTGTAAGCCAAACAAGGTACCTCGGTCCCACACTAGGTTAAATTCAACATAGCGACCACGACGATAAAGCTGGAATTGACGCTGTGCATCATTAGTTGGCGTGTCTTTACGTTTTTCAATGATTGGTAAGTAGGCATCTAAGAACCCATTGCCCACCGCTTGCATAAAGTCGAAGCTCTTCTCAAACCCCCACTCATTGAGATCATCAAAGAACAGACCACCTACGCCGCGGGTTTCACCACGGTGTTTTAAATAAAAATATTCGTCACACCACTTTTTATAATCGTTATAAACAGTGTCACCAAATGGATCACACAAGTCTTTTGCGACTTGGTGCCAATGCTTTACGTCTTCTAACACAGGATAAAAAGGTGTTAAATCAAAACCACCACCAAACCACCAAATGGGTGCTTCTCCTTCTTTTTCAGCAATGAAAAAGCGCACGTTGGCATGACTCGTAGGAATATGAGGGTTTTTAGGGTGAATAACCAAAGACACACCACATGCATGGAAACTGCGACCTGCTAACTCTGGGCGATGAGCTGTTGCCGAAGCGGGCATTGACGCACCAAATACGTGAGAGAAGTTAACACCCCCCTGCTCGATTACGTCACCATCACGAATTACACGTGTACGACCACCGCCGCCTTCCGCTCTTTCCCACGCATCTTCAACAAATTTCGCCTTACCATCAGCTTGTTCTAGGCCTGCACAAATTGTTTCTTGTAATTGTAATAAGAAGGCTTTGACTGTTTCTAAATTTACTTTTGACATGCTTACTCTCTAATTAGCTGTGTGGTAAAGGCATCTTTAATTTGACTTGGTTTGGTCTCACCACCAAGTGCCCCTTCAACATAAAAGTCGATTTGATCGTTAAATACCGCTTTTACTTTGTCTAGTGTTGCTTCTGGTTGTTGCCCTGCAATGTTTGCACTGGTCGACACCAGCGGCTTACCAAATTGCTGACAAAGCTGCTTCACCACCGGGTGTGCACTAACGCGTACCGCGATTGTTGAATGAGCACCGGTTAACCACTTAGGGGTTGAAGACTTAGCAGGCAAAGCCCAAGTAATGGCAGCTGGCCACGAAGAAAAAATCTCAGCGCGTTTATCCATAGGAATTTTGCTTTCATCGACATAAGGTAAAAGCTGAGCAAAGTTATCGGCAATTAAAATCAGCCCTTTCTCTTCTTCTCTTTGCTTTAATGCCAAAATGCGCTGCACGGCACTGTGATCATCAGGATCACAGCCAAGACCATATACAGCTTCTGTTGGATAACAAATTACGCCACCAGCACGCAATACAGCTTCAGGCGTATCTTTGCTGGTTTGTTGTTCATGGCTCACTATGATTTCTCTACTTTATGTTGGCAGGATTTCTGCGGGCATTGTAACACAGCTTTATCGCCACGAGATTTCTCAACCATCACTCCCCAACCACATTGCGGGCAAGTCTCATCGACGGGATGTTGATTCAAACTGTACTTACAACTTGGGTAGGCATCACATGAGTAGAATTGTTTACCGAATTTATTGTTACGAACAACGAGCTTGCCCTTTTTACATTTAGGGCAGTTTGGTAACCCTTCTTCTTCGGGTTCGTCTTCATGCACAATAAAATGGCAGGCAGGGTATCCGGTGCATCCAATAAACATACCGTAGCGACCGTTACGAATAACTAATGGTTCACCGCACTCAGGGCAAGGAGAATCGTCGAGTACTTTAATGTCGTGATTATCATGCTGGGCGAGAGAACGAATATAATCACACTTAGGATAACTGGCACAACCTAAGAAGGGCCCATTTTTGCTGTGCTTCATCACCAGCTCTGAGCCACATTTAGGACAAATTTCATATTCCTTTTCTAATGCATGTTTATCAGCATTAAATAAAGAATGATCAATCTTACTCATACATGTCACCCTCTTAGCTCAGTTTGAATTGCGCCTAATATAACCGTGCTAAAGTTAGGGTCAAGTATTGTGCATCAATAAAAGTACGTCTAGTGCAAATACTCCGTGGGCTCATCGAAGATCAGATCTTCCATTTGCGCATAGGCTTGCTCTTTACCTGGCACATTAAAGAGCACCATTAAGATCACCCACTTTAAGTCATCTAGACTGATCTCAGCCTTTTCAAGGGCCATTAATCGGTCGATGACCATTTCACGTGTTGTGCTATCAATCACACCAACTTGCTCAACAAACATTAAAAAGCCACGGCTTTCAACATCCAGAAGTTGGCACTCTTCTTCGGTATAAATACGAATGGCTTTATCGGCCGTCGCATTTAGGTAAGGTATTTCATCGCTATGTTGTAAATCTGCTAATTGCTCCAGCCAATCCAAGGCTTTGTAAATCTCATCTTGATTAAAACCAGCACGTAATAGCTCGTCAGTTAATTCGTTTTGTTCAACAAAAATATCCGATTCAGAATGGATATAGTTTTCAAATAAGTACATTAAAATATCAAACATGATTAACCCCTCGCTAATTTTATGTAGCCTTCCGCAGTGCGGGCGACTTTATCTTCGAGTTCGAGATCCAGCAGTCGTGCTAATACTTTCTCTACTGGCCATTGAGTCCTATGGGTTATGACGTCGACACTGGCCGCTTCAAAACCAAGACTCTTCAATACTGGGCAATTCTCCTTACTATCTTCTATTGGGGCATTTTCTGCCCTTTCTATATTATATAGACCGTTATTTGGCAAAAAGCTCACATCTTCTAAAATATCGGCCACGCTTTCTACTAACTTTGCCCCTTGTTTTATCAAGTGATGACACCCAGCCGCGAGGGGATTTCTGATAGAACCCGGTATCGCAAACACCTCTCTATTTTGCTCAAGCGCATATTTTGCTGTGACTAAAGAGCCGCTTTTTATCTCTGCTTCAACAATTAAGGTGCCTAGCGACAACCCCGAAATAATCCTGTTTCGCCTTGGAAAATGATGTTGATTTGCCACAGTACCCGGCAGAAACTCACTGATAACGAGCCCTTGCTCAGCCAATTGCTGATATAAATAGTTATGTCGCTTTGGATAGACCACATCGACACCTGTGCCTAATACTGCAATGGTATTACCATTTCCAGCGAGCGCCCCTTTATGCGCAGCCCCATCAATGCCCATGGCCATACCTGAGGTGACCGTTATACTTGAACGTGTTAACTGATAGGCAAACTCGGAGGCACACTCCAACCCAGGTGGTGTTGCGTTACGACTCCCCACTATGGCAATTTGCGGCTCATTAAGTAATGTAATATTACCTTTGCAGAAAAGTATTAAAGGCGCATGACAGGTTTGCTTAAGTAATTTTGGATAAGCTTCATGCTCGGTATGAATAATTTGAATATTTTGTTGTTCACAAAAATGCTGGAGTTGTTCTATACGCTTTAAATCGGGATTGGCTATTTGCTCTGCGATGGCGGGTTTAATGCCGAGCGCTATGAGTTCATCATGGGGTGAGTCGAATAACTCAACAAGATCTATTTTGCTTTCTATGGCTGAGAGCGTTGCACTGCCCAGCCCTTTGGTTAAATACAGTATCAATCCTTGTAACTGTGAAAGTGTTGCCATACTCCCTCCTTAGAGCATCTTTTCATTTATAAGCTTTCACTTAATTGGCGCTAATGGTATCTCCCACTCTGATTGGTTGTTGAGAGCGAGTCACCATCGCATAGCTAATATTATCGTAAACTTTAAATACCATCAGCTCACCGACTTTTTCTTTTGGCATAGTCCACACCACACTGTCTTCATCGTTTTCAGTACCAAACATTTCTCTAAAGCCAGTAATAAACTTTTCTAGCTTGTTGGCGTCTTCAACGTAACGTGGGCCATGTTCGCCTTCAATAACTGTAGGTGACTGCTTGTTAATATCAAGGATATGACCTTCTTTAAGGTTGTCGTCACGGCCACGATTCAATACCACAATGGCAGTAGAACCAAACTCACGCATTTGGTTGTCGCTTGAAATAATCGAGCCATCGATGGCTTCAGTAGGACGCGTCATACTAAACTGTGCAGAAAAGCTTTGTCCGACATTAATCGGCATCAATACATCATTGGTTTTAATTTCTTGGCGAACGGTTTCAATTTCTACTTTTGCCGGATGGCCCGCTTCAATATCACCACCAAATAATACTCGAGCCGTCCCCACTAAACGCGATTCATACGCTAAGGTGTCACCATTCTCAGGATCTATGTAAGCCTCACCACGGCGATAAATGCCATAGTTTGCAGATGGATTCAGATTACCCTTTACATACAACAACTGACCTTGGGTGTTACGCAGTACGTTGCGGTTTGACCCCAATACAATTGGCTTGCCATCTAGATCATCGGCACCAATAGCTTGGTCGAAGCGCAAAAACGGCTCTATCATGGCTAAAGGTAGTGTCGGAATAGCGGTGTTTTTTTGCACCACAACTCGTGTACGAGGAGAAAGCTTCTTCACCCCTTTCTTTAACACTAGACGCGGGTTACCTTGGGCATCGTATTGCAACGCCAAAACATCGCCTGGATAAATTAAATCAGGATCGTCAATTTGCGGGTTCCATTGCCACAATTCAGGCCAACGCCAAGGCGTGTTCAGATACATGGTCGAAATGTCCCACAAGGTGTCGCCTTTTTTCACCACATATTGTTGTGGCGCATCGGCTTTCAACTTTAAAACATCAGCCATGGCCGAAAATTGAGCGCCAACAGAGAGCATTAACGCAGCAATGGAATATTTCATCAAAGCTTCCTTGAGTTATTTTTCGATATTATCAACCAAAACCTGTAAAAGGGAAACGTGAATGGCTAAAATGAAAGCATACACGAATGCATATATAGCTCAATAGTAAAAGGTAACCATGGCTAAGTTAGAAGTATTAAGATTCCCAGATGAGCGTTTACGCACAGTTGCAGAGCCTGTGGCTGAAGTAAACGACGAGATCCGTCAAATCGTTAAAGATATGCTTGAAACCATGTACGACGAAAATGGCATTGGTTTAGCAGCTACTCAAGTTGATATTCACAAGCGTATTGTGGTGATCGATGTATCAGAAGAAGGCAATGAGCCACTGGTATTAATCAACCCTGAGATCATCGCGAAAGACGGCTCTACTATCAGCGAAGAAGGCTGTTTATCAGTGCCTCAGTCATACGCAAAAGTTGACCGCGCAGAGCAAGTCACAGTAAAAGCGTTAAATGAGAACGGTGAAGAGTACACCTATGAAGCCGATGGCCTACTGGCGATTTGTACTCAGCACGAACTTGATCACCTAATGGGTAAATTATTTATTGATTACCTATCGCCACTTAAGCGCCAGCGTATTCGCAAGAAACTTGAAAAAGAAGCACGCTTAGCGGCTCGTTCTTAATTTAACCTGACAACATTGGAATATTCTGTGACTCAACCATTACGTATTGTTTTCGCTGGTACGCCTGATTTTGCTGCGCGCCACCTTCAAGCACTTATCGATTCAGAACACCAAGTTGTTGGTGTGTATAGCCAACCAGACCGCCCTGCGGGTCGCGGTAAAAAACTCAAAGCCAGTGAGGTTAAAACCTTAGCGCTTGAGCATGATTTACCCGTTTACCAGCCTGAATCATTTAAAAGTGAAGAAGCACAGCAAGAATTAGCCAGCCTAAACGCCGATGTAATGGTTGTTGTTGCTTATGGCCTATTGTTACCTAAAGTGGTGTTAGACACACCTCGCCTTGGCTGCGTTAACGTGCATGGCTCTATTTTGCCGCGCTGGCGTGGTGCCGCACCAATTCAGCGTGCACTTTGGGCGGGTGATGCCGAAACAGGCGTGACCATTATGCAAATGGATGAAGGCTTAGATACAGGCGATATGCTGCATATTGCGACTTGCCCGATTACCGCTGAAGACACAAGCGCCAGCCTTTATACCAAGCTTGCCGAGCTTGGGCCACCAGCGCTCATTGAAACGCTAAACAGCATGGCAGCAGGCACTGCGGTTGCAGAGCCTCAAGATGATAACCTTGCGAACTATGCCAAGAAGCTCAGCAAAGAAGAAGCTGATATTGACTGGCAAATGGATGCTGCACAACTAGAGCGTAACATTCGTGCTTTTAATCCTTGGCCAGTATGTTTTACCCAAATGCAAGAAAACACCGTGAAGATTTGGCAAGCTGATGTTGTTGAACAAAGTGGCGAGGCGGGAACAGTATTACATGCCGACAAACAAGGTATCGTGATCGCGTGCGGTGAAAATGCACTACGTATCACGCAACTACAGCCGCAAGGTAAAAAACCTATGTCTGCACAGGACTTCTTAAACGGTCGTGCTGAGTGGGTCGCCGCTGGTAATAAGGTGGGTCAATAATGACCAATGTGCGCGCCCTTGCGGCGCAAACCCTATTTCAGGTTGTCGATAAAGGCCAATCGCTGAATACACAGCTTCCGCTTGCTGCAAAAAACTTATCGCCAAAAGACAAAGCACTATTACAACAAATTTGTTATGGCGTTTTACGCTACTTACCAAGTTTAGAAAATTACTGCCAGCAACTGCTAGAAAAGCCGCTTAAAGGTAAAAACCGTGTTTTCCAATTTTTACTTTATGTAGGTATCTATCAGTTACAACATATGCGTGTGCCTGAGCATGCTGCCGTTGCCGAAACAGTAAATGCATTGATGCAAATGCGCGCCGGTGGCCTTAAAGGTTTGGTCAATGCAGTACTGCGTAACTTCCAACGCCAGCAAGATACTTTAGAAGAAAGCAGCCAAGGTAATGATGTTTTAACATTCAACCACCCAGGCTGGTTTATTAAAGCCGTTAAAGAAGCTTACCCTGAGCAGTGGCAAGATATTCTTGAGCAAAACCAATTACAAGCCCCTATGTGGCTGCGTGTTAACCAGCACATGGGCAGCACAGAAGAATACTTAGAAGCACTTGATGAAGCGGGTATTCGCGCCGAGCACTACCCAGAATATCAAGACGCCATCATCTTAGATAAAGCCTGTGATGTGGCCAAGCTACCAGGGTTTAAACAAGGTGCCAGTTCGGTGCAAGATGCTGCAGCCCAGCTCGCTGCTCGTTTACTTGAGCCACAAGATGACGAACGCATTTTAGATGCCTGTGCAGCACCTGGCGGTAAAACCTGTCATATTTTAGAGCTTGCCAAGGCACACGTTGATGCACTAGATGCCGACAGTGACCGCTTACTTCGCGTTGAGCAAAATCTTGATCGTATTGGCCTTGAAGCAAACTGTATTCATGCCGATGCCAGTCAGCCAGATAACTGGTGGGACGGTCAGCAATACGATCGCATCTTACTCGATGTGCCCTGTTCGGCCACGGGTGTAATTCGTCGTCATCCTGATATTAAATGGCTTCGTAGAAAAACTGACATTGACGATCTTGCCGAACTGCAAGGCCAGATCCTGAAAAACATTTGGCCACTGTTAAAGTCTGGTGGTACGTTACTGTATGCAACTTGCTCAGTACTACCAAAAGAAAACAAACAGCAAGTCGCACAGTTTTTAGCTGACAACAGCGACGCCATTCACCAGCCTCTTCATGAGAGTGACACACCTGAAGCACCCGGCTTACAGTTGTTACCTGGTTTAACCGATGGCTTTTATTACGCAAAAATAATTAAAAAGTAATTAATCACACTATGAAGATCATCATTTTAGGCGCCGGACAAGTTGGCGGCACCCTAGCAGAAAACCTTGTAGGTGAACAAAACGAAATCACCGTAGTTGATATCGACGGCGATCGTTTACGAGAGCTTCAAGATAAATATGACTTGCAAGGGGTTGCTGGTCACAGCGCACACCCAGATGTACTTCGCCAAGCGGGTGCTGAAGATGCCGATATGATCATCGCGGTGACCAGTTCGGATGAAGTTAATATGGTTGCTTGTCAGGTCGCCTACAGTATCTTCAATACACCAACAAAAATTGCTCGGATCCGCTCTGAGCAATATTTGAAGTATCGTGAGAAGCTATTCCATAACGACGACTTACCCGTAGACCACTACATTGCGCCAGAGCAGTTGGTGACCAAATACATTCGTCGCTTGATTGATTACCCCGGCGCATTACAAGTACTGCAGTTTGGTGATGGCATGCTGTCACTGGTTGCTGTAAAAGCGTATTACGGTGGTCTGCTAGTGGGCTATGCGCTGTCAGCACTGAAAGAGCATATTCCAAACGTAGATACTCGCGTGGCGGCGATTTACCGCCAAGGTAAAGCCATTAAGCCTCTGGGTACCACGGTTATTGAAGCTGATGATGAAATCTTCTTCCTTGCCGCAACCAAACACATTCGCGCGGTAATGAATGAGCTACAAAAACTCGAGCAATCTTATAAAAAGATCATGATTGCCGGTGGTGGTAATATCGGTGCGGGCCTTGCGCGTTCGCTTGAGAAGAACCACAGCGTGAAACTGATCGAACGTAATCAAGCGCGTGCCACTGAGCTTTCAGAAATGCTCGACAATACCGTCGTGTTCTGTGGAGACGCCTCAGATCAAGAGCTGCTTTCTGAAGAGCATATTGAACAAGTCGACGTGTTCATCGCAGTCACCAATGATGATGAAGCCAATATCATGGCTGCCATGTTGGCAAAGCGTATGGGCGCACAGAAAACCATGGTACTGATCCAGCGTGGTGCTTATGTTGACTTGGTCCAAGGTGGTGAGATTGATATTGCTATCTCACCTCAACAAGCAACTATATCTGCACTACTCACCCATGTTCGTCGTGGTGATATCGTCAACGTATATTCATTACGTAAAGGGGCTGCAGAAGCCATAGAAGCGGTTGCGCACGGTGATGAAAATACCTCAAAAGTAGTTGGCCGTGCTATCAGCGATATTAAGCTGCCTGTCGGTACTACCATTGGTGCCATTGTGCGTAATGATGAAGTGCTGATTGCTCATGATGACACTGTGATTATGTCTGGCGACCATGTCATCATGTTCTTAATCGATAAAAAGCAAATTGGTGTAGTCGAAAAGCTATTCCAAGTAAGCGCGCTATTCGTTTAGGTTCAACCCATCGCGTTAGTCTTTTTGATCGGCTTGTAACACTGACAGGTCGATCAAATACTCTTTCATTATGGCTTCCATAAAAGTCTGATCGTTCTTCAATTTTATACCCAACATTACCAGACCTTCTTTTTGTTTCACTCGGCAAATCTCACCATTGAGTTTAAATTGCTGGTTTTGTTTTCCTTCAAGTAAAATTTCACAGTCTTGTTCTTTTAAATCAGCATTAGGACAGACATCATCACTGTGCAAATCAAACTGAAGACCCGACAAAGAAATATCCTTTATCACGCCAACCTCAGAGTGGTCACTGGTATTAAATACTGCTGGGATTAAAGTCGGAATACGCACTTGTTCACGGAGCTGATAGCTTTGCACAGCACGGGGCAGAAATAAAAAGATAAGTTTAGTCGGGTGTGTTGTAACGGCTTTAATCATACTTTTAAATGCAATGATTTGCCCATCACCTTGCTCGAGTACAGCGCGAACCACCACGTATGTGCCCTCTTTGACATAATCAAGTGCTGCACCTAAACGCTGTGTAGACGGGCAATTCAAAATGATATATTGCCCCGACATATAACCGACAAATTCCGTTTTTAAGCGTTTTGAGCCTGCCGGCATGATCACTTCAATATCTACCGTGCTCCCTGTTGGCAGCTGAGAAATAATAGATACATCTACACTGGTTTGCGACTTTAACATCTTTGACCTTTTACAACTTGCAGTCAGTACAAGTGTCCCTTTTATTTTTGTTATTCCTGTTTATATCGGCCGTCTACCAAAGACTTTAATCTGCTGACCTAAATTTTTCGTTAAGCCTTAAGACTAGCCTAGCCACGCCAAAATGTCGGTGTAAATAACACCAGTAGTGTGAATATTTCTAAACGACCAAATACCATAGCTAACGTTAAGATCCATTTTGCTGAATCGGTAATGTCGCCATAATGTGCAGCCACATCGCCTAATCCCGGACCTAAGTTATTTAAACATGCCGCTGTCGCTGAGAATGCAGTAATGTTGTCCATGCCAGTACCTAGTAATGCAATCATGATGATCACGAACACTAGGGCATAAGCTGAGAAAAAGCCCCATACTGCTTCAACGACTTTGTCTGGCAGCGCTTTGCGACCTAATTTAATAGAGTAAATAGCACGTGGGTGAACCAAACGATTTAGCTCTCGCACACCTTGAAGATACAGTAAGAACACGCGTACCACCTTCATGCCACCACCAGTCGAGCCCGCACAGCCACCAATAAAGCTTGAGAAGATAAGTAAGATAGGTAAAAACAGAGGCCAAGCCGAGAAATTATCTGTCGCAAAGCCTGCGGTCGTACTGATAGAAACTGCTTGGAACAAAGCCTGATCTAAGGTTTCATCTCCATCGGCATACACTTGATTTGACGATAAAACAGCAAAGCAAATGACGACCAAAGCAAGCTGTATAAATAAGAACACTTTGAATTCTGGATCGCGTAAGTACACTCGTACATTACGACTCGAGACCGCCGCGTAATGCAGTGAGAAGTTCACGGCAGCAATGATCAAAAACACCACACAAATGAGGTTAATTAAAGGGCTGTCAAAGTAACCCATGGATGCGTCATACGTCGAGAAGCCACCAATCGCAATCGTTGAGAAAGCATGACATAACGCATCGAAAAAGTTCATGCCCGCCAACCAATATGCCAAAGTACAGGCTAACGTTAACGCCACATAAATATACCAAAGGTGCTTAGCCGTATCGGCGATCCGAGGTGTCATTTTCGAGTCTTTCACAGGCCCCGGCGTTTCTGCACGATATAACTGCATGCCACCGACACCTAGCATGGGCAAGACCGCAACCGCTAATACGATGATACCCATGCCCCCTAACCACTGCAGTTGCTGACGGTAGAACAATACCGACTTAGGCAAGGTTTCAATGCCCGTTAAAACAGTTGCACCGGTTGTGGTTAAACCTGAAAACGCTTCAAATACAGAATCTGCCAAAGAGAGGTTGGGTGTTTGTAAGAAGATAAGCGGTAAGGATGCGAACGACCCCAGTACCAGCCAAAATAACACTACTATCAAGAAGCCTTCTCTGGCTTTCAAATCTCCTTTTTGATGGCGGTTAGGATAATACGCCAACATACCCATGATGATACTGAACACAAATGCCAGTACGAATGGTACACCCCCACCATCTTTATAAATCAGCGAAACCAGTGCAGGCGGCACCATTGTGATACTAAATAAGGCCACCAGCTGGCCAAGAATTTTTATTATGGTACGAAATTGCATGCTGCGTTACGCTTCAAAAATAAGAATGACAGAGTGTTATTACTTGATTGTCTTACTCTTTACAGACTAACTCAACCACTCCATGGGTTAAATCAAAAATTTCTTGCTGTGCTTGTTCAACTTGTCGACTATCAATACTGATTTGCCAATTCACCGCTGAGTCATAGCTTTTATCCAGCTGCAAAATAGTGAAATGGGTATTTAAATACTGCTCGATAACTCCCTGCAGCGCATAATCAGAGCGCCCTACCAGCTCAGTTGCAGGCACTTTCAACGTGGTTTTTAATACCTCAATGGCATTATTTAGCGTACCGCCATAAGCACGCACTAAACCGCCCGTGCCCAGCTTAATGCCGCCAAAATAACGGGTTGTCACTGCGGTTATTTCACCAAGCCCAGAGCCGATAAGCACATTCAACATAGGTTTACCTGCAGTGCCATTGGGTTCGCCATCATCCGAAAAACCATAAACATGACTGCCCCCAGGCGCCCCTGCAACATGTGCCCAACAGTTATGCCTGGCATCTGGGTAGTCATCGTTTATCTTCTGGATAAAGGCTTTCGCGGACTCAATGGTTGGCGTATGCGCAATATGCACTAAAAAAGTGCTCTTCTTAATTTCTTCGTGATGACTGATGGATTCGCTCGGAATATAGAATTCTGACATAAAGTTGGGGGTCCAGTATTTATACCAATACTCAATAATACTTAATCATTTTGAGGGATTAAAGCTGCCGCTAACCGCGTTAAAAATTTCTCATTTAGAATAACTAAATAGCAAAATTTTCGCCTTGCCTACATGGAAGTAGGTACCTCAGCGATAGCAGGACGCGTGAGCGGCGTTATCGACAAGCTTTCCTTGCCTCAAAATAGATCACTTAATTAAGAGGATTGGTATTAGATTCTTTAATAAAAAACGGGAAGCAACTGCTTCCCGTTAGTGTAACGAATTTCGTTTCAATGCGTCGACTTAATCCTGCCAACCCCAGAAAAACAATTAGTCTAGGTCTAAATCACGTGTCATATTTTCTAGGCGATCTTCATGCACAATGATGTTGTCTTCGATGCGAATACCACCATATGGCTTGAATGCGTCAACCTTTTCCCAATTAATATATTGGTTGTTATCCGTCTTCGCTAAATCACCGAGTAATGAATCAATGAAGTATAAACCTGGCTCGATAGTGAACACTTGGTTTGCTTCAATCTTGCGTGTGCAACGTAAGAATGGATGACCTTCAGGTGGCGCTTGGTGTGTACCCGCTTCATCTGCCATGAAACCACCCATGTCATGCACTTGCAGACCTAAATGATGACCTAAACCATGTGGGAAGAATGTTGAAGTAATGCCTTTAGCCACAATGTCATCAGCCGCAAGGTTTACGATCTTAAAGTCAGCCAAGGTTTGTGCAATACGCTGATGACAATCAATATGTAACTCACCATATAGTTTGCCCGGTTGTAAACCTTTGCCTAACTCAATTTGGTGATCGTTCAGAACTTTAATTAGCTCAGCAAACTCACCCTTCCTTTCAAAATCGTAACTACGGGTAATATCAGCGGCGTAACCGTTAAAGTTTGCGCCAGCATCAATCAAGAAAGATAGATGCTTAGCAGGGGCTTTACGGTCAAAATGCGTGTAGTGCAAAATTGCACAGTTTTCATTCAGTGCAACAATGTTGCCGTACGGCGTGTCATTTTCCATGTGTTGCGTAGCGTTTAGGTAAGCTTGTTGAATAGCAAACTCTGAACCGCCAGCATAAAACGTATCACGTGCAGCTTTATGACCTAACACAGCTAAACGGTTTGCTTCACGTAAACAAGTCAGTTCATATTGCGTTTTGTAAGCACGGTGGAAATGCAAATAGTTCATCACAGTTTCTGGGTTTACATTGTTAAAACCTAATGCCTGTGCCACTTCTAAATACTCACCAATGTAAGCAAACTTTTCTTTATCGTATGGCAGATATTTCTCTACCTGATCCGGCTGTAATAATAGCTGGATATCAAAATACTCAGCCCAGAAATCATTCGGCTCATCAGGCACTTTATGCCAGAAATCGACCGGACGATAAAAAATGAGTTTAGGCTTATCTTCGCCGTTTACTACAATCCAACAATGTGGATTATCGATCACAGGTAACCAAGCTTTGAACTGAGGGTTCACCTTAAACGGATAATACATGTCATCTAAAAACTGGCGCTTTGCTTGTCCAGAGTGGATCACTAAGCCATCTAAGCCTTCTCGCTCAATAATGGTTTTGGTGCGCTGCTGCAATGTTGCAATATGCTCAGCGTATAAATGTGCTAATTGTTCCATGGTGTACCCATTTCGTTTGGTTTTTCATTTTGCCAGTTTAGCATAAGGCCTGAAACGCAATCCAGCCAACACGCTGGATTGCCAGCTTCACTTACTTTTCTATTTTCATATCCAAGATTGGGGCCAATATATTGCCTTCACGACCTAACTTTGTGTGATAGACCTGACGATATGCCATCACATTTTTCACATAGTTTCGGGTTTCTTTAAATGGAATGAGCTCTATCCAAAGCTCAGCAGGCATGCCTTGCTCAGGTAGCCAACGCTTAATTCGATGATACCCAGCGTTATAAGAAGCCGTTGCCAAAATCTCATTACCGCCATTTTTTTTCTTTAGATACTCTAAGTAATCGGTACCTAAACGAATATTGGTGGCCGGTTTATATAGCTGGCGTTTAGATACTTTTCGTTTGCTAACATATCTAGCCGTACTCGGTAATAATTGCATTAAACCATGGGCATTAGCATGAGACACTGCGTCTGGTGCAAATGAGCTTTCTCGGCGAGCAATTGCAATACTCCAGGCTACATCTACATGGTTTCGTTCACTATAACGGGTGAATAAGTCTTCAAACGCCATGGGGAATCTTAAATCTACATAGTTCCATGCTTTAATTTGCGCGAGTGTACGAATGGTACTGTCATACCATTCTAGGTCAGCTGCCAATAAAGAAGCTGCCAACTTTTCTGCATCACTCGAAGTATTGGTCAAATAGTTCCACTCCCTTCTGGCCGAAGTAAAACGACTTAATTCGAGAAGAGCTTTCGCTCTTAAAAAGCCCGGCGCCTGAGACACCTTATCAATAATAGGTTGAGGTACATCGAGGGTTTGATTGTTCAACGACACTGGCATATTCAAACGTGCCGCAGCTAAAAAGCCATAATAATCACGCTTTAATGCAATAGGCTGCCATAACTGTTGTGCTCTTTCTGGCTCACCACGCTGATTATAACTATAAGCAAGCCAGTATTGTTGGCCATTACTTAAGTTCTTCATCCCCGTAAATAAAGCCACAATCCCCGCCCAATCTTGCTCTTTGAGCATGTTGGCCATCATCCATTGGCGAAGTTTCGTATCTTGTAATTCTTCAGGTACTTTGTTCAACCAAAAGCGTGCATCATCATGCCCTTTTGATGCCAAAGCCAATGCAAAGCGATACGCTACCGCATCTTTTTGTGATTGGCTGAATGTAAACATGCCTTGCAGCTTATCCCATGCTCTTAAAGCAAGCTTTTGATCTCGCCAAATGAGGCGCTTCACACCATAAACCGCAATTTCAGCTTCTTTACTAGAGCGCTTCTTATAACGGTATAGACCCGCAGAGGCACTTGGGTCACGCCTGACTGCTTTATATAAATCAGCTAAGTAAGCTTCTTTTTTAGGGAGCAACGTTTTTAAGTAAGGCAACAACGCAACTTGCCCGCCCTGTGCCGCTTTAGTGATACGCTGCCAGACCAAGGTTTGAGTCATACGCCCGTCTTTACGCCAAATTCTAAATAACTTATCGCACGCTTTAGGCTGAGACTTACCGACCGTCCAAAGTGCATCGACTTGGTCAAGCAGCTGTGCTTTCGGTGCACCTAAATCAATCTGATACTGTAAATAGCGGCAGTGTAATTCGGCATTGCTGGTGGGCTGGTAATACTCAACAAAGAGCGCTTTTTTTCCACGACGCTGCAAATACTCTAGCCAGCTCTTGCGTACTGGCCACTCTAACGGCGTGTTATCGTAGACACTTAAATAATGGCTGATGTCTTGCTGGTATTTAAGACGAGGGTAACGTTTATAAAACGCCAGCTCGGCATAAGGTTTGAGCGGATGATCTAAGTCGTTGATCGCCACTTTAAACGCTTTGTAGTTTCCCGAGCGTGCAATTTTTTCTGCATCTTTAAATGCTTGATGATCATTGCTCGCAGAAGAAAACCAGCTAAATGCGCCAAGACTGGTAGCGGCAATGGTCATGATCCAAGATTTCATAATGACCTTTACACTTTAAATTTTAAATTAATGAATGAGATAAGTATTAATGCATTCATCTTGCCTAAGCTTGGCTATCTCTAAGATGAATAAATGTACTCTTTGACTTTAAAGCTATACTCAAACAGCAAACTAAAAATACATACGTGCCTAAACACCAGTAAGCTTACCTAAGCCAAGGATGAACGGTCTTAAAATATTCAGACTCAATCGTCACTCCACCACCTTAGCAGCTCAACTGCAAATTTTTAAGGCAGGCGTAAACCTGGGGTAAATTTTTCATTGCAATTTTAATTTAAAGGGTCCAAACTGAGTAAATTAACAACTCATCGTACCAGTGTAATAGCACGGGAGAACAAGCATGTTATACAAGAGCGAGTCCTTTGTAGTTGATTTTTACAAAGGCAATATCGCTGAGTTTAAGTTCTGTATGCCAGGTTCGGTAAACAAACTTTCTCAGCAAACCCTACAAGAATGTGGCAAAGCATTTGCCGAACTTAGCCAACGCGATGATATCGCGGCGATGGTTTTCACCAGTGACAAAGACCATTTCATCATCGGCGCCGACATTTTTGAATTCTTACCGACTTTCCAACGCCCAGAAGAAGAACTAGTTGGTTGGATCAAGTCAGCAACAGATATTTTCGATGCCATCGAAGACCTTCCGTTCCCAACTGCCTCTGCTATTGATGGCCTTGCACTTGGCGGTGGGTGTGAATGGCTACTTGCAACGGATTACCGTATCGCAAGTCAAAACGCAAAAATCGGCCTACCAGAAGTTAAATTAGGGATCATGCCTGGTTTCGGTGGTACGGTTCGATTACCACGTATTATCGGTGCTGATAATGCCATGACGTGGATCACCACAGGTAAAGAAAACCGTGCAGCAGACGCATTGAAAGTCGGTGCTGTAGACGGTGTGGTTGCAAAAGACAAATTAGTTGAAGCAGCAGTAAAAACTCTTGAGCAAGCTGTTGCTGGCAAACTTGATTGGCGTGCAAAACGTCAGCTAAAACTTGACCCACTTAAACTAAACCGCGTTGAGCAAGGCATGAGCTTCGCAATGGCTGAAGGCCTAGTGGTAGGTAAAACCAAAGGTCACTACCCTGCACCTGTGATGGCTGTAAGAACAATTAAAGCCGCTGCAAATGCAACACGCGATGAAGCCATGGCAATTGAAAATGCCAACTTCGCAAAGCTAGCGAAAACTGCAGAAGCAGCCGCGCAAACGGGTATTTTCTTAGCTGACCAATACATTAAAGGTGTTGCCAAGAAACAAGCGAAACAATCTTCTACAGAGATTAAACAAGCAGCTGTACTAGGTGCAGGTATCATGGGTGGCGGTATCGCTTACCAATCTGCTTACAAAGGCACACCGATTGTCATGAAAGACATCAACCAAGCGGCCCTTGATCTAGGCATGAATGAAGCAGCAACCCTACTTGGTAAAAAAGTAGAACGCGGTCACATGAAACTAGACAAGATGGTTGGCACGCTAGGTAAGATCAAACCAACACTGAATGATGCTGATTTAGCGGGCTCTGACATTGTGGTTGAAGCGGTTGTTGAACATCCACAAGTTAAGAAAACAGTACTTGCAGGGCTTGAAAAGCAATTACCTGAAGGCACAATTTTAACCTCAAACACGTCAACAATCCGCATTGATGAACTGGCTGAAGCGCTAGAAAAACCAGAACACTTCTGTGGTATGCACTTCTTCAACCCAGTGCCAAAAATGCCGCTTGTTGAGATCATCCGTGGTGAAAAGACTTCAGATGAAACAGTTGCAGCCGTGGTTGATTACGCACTAAAACTTGGCAAGTCACCTATCGTTGTAAACGACTGCCCGGGTTTCTTCGTTAACCGTGTACTTTTCCCTTACTTTGCAGGTTTCAGCAAACTCGTTGTTGAAGGCGCTGATTTTACTAAAGTAGATAAAGTCATGGAAAACGTATTTGGTTGGCCTATGGGTCCGGCATACCTACTAGACGTTGTCGGTATCGATACAGCAAACCATTGTACGGGTGTGATGGCCGATGGCTTCCCTACTCGCATGGCTCGCCAAGATAAAGATCCGGTTGCGGTACTTGCTAATGCTGAGCGTTTTGGTCAAAAGAACCAAAAAGGTTTCTACCAATATGCACCAGATCGTCGCGGTCGCCTTAAGAAGAGCAAAGACGCTGACGCAGTTGCACTACTAAGCAGCATTTGTGATGCGGCAACTGAGTTTGATAAACAAACCATCATTGAGCGTTGTATGGTGCCAATGATCAACGAAGTCCTACTTTGCTTACAAGAAGGCATTGTCGCTTCTCCACAAGAAGCAGATATGGCGCTTATCTATGGTATTGGTTTCCCTCCATTCAGAGGCGGTGCATTCCGTTACCTAGATCAAATTGGCCTAGCTAACTTTGTTGCTATGGCTGACAAGTACGCACATCTAGGTGAAATTTACCAAGTATCAGAACAGACGCGTCAATGGGCGACTGAAGGTAAAGTATTCTATGCCGTGGAGGGCCAATAACATGACTATGCAAAATGCAGTAATCGTTGATTGTCTTCGTACGCCAATGGGCCGCTCTAAAAGCGGTGTATTCAAACACCGTCGCGCAGAAGACTTAAGTGCACACCTAATGAAAGGTATTCTTGAGCGTAACCCACAAGTTGATCCTGCAAGCATCGACGACATCTATTGGGGTTGCGTTCAACAAACGCTTGAGCAAGGCTTCAACGTGGCGCGTAATGCGGCACTGCTTGCTGGTATTCCTCACACAGTGCCAGCAGTTACCGTAAACCGTTTATGTGGCTCATCAATGCAAGCTCTGCATGATGCAGCACGCGCAATCATGACAGGTGCTGGTGACACTTATCTTATCGGTGGTGTTGAGCACATGGGTCACGTACCTATGACACACGGTGTTGATTTCCACCCTGGCTTATCAACTTCAGTGGCACAAGCTGCAGGTTCAATGGGTTTAACTGCTGAGTACCTTGCAACGATTCATGGTATCAGCCGTGAGCAACAAGATGCGTTCGCGGTACGTTCACACCAACGTGCACATGCTGCGACTGTTGAAGGTCGTTTCGCTCGTGAGATTTTACCAACTGAAGGTCACGATGATGATGGCGTGCCAGTATTAGTAGAAAACGACGAAGTAATTCGTCCAGAGACAACACTTGAAGGCTTATCGCAACTTCGCCCTGTGTTTAACCCAGCGTCAGGCACGGTAACTGCGGGTACTTCATCAGCACTGTCAGATGGCGCATCTGTGATGCTCGTAATGAGCGAAGAGAAAGCCAAAGCACTAGGCTTACCAATTCGTGCACGTGTTAAGTCAATGGCGGTTGCAGGTTGCGATCCATCAATCATGGGTTACGGTCCGGTTCCTGCAAGTAAGAAAGCACTTAAGCAAGCAGGTATCACGATTGATGATATTGATGTAGCTGAGCTTAACGAAGCATTTGCTGCACAATCTCTACCTGTATTGAAAGACCTTGGCCTACTTGAAGTGGCTGACGAGAAAGTGAATCTAAATGGTGGTGCGATTGCCCTAGGGCACCCACTGGGTTGTTCGGGTTCACGTATCAGTACGTCACTTATCCACTTGATGGAAGACAAAGGTGCAAAATATGGTTTAGCCACCATGTGCATTGGTTTAGGCCAAGGCATCGCAACGGTGTTTGAGCGCGTAGAATAAGCCCATAACAGCTCACTTGCTGAGTGAGCTGTTACAACGCTTGCGCTCATTTCTCTTGTCGAGAAATTATTCAAAACGCAAAACTCAACTTGGTGAACCAGTATTTCAGTCATGAATGCTGGTACAAAGGCAAAGTGTGAAAACGCTTTGCCTTTTTTCGTTATAGGTGTGAAGCTTAAATTAGTCGCTTGCAATGGTTTATTTGTCATCGCGCAGTGGGTAAAATATTCGCCCTATTTTTAGCTTGTATAAGAGAGTCACCATGCCATTTTCTAATCCCGATCATACATTAGATGCTATCGGTCTTCGTTGTCCTGAGCCTGTGATGATGGTGCGTGGTGCGGTGAGAAAAATGTCTGATGGTGAAACGTTATTAATTATCGCTGATGACCCATCAACCACCCGTGATATTCCAAGCTTCTGTGAATTTATGGACCATACATTGGTTGCCAAAGAAGTTGAACAAGCACCTTTCCGTTACCTAATAAAAAAGGGCAAATAAGCCCTTTTTTTGTAAAGCATTTGTTCGCTTTAACTTATCCTTTACTCACCATGACCATAGGCGATGCCGAGTTTCGATAATCAAAGGTAATGGTGTACCAGCCCTTTTTACTCGGTGCAAAACTAAAGTAGTTATATACCGTGTCACAGTTCGCTAGTATTGGTTTATTTAATTGCAGTGAGCCTGACGACTGATAACCACAGTTAAAACCTTTACTCCAAGACTCATCGGCAATTTTAAATTCATACACCTTGCCTGGTGTCATAAACTTTGCGCGTACTGTGTAAATGCCCGGCTGTTGTGCACCCAGTTTATAGTGAGGCTCTGCATCCCATAAGGTGAAGTCACCGCGAAGGTACATGTCTCTATCGAGGGGTTTTACATTAGGCTGAATAATTTCTTGGCCTGGAACATATACCTGACTCGAACACGCAGAAAGTAATAAAGCCATTAACGCTGCGGATAGTTTTTTCATACTTTTAATTTCCTCTCAGCCATTTTGCTCAGCTTTATTCTGAGCTTTTCTAATTGCTATTCATTAGAATCTAAACAACTGTAAAAGTGCGAAGTATTGTGTAAAAGAATTATACCGCTCCGCAATAATACTTAATCATTTTGAGGGGCTAAACCTCTCGCTAGCGGCGTTAAAAACTTCTTATTTAGAAAAACTAAATCACAAAATTTTTGCCTTGCTATCGATGAGCTTTTGCTGCCTCAAAATAGCTCATTTAATTAAGCGGATCGGTATTTAACCTCTAACAATAAATGACAAAAAGCCAACCGCTGAGGTTGGCTTTTTAAGTTTTTTGGTCAATTCAACTAGTTCTGTAAAACAGAGATATCCGCTGTATTTAAGAATAAACGACTTAACTGACTTAGCAGTGCTAAACGGTTATTTTTAACCGCTTCATCGTCAGCCATTACCATCACGTTATCGAAGAAGTTATCTACCGCTTCACGTAGGCTTGCCAGTTGCGTTAGTGCACCTTGATAATCACCTGCAGCGTACACTGGAGCTAGCGCTTCGGTTAACTCTGCAACTTGTGCTGCTAGTACTTTCTCAGCGTCTTCAGCTAATAAAGCGTTGTCTACAGCTGCATCGCTCGTCACATTATTCTTAGCAAGAATATTGTTTACACGCTTATTCGCCGCAGCCAAGCTTTCAGCTTCAGCCAATGTACGGAAGTGACTTACCGCTTTAACACGACGGTCGAAATCAGCCGGTGAAGATGGACGACGCGCTAATACAGCTTGGATCACATCAACACTGATACCTTCATCTTGATACCAAGCACGGAAACGACCTAGCATAAATTCGAATACATCTTCAGCCACATTGTCATTGCTTAACTTGTCAGCAAATAATTCCTGAGACTTAGCAACGATGTCATGAATGTCTAACTTAAGCTCTTTCTCAACCATGATGCGAAGTGCGCCAATAGCTGCACGACGAAGTGCGAACGGGTCTTTATCACCTTTTGGTGCTTGGCCAATACCAAAGATACCTACTAACGTGTCGAACTTATCAGCCAAGGCAACAGCATAGCTGATAGGATTAGATGGTAAGTTGTCACCTGCAAAACGCGGCATATATTGCTCGTTTTGTGCTAAAGCAACTTCTTCCGCCTCGCCGTCGATACGAGCGTAATGCATACCCATTACACCTTGTACGTCAGTGAACTCCATAACCATTTCAGTCATTAAGTCTGTTTTACTTAATAGACCTGCACGCTCAGCTAATACCTTGTCTGCACCAACTTGCTCAGCGATATAACCCGCTAATGCCGCAATACGCTCTGACTTGTCTTTTAAAGTACCAAGCTGCTTTTGGAACAATACGCTGCCTAAAGACTCAAGACGGCTTTCAAGGGTTTTCTTTTTATCTGTTTCAAAGAAGAATTGTGCATCAGCTAGACGAGGACGAACAACCTTTTCGTTACCTGAGATAACCACACTTGGATCTTTACTTTCGATGTTAGACACGAATAGGAACTTATTAATTAAGTTGCCTGCTTTGTCTAATAACGGGAAGTACTTCTGATCGTCCTTCATAGTATAGATAAGCGCTTCGTCCGGCACAGCTAAGAATTCTTCTTCGAATGACGCTGTTAGTGTAACTGGCCACTCAACAAGTGAAGTCACCTCTTCAAGTAAGTCTTCATCCATTGCCACAACCGCGTCAACAGCCGCTGCTGCTTCTTCAATTTGTGCTCGAATTTGTGCTTTACGCGCTTCGTAGTCTGCAACAACATAAGCTGACTTAAGCGTTTCGAATACCTCATCAGCGTGGTTTACAGTTACACGTGCTGGATGATGGAAACGGTGACCTTGCAGTTCATTACCGATCGTTTTCCCTAGTACTTCACCTTGTACTTGTGTGCCACCAAGAAGTGCAGCCACAGTATGCACAGGACGAATAAACTGTGTTTTATTCGCGCCCCAACGCATAGGTTTTGGAATAGGCAATTTAGCCAGCGCTTTGTTAATTGCATCTGCAAGTAGCTCTGTAGCCGCTTGACCTTTTACTGTCGCACGGTGAAGTAACCAAGCGCCCTTTTCTGTTTCTAGCGTCTCAGCTTCGCTCACTTCGATACCACAGCCACGCGCCCAACCCATGGCCGCTTTAGTTGGGTTACCTTCAGCATCAAAAGCTGCCTTAGTCGCAGGACCACGTTTTTCTACAACTTTATCTTGTTGTTCAGTCGCAAGCGCTGAAACCTGTAAACCTAAACGGCGTGGTGATGCATACCAGTTGATGCTTTCGAAAGATAACTCTAATGCTTTCAACTCTTCAGTTAGGTTGTCTGCAAAAGCCGTCGCTAGTTTGCGCAGTGATTTTGGTGGTAACTCTTCAGTACCAATTTCTACTAATAAATTTTCAGTTGTCATGATCAGTCCTTACAAAGCGGGAAACCAAGCGCTTCACGCGCTTCATAATATGCCTGTGCACAAGCTTTAGATAATGCGCGTACACGAAGGATATAACGTTGACGCTCTGTTACTGAGATAGCATGACGGGCATCTAATAAATTAAAGGCATGAGATGCTTTCATTACCTGCTCGTATGCTGGCAGTGGTAAACCTGCTTCAATCAGTTTTTCACTTTCTTTCTCACACTGATCAAACTGTGCAAATAAAGCATCAACATCAGCGTGCTCAAAGTTATAAGTCGACTGCTCAACTTCGTTCTGATGGAATACATCACCATAAGTGACTTTACCCATAGGTCCATCAGTCCATACTAAGTCATAAATACTGTCTACACCTTGTATATACATAGCAAGACGTTCAAGACCGTAAGTGATTTCGCCAGTTACCGGTGCGCATTCTAAGCCGCCCACCTGTTGGAAGTAGGTGAACTGAGTTACCTCCATACCATTTAACCACACTTCCCAACCAAGACCCCAAGCACCTAGTGTTGGTGATTCCCAGTTGTCTTCTACGAAACGAACTTCATGCGTTAACGTATCGATGCCCATCGCAGCTAGAGAGCCTAAGTACAACTCTTGAATATTATCTGGAGATGGCTTTAACACAACTTGGAATTGATAATAATGTTGAAGACGGTTTGGGTTCTCACCGTAGCGGCCATCTGTTGGGCGACGACACGGTTGCACATAAGCACTCGACATTGGCTCTGGACCAATTGATTTTAAGAATGTCAGTGGGTGGAATGTACCCGCGCCTACTTCCATATCAAGTGGCTGTGCGATCACACAGCCTTGCTGTGCCCAGTAATCCTGTAGTGCCAGGATCAAGCCTTGAAAGGTTTTTAAATCGTATTTTTGCATAGTTGGCTTAATTTAATTTGGCTCATTGCGCATAGTGGAGCTCACAGAGTGGCTATTAGCGCAGGGTTTTGTGATTGAAAATTATGCTCAGTATACCGCGTGCTGTGCAGGGTTTTAAGCATCAAACATAAAAAAAGGCGGGAAAACCCGCCTTTTTAAATATTATTTTAGAACTCGATTAAACGTCTAAGTTCACAACACGTAATGCATTGCTTTCGATGAACTCACGACGAGGTTCAACTTGGTCACCCATTAGTGTCGCAAATAATTGGTCAGCCGCAATGGCATCTTCAATGGTTACCTGAAGCATGCGACGAGCACCTGGATCCATCGTTGTTTCCCAAAGCTGGTCTGGGTTCATTTCGCCCAATCCTTTATAGCGTTGTGTATACAAGCCACGCTTAGATTCACTCACTAACCAATCAAGACCTGATACAAAGTCAGTAACTGGGTGCGTCTTCTCACCACGTTGTACGTAACCGCTCTCTTCCATCAAGTTCGCCATTTGCTTACCTGTGTTTGCGATGCGCACATAATCTTTAGACGTAATGAAGTTGTAGTCTAGTGTATAAGCTTTATCAACACCGTGCTGACGGATCTTAACCACTGGGTAGTACATATGACGCTCTTCGTCATACGCTACTTCAGCATTAAAGATAGTTGCATCTTCATCTTTTTCTACAAGGTCAGCCACTAAACGTTCTGTCCAGCTTGTTACTTTGTCTTTATCAGATAGATCTGCTTCTGTGATCTCAGGTTGATAGATTAGACGATTTGTTACTGATGCTGGGTATTTACGATTTAATCGCTCTAACACTTCTACCGTTTTCTGATAATCATAAACGATATTTGCTAGTGCATTGCCTTCAATTGCAGGAGCACCTTCAGCAGGATATAACGCTGCACCATTTAGTGCTAATTCTAACAAGTAACCAGTAAGCGCATTTTCATCTTTAATGTACTGCTCTTGCTTACCTTTCTTCACTTTATAAAGTGGCGGCTGAGCAATATACACATAACCACGTTCAATGATTTCTGGCATCTGACGGTAGAAGAAGGTCAATAGTAGCGTACGAATGTGCGAACCATCGACATCAGCATCGGTCATGATGATGATACGGTGATAACGCAGCTTTTCTGGGTTATATTCGTCACGGCCAATACCACAACCAAGTGCAGTAATAAGCGTTGCAACTTCTTGAGAAGATAGCATCTTATCAAACCGTGCTTTTTCAACGTTCAGAATTTTACCTTTCAGCGGCAGGATTGCTTGGTTCTTACGGTTACGACCTTGCTTCGCAGAACCACCCGCCGAGTCACCCTCCACTATATATAGTTCAGAAAGTGCAGGGTCTTTTTCTTGGCAGTCAGCCAGTTTGCCTGGTAAACCTGCTAAGTCCATAGCACCTTTACGGCGAGTCATTTCACGCGCTTTACGCGCCGCTTCACGCGCTCGAGCTGCATCAATAATTTTGCTTACTACCGTTTTAGCATCACCTGGGTTTTCTAGTAAGTATTCAGTTAGCTTTTCAGCCATTGCTTGTTCTACAGCAGATTTAACTTCACTTGATACAAGTTTATCTTTGGTCTGTGAAGAGAACTTTGGATCAGGCACTTTAACACTTACAACAGCGGTTAAACCTTCACGCGCATCATCACCTGTCGCGTTGCTTGCTGTTTTCGCTTTCTTGTTAAAGCCTTCTTTTTCCATGTAGTTGTTCAGCGTACGAGTCAGTGCAGCACGGAAACCCGCTAAGTGAGTACCACCGTCACGCTGAGGAATATTGTTCGTGAAACAGTAAATGTTTTCTTGGAAACCATCATTCCACTGCATTGATACTTCAACACTAATGCCATCTTCACGCTCAGAAGTGAAGTTGAATACATTCTGATGTACAGGTGTTTTCTTACGGTTTAGATATTCAACGAAAGCTTGAATACCACCTTCATATTTGAAGTGGTCTTGCTTATTCTCTTCACGCTCATCAGTCAGGATAATACTCACACCCGAGTTAAGGAATGAAAGTTCACGAAGACGTTTTGCAAGAATATCGTAGTGGAAATTTGTATCAGAAAAAGTTTCAGCACTTGGCCAGAAGCGTAACTCAGTACCCGTAGTTTCAGATTCACCAATCTCCGCTAGCGGAGCATCTGGTACGCCCATGGTATATTTTTGCTGGTGAAGTTTACCTTCACGACGGATTGTAAGTTGCAACTTTTCAGATAGCGCGTTTACTACTGAAACACCTACACCGTGAAGACCACCTGATACTTTATATGAGTTATCATCGAATTTACCACCGGCATGAAGCACCGTCATGATAACTTCGGCAGCTGACACCCCTTCTTCAGGGTGAATAGAGGTAGGAATACCACGTCCATTATCTCGAACTGATACAGAACCGTCAGTATGAATAGTTACGAAGATATCATCACAATAACCAGCTAATGCTTCATCGATTGAGTTATCTACTACTTCGAATACCATATGATGAAGACCAGTGCCATCATCTGTATCCCCTATATACATTCCCGGACGCTTTCTTACCGCATCCAATCCTTTCAGTACTTTAATACTGGACGAATCGTAATTTTCAGACATGGGTTTCTTCCAATTTTATGTTGTTAAACTGCCATGTTTCACGTGGAACATTTTCTTTTCTCTTTGTATTGGTTCCACAACAGCAGAAATACTTTCAGCAGTAATAGCCGTAATAAATAGCTGTGACTGACATAATTTTAATAATTCAGCCACACTAGTCATCGTTTCTTCCCCTAGCTCTGAGGGTAAATCATCGATTAGCAATATTGACTGCTTTTTTGTTTCGGTCTCAATTAAAGTGTTCTGCGTAATCTTTAACGCATACAACAACAGTTTTAACTGACCCCGAGAAAAAATATTTTCTATACTATGACCATTTATATAAAAGCTAAAATCAGCTTTATGCGGCCCTTTACTTGTATAGCCAAGCTTAACATCACGCTCAAAGTTAGCTTTTAACGTACTTGCTAAGTCTTCTTTCCAACCAGCATCATAACGTAATTCTAGGCCAGAAAATATAGGTATTTGACCCACTATTTTATCAAAAAAATACGCATTAAACCTCTCTATATAGGCTTTTCTTGCGATATTTATTTGATCAGCCACCTTAACGAATTCAACGTCCCAGAATTTGATTTGCTCGGCGTAATTATGTGGACGAGATTTAAGGAGAGCATTGCGTTGCTTCAGAATCTTATTAAACTGACGCCAGGCATTAAAAAAAGATTGTTCCACGTGGAACACACCTAAATCTAAAAATTTTCTGCGCTCTTTCGGGCCACCAAAAAACAACTCGTAGCTTTCAGGTGTAATAACTTGCACTGGTAAAAGTTGCGCCAGCTCAGAGATTTTTCTACTGGCTTGACCTTGTATTTTCAGCTGTGTTTCACCCTGCTTATTCTTACTAATACCTACAGGTATAGACAAGTTAAGGTGTTGTTTTTTTGCATGTACAATACAAGCGTCTTGCTCGTAATGAATAAGGAGTTTCTGCTTGTTAGTACGAAAAGATTTACCGTGAGAAAGAAAATAGATGGCTTCGAGGAGACTGGTTTTTCCACTGCCGTTTGCGCCATAGATGATATTAATGTCTGCGCTTGGCTGAAAAGATAAAGCCTCAATATTTCGAAAATGATTGAGGCTAATATGATTCAAGCTCATAAACTATAGACGCATTGGCATCACAACATACACTGCATCATCTTGGCTTACGCCCTCAATTAATGCACTTGAGTTTGAGTCAGATAAAGTGAACTGAACATCTTCAGTTTTTAGAGTATTAAGTACGTCTAAAACATAAGAAACGTTAAAACCAATTTCTAAGTCATCGCCTTGATAACCCACTTCAACCACTTCTTCTGCTTGTTCTTGTTCAGGGTTGTTTGCTGTGATCTTCAATAAGCCACTTGATAAATTAAGGCGAACACCACGGAACTTTTCATTCGATAAAATTGAAACTCGTTGAAATGCACTACGTAACCATTCACGGTTTGCAGTCACTAATTTATCGCCTCCACGAGGAAGAACACGACGATAATCAGGAAAACGACCATCAACTAATTTACTAGTAAACGTAAACTCACCATCAATTAGGCGCACATGATTCGCACCAAACTGAATTGTAATTAACTCATCGTCAGCTGGTAAAAGGCGCATAATTTCTTGTACACCCTTACGAGGAATAATTAACTGACGTTGTGTATTCAAGGATTCAGATAATGGCTGTGAAGCGATTGCTAGACGGTGACCATCAGTAGCAACGGTTTTAATTTCACTGTTATCCACTTCAAATGACATACCGTTCAAATAATAACGAACATCTTGGTTAGCCATTGAAAAATGCGTGCTTTCGAGTAAACGTCTTAACTCTAAACGGGTCGTCTTGAATTCAACTTCACCATCCCACTGTTCGAGGTTTGGAAAATCTTCAGCAGCTAAAGTCGTTAATGAAAAGCGACTTTTTCCACTGGTCAGAAGCACCTGATGTTCTTGCATCGAAAAAGTGAGTTCTGAACCATCAGGTAAGCTTTTACAGATATCGAGTAGCTTCTTAGCCGGCAAAGTCAGTTTGGCGTCTTCAGCTGGGTTTTCAAGATGTGAACTTGCAACCAATTCAATCTCTAAATCAGTACCCGTCATCGCCAACACACCGTCTTTAATTTCTAACAATACATTAGAAAGAATAGGTAGCGTGTGTTTGCGCTCAATGGCACCAGAAACCTGCATTAACGGCTTTAAAAATTGCTCTCTTGAAATTGTAATTTGCATAATAAATTAAGCCCGAAAATTAAGACGACAATGTTCTAATTAAATTTTGATAATCTTCTTTTACCTCATGACTTTCGTCACGAAGAGATTTTACCTTACGGCAAGCATGTAACACAGTGGTGTGATCTCGACCACCAAATGCATCACCAATTTCAGGTAAGCTGTGGTTTGTTAATTCTTTAGATAACGCCATCGCCACTTGTCTTGGTCTTGCAACCGAACGACTACGACGTTTAGATAATAGATCAGAAACACGAATACGATAGTACTCGGCAACAGTACGTTGAATGTTATCGATCGTAACCAACTTATCTTGTAGTGCTAATAAGTCACGCAGTGCTTCTTTTACGAAATCTATCGAAATTGGACGACCTGTGAAGTTTGCATTTGCAATCACACGGTTAAGCGCCCCTTCTAATTCGCGTACATTTGAACGCAATTTTTTCGCGATAAAGAAAGCCACTTCATGCGGTAAATTAATATTACTTTGCTGTGCTTTCTTCATCAGGATTGCCACTCGCGTTTCAAGTTCAGGTGGCTCAATGGCAATGGTTAAACCCCAACCAAAACGAGATTTTAATCTGTCTTCTACCCCTTCAATTTCTTTTGGGTAACGGTCAGAGGTTAAAATAATTTGCTGGTTACCTTCTAATAAAGCATTAAAGGTATGGAAAAACTCTTCTTGCGAACGCTCTTTGTTTGCGAAGAATTGAATGTCATCTATCATCAAAGCATCAACGCTGCGGTAATAACGCTTAAATTCTTCAATGGCATTATTTTGTAGGGCTTTAACCATGTCTTGAACAAAACGTTCAGAGTGCATGTAAACAATTTTGGCATCTTTTTTCTTTTCCATGATGCCATTACCCACCGCGTGTAAAAGGTGAGTTTTACCTAAACCTGTACCACCATATATAAAGACAGGATTGAACGCATTACCCGGATTGTCGGCCACTTGCGTTGCAGCCGCTTTAGCTAACTGGTTTGATTTACCTTCAACGAAGTTATCAAACGTATAGTTTTCTTTAATATTAGATTTATAACCAGATTTAGGTGCAGGCTCTACTTTTTGTTCAGCAACAGGCTGAGCTGTTACTTGAGCTTGTTCGCTGCTAGTTGCTTGAGGTGAGACATTATTAGTCTGCTCTGAAGCAGTATTTACTTGAGCGGCCGCAGGAGTGCCAACGTCAAAACGCAACTCTGGCGCTTCATCACCACAAATTTCAACCAATAACTCATTGATTCGATTAAGGTATTTTTCTCTAACCCAATCTAAAACAAAGCGATTAGGTGCATAAATGGTCAAAGTATCATCGGTACTCTCTGCTTGCAGTGGCCTGACCCACATACTAAATTGCTGAGATGGCAATTCATCTTGCAACACATATAAACAACTTTGCCAAACAGACAGATACACGCTGAACAACTCCAATGGGTTAATATTCCCGTACATAGTAAAGAGTACAAGAATTGATTAATTATTATCACAAAATATAAGTGGAAGCCGGGTATTATGAATTGATCTTATCCACAACTTCAATATTGACTTTTGCAAAAACTAGGATCTTGTTGATAAAAATAATTAAACAACTGTTTTATAAGAGTTTTTATTTTAGATCCGAACAATAGATCATAACAAAAAACAACCAAGATCACACGCGATAATTGTGATCAATTTAAGTTTTCCCAAGCTTTTGTTCAGATTGACCCCAAGACCTGTGGAAAACCCAAATAAGATCAGATCCTTCAAGATCTGCTATCCTTTTTATCTCGATCACAGGTATAATGCAGCCGCTTTTATATAGGGCGAATCAAGTTGATTATTTTTACAACTATTTTACCCTGTAAATGAGATTATCATTGACTTTCGTCGTCCTCGGCATTAATATCTCGCGCTCGCAATGGCACCTGTGCCAGGATCGCGACCTGCATAGGATGTTTTAACCTTAACCGATCGGATGGAATTGTTATGAAAAGAACTTTTCAACCTAGCGTATTAAAGCGTAAGCGTACTCACGGTTTCCGTGCACGTATGGCTACTGCTAACGGCCGTAAAGTTTTAGCACGTCGTCGTGCTAAAGGTCGTAAAGTACTTTCTGCTTAATCATTAGTGGAAAGCTTTAGCTTTGGCAGGGAGTTACGTCTGTTAACTCCCTCGCACTACTCCCGCATATTCAATGAACCTGCTCGTGCAGCAACACCCTTCTTTACTTTATTAGCTAAACCAAATGAAGCTGGTCAACCAAGACTAGGTCTCACTGTTGCTAAAAAACGTTGTAAACTGGCTGTTCAAAGAAACCGCATTAAACGCCTTGCCCGTGAGAGCTTTCGTTTAAATCAACATAAACTTGATAACATCGATATTGTCTTGATGGTTAAATCTGGTGTTGATGAACAATCAAATGAAGAGCTAACTAAACAGCTTAATAAACTTTGGTTAAAAATAAATGAACGTTGTAAGCCAGGTGCTCCAAAACCTAAACCTTACAAAAAGCGTCCTTATAAAGGTAAGAAACCAGCTAAAACTCAGCAAAAGTAGTGTATTAAACTTCTGCTGAATAGCTTTACCCCCCTATTTAAGGTATCTTTAGCTCACCTTTTAAACATTCAATGCGTGACCATGGCACAAGCTAAAAAAAAGTTGACCATTGCATGGCTATTAAGCCTGCCGAAACTTGCTTTAATTGTGCTGATTAAAGGCTATCAAAATTTTATTAGCCCGTTACTTGGTCCTCACTGTCGCTTTAATCCAACTTGCTCCAGTTATGCAATTCAGGCAATTAATTGTCATGGATCGATAAAAGGGAGTTGGTTAGCGCTCAAACGCATATTAAAATGTCACCCTTTAAGCGCAGGTGGGGATGACCCCGTACCTGAGAAGTCCAACAAAGTTAAACACCAACACGAGAAATAAGAGCTGTTATGGAATCACAACGCACGTTTTTATTTATCGGTTTATTGCTTGTGTCGTTTTTATTGTTCCAAGAGTGGAATAATGAAAAACTTCAAGCGAATGCCGATACCAGTGCCACTACACAACAAGTCACTGCACCTTCTTCATCAATCGCGCAAGATGATGATGTGCCAGCATCAACTCAAAACGATGTACCAGCCGCAGTTACTAAAGCAGTTCGTTCAGTTATCACAGTTAAAACTGACGTACTAGATGTAAAAATTGACACCAAAGGCGGTGATGTTGTTGAAGCGAAGTTATTACAACACGCAGAAACACATGGCAGCGATACTCCTTTCCTATTGTTAGGTGAATTTGAAGGCCGCCAGTATATTTCACAAAGCGGTTTAATTGGATTACATGGTCCGGATGCAAACCCTGAAGGTCGCCCTGTTTATACCGCGCCACAAAAAGCGTATGAACTATCAGGCGATGAGTTACGTGTCCCACTGACTTTTGTTGATAGCAAAGGTGTTCAGTACACAAAAACTTATGTATTCAAGGCTGGAAAATATGATGTTGGTCTAGAGTACAGTGTTAACAACGGTACTGAAAACCCAATACAAGTTCAGCTATACACACAAGTTAAACGTACTGTGCAAGCTAAAGGCAGCATGGTCGACCAAACATACTTAGGTGCAACGTATGGTACTTCTGAAGAGCCTTATGAAAAATATAGCTTTGAAGATATGGCTGAAGCAAACCTAAATAAAAACACCCAAGGTGGTTACATTGCCTTTATTCAGCACTACTTCTTAAGTGCGTGGGTACCAGATCAGTCGGTAAACAATACCATTTACACTTTACTGCGTAATAACCAAGGTATCATTGGTATTAAAGGTGATGCAGTAAATGTACAAGCAAATACGACTGCGACTATCAACTCTACTTTCTACATGGGTCCAAAAGATGGCGACACACTTGAAGCCCTTCATGAAGACCTAGATTTAGCAGTAGACTTTGGTTGGTTATGGTTTATTTCTCAGCCATTACTTGTACTTCTAAAACTACTTTATAGCTTCATCGGTAACTGGGGTGTGGCAATTATTGCTATCACTATTTTAGTTAAGATGGCACTTTACCCACTGACTAAAGCACAGTACACGTCTATGGCTAAGATGCGTGCACTACAGCCTAAAATGCAGCAATTAAAAGAGCGCTATGGTGATGACCGTCAAAAGATGGGTCAAGCCACTATGGAGCTTTACCGCAAAGAGAAAGTAAACCCTATGGGTGGTTGCTTGCCGTTATTACTGCAAATGCCTATTTTCTTAGCGCTATTCTATGTATTCCTAGAGTCACCTGAATTACGTCATGCTGAATTCATGTTCTGGCTAACAGACCTATCAGCAAAAGACCCATACTACGTATTACCGATTCTATTTGGTGCAAGTATGTTCTTAACGCAGAAACTGCAGCCTATGACTGTGACTGATCCTATGCAACAAAAGATGATGACGTACATGCCAATCGTATTTACGTTCTTCTTCATCTTATTCCCATTCCCATCAGGTCTAGTACTTTACTGGTTAGTATCAAACTTGATCACCATTGCACAGATGCTTTACATCTACCGTGGTATGGAAAAACAAGGGATCAAAGTTCGCGACTAATCGCCTACTTTAAACATTCCAAAACGCCTGCTTATTGCAGGCGTTTTTGTTTCAGCCTTTACAACTCTTATTTCCTAATAGCAGCCAATCTGGCTGACACTGATGCTTTAGAGTACAATTGCAGTATTGTAATTGCTCAGCAAAAGAATCCATGATTAATCAAGACACCATAGTCGCACAAGCTACCGCGCCCGGTCGTGGTGGTGTAGGCATCATCCGAGTTTCGGGTAGCTTATCTACTCACGTAGCCGAAAAGATTTTAGGCAAGTGTCCAAAGCCTAGATATGCTGAATATCTTTCTTTCAATAGCCTTGCGGGTACGCAGCTTGACCAAGGTATTGCCCTGTTCTTCAATAACCCTCACTCTTTCACTAGCGAAGATGTATTAGAGCTTCAAGGCCACGGTGGACCTGTTGTAATAGACATGCTGTTAAAAGAGATATGTCAGATTGAAGGCGTACGTTTAGCGCAACCTGGTGAGTTCTCAGAACGCGCATTCTTAAACGATAAAATGGATCTAACCCAAGCTGAAGCCATTGCAGACTTGATCAATGCAACCAGTGAGCAAGCAGCAAAAAGTGCCCTACACTCGCTGCAAGGAGACTTCTCAAAACACATTCACACGCTGGTGGAAAAAGTCATTCACCTACGTATGTATGTTGAAGCCGCTATCGACTTCCCAGATGAAGAAATCGATTTTTTATCAGATGGTAAAGTTGCAGGCGACTTAGCAGCCATCATCACGCAACTCGATGAAGTGCGTCAACAAGCGAAGCAAGGCAGCATTATGCGTGAAGGTATGCGCGTGGTCATAGCAGGTCGTCCTAATGCAGGTAAATCATCGCTACTGAATGCCCTAGCAGGACGAGAAGCAGCCATCGTGACTGACATCGCCGGTACCACACGAGACGTACTGAGAGAGCACATTCACATTGATGGTATGCCACTACATATTATTGATACGGCAGGCCTGCGAGAAAGCCCAGACAAAGTTGAGCAAATCGGTATTGAGCGCGCATGGGATGAAATTCGCCAAGCCGATCATGTGCTATTTATGGTTGATGGCACAGATACCACAGAGACCGACCCAATGCAGATCTGGCCTGAGTTTATGCAGCAGTTGCCTGATGGCATGAAAGTGACTGTGATACGCAACAAAATCGATCTCTCAAATGAAGCGGTAAACCTTGATAAAGCAGGTCAGTATCCCCTACTTCGTTTAAGTGCTAAAAGCACCGAAGGTGTCGATTTACTCCGCGAACACCTTAAAGAATGTATTGGCTTTACCGGTGCAACTGAAGGCGGATTTATGGCAAGACGTCGTCATTTAGACGCCTTAGAGCGTGCTGCCGAGCATTTAGATATCGGACAAACGCAGCTAGAAATGCATGTAGCTGGTGAGATCTTGGCTGAAGAATTACGCCTCACTCAACAACATTTAAATGAGATCACCGGTGAATTTAGCTCAGATGATCTACTTGGTAAGATCTTCAGCTCATTTTGTATCGGTAAATAACAGTATACCCGCTCAAAAGCGCCGCATTTCCCCTATTGTGGCGCTCATTTCCCTAAAAGCCTGCCCATTATTTCATCGAGTTAAGCAAAAAACCTTAAACTCTTCTCATCGCAGTGCTGCAGAACGGCCAACGTTTGAGCCTTCCTTGTATTAAATCAGACGAAAAACGTCACCAAAAAGCGATCTCATTCGAGAAAAAACAAACCTCAGAGCCGTTCAACCAGCAAAGCACACTTTGATCAGACCAATAAATAGACCTTTGATCATCTTATTCGGATCTATTTTTAGAATTTATAGAACATTTAATTATATAAACTTATTTTTTAGATCCAAAAGTAAGTGAAGTAAAATGAACAAGATCGAGTTACACACAAGCACTCTATCCACATTGCTAAAATATCACCACAAAAACCTAAAAGAAGATCTTTTTAAGCCCGTTTACCCACCTAATAAAATAAACTAGACTCAACTTTCACTCAGTTTATCCACAAATTAACAACGAAAAAACAACAAGGAATAAATTATTAATTGATTACAAATCATAAACTTAAGTTAAAAACGCTGATTTCATAGCCATTAAAAGTTATCCCAAGTTTAAATCCCCCCTTTACTTCTTCCACAGGCACATTATGATAGCCGCTCAAAGTAGATAGGATGAGTTAAATGCCGCAAGTCGACATCATTGTAGGTAGCCAGATGGGATCAGCGGAATATGTCGCTGAGCAACTTCAAGAAGCTCTTGAAGATCAAGGTTTCGAAACCGTGTTACATGAACAGCCAAACTTTGATGATTGCCAACAGCCAAACTGGCTGGTGGTAACCTCTACTTATGGTGCTGGAGATTATCCAGACAATTTACTGTCATTTATTGAGCAAATAACAGCGCAATCTTCTTTGTCACAGCTCAAACATGCAGTTGTCGGCATTGGCGACAGTAGTTACGATACATATAACTATGCTGCAAAGAACTGTGATGCACTGTTAAAAAGCAAAGGATCACAGTCTTTATTAGCACCATTAGAAATCAATGTGCTTGATGAAGCCTTGCCAGAAGATACAGCTTTAGCTTGGTTGCCAAACTTGATCGATAAATTGGCAGATAATTAGAAAGATCTTTTACACAGAAGTTATTCACAAAATCCCCATATATAAGATCGGATTGTGGATAACCCTTGATCTAACTGCTGATCTACGCATACTTATCCCTTGGATAAATATTTCTCGATCTGAGGCTGTGAATAAAACACCGATTTGATCAACGCTTATACCGAGTAAGATCCGATCTAATTCACATCTATTGATCTGATCTAAGTTTATGCTTTTAAAGATGTAGTTAGAGTTACACACAGATCTTACGATCACTAATAGTAAGATCTAATAAAAGATCTTTAAAAAGATCCTTATATATATTTAGTGATCACATTTTCGTATTTTCTAGGTTGTTTAATATTTAAGCGTTTCACTTCTGAGTTTTTCTAGGTAGAATACGCATCCTTTCAAAATTCACCGGTTGTTTAAGTAGGATCCCGTAGATGATTTATCATGAACATTTTGATGTAATAGTTGTTGGTGGCGGTCATGCAGGTACAGAAGCTGCATTAGCGGCTGCACGCATGGGCATGAATACCCTATTGTTAACCCATAATATGGATACTTTAGGCCAAATGTCATGTAACCCAGCAATTGGCGGGATCGGAAAAGGACATCTGGTAAAAGAGATCGATGCACTTGGTGGTGCAATGGCCAAAGCGATCGACAAAGGCGGGATCCAATTTAGAACTTTAAACTCGTCTAAAGGCCCAGCTGTTAGAGCAACACGTGCACAAGCTGATCGCGCACTTTATAAAGCAGCGATCCAAGACATTTTGCAAAACCAAGAAAACCTGAAGATCTTCCAACAGTCTTGTGATGATCTCATTGTTGAACAAGATCAAGTTAAAGGCGTCGTGACTCAAATGGGTCTACGTTTTAGTGCGCAAAGTGTTGTATTAACTGTTGGTACATTCTTAGGTGGTCAAATTCACATTGGTTTAGAAAACTTCTCTGGCGGTAGAGCCGGTGATCCTCCTTCTATCGCATTAGCAAAACGCTTAAGAGAACTACCATTCAGAGTTGATAGACTTAAGACGGGTACTCCACCACGTATTGATGCCCGTACAGTTGATTTCTCAGTGATGCAAGAACAACCTGGTGATACGCCAACACCGGTATTCTCTTTCATGGGTAAGCAAAGCGATCACCCACAACAGATCCCTTGTTACATTACTTATACCAATGAAAAAACCCATGATGTGATCCGTGACAACTTACATCGCTCACCAATGTATGCGGGTGTCATTGAAGGTATTGGTCCACGTTATTGCCCATCTATTGAAGATAAAGTGGTTCGCTTTGCTGATAAAGAAAAACATCAAATCTTTGTTGAGCCAGAAGGCCTAACATCTTATGAGCTTTATCCTAATGGCATTTCGACAAGCCTGCCGTTTGATATTCAGCTCGATATTGTTCGTTCAATTAAAGGGTTTGAAAACGCGCACATCTGTCGCCCGGGTTATGCGATTGAATATGACTTCTTTGATCCGCGTGATTTAAAGCAGTCTCTAGAAACTAAGTTTATTAATGGTCTATTCTTCGCCGGTCAGATCAATGGCACAACTGGTTATGAAGAAGCCGGTGCACAAGGTTTGATCGCAGGTATGAATGCGGCATTACAAGTGCAGGGCAAAGATGCCTGGACACCTCGTCGCGACCAAGCTTACACAGGTGTACTGATTGACGACCTCGCAACATTAGGTACTAAAGAACCGTACCGTATGTTCACTAGCCGTGCTGAATACCGTCTATTACTGCGTGAAGACAATGCTGATCTTCGCTTAACAGAGAAAGGTCGTGAACTAGGCTTAGTCGATGATGAGCGCTGGGCGGCTTTCAATGAAAAACTCGAAGTGATGGAACAAGAAACACAGCGGGTTCGCAGTACTTGGATCCATAAAGATCACCCAGCACTCGATCAAGTTAATGCGCTGCTTAAAAAGCCATTAACGCGCGAAGCAAGTTTAGAAGATCTGATCCGTCGCCCGGAAGTCGCACAAGCTGATCTATATAAAATCGAAGGGCTTGGATCTGAATCTGACAACTGGCAGGCATTAGAGCAAGTTGAGATCCAAACCAAATACGCAGGTTATATTGCACGTCAGCAAGATGAAATCGAAAAACTGATGCGTCATGAAGAAACGCAAATACCTGCAGACTACGACTATAGCCAAGTAAGTGGCTTATCGAATGAAGTGGTTGCCAAGCTTTCTGATGCCAGACCGCAAACTATTGGTCAAGCATCTCGTATTTCTGGTATCACCCCAGCAGCGATTTCGCTATTATTAGTCTATTTGAAAAAGCAGGGCTTACTTCGTAAGTCAGCATAAGCCGCAAGGGTAGACTGTGTTACAACCATTACTGACTTCTTTATTAGCACAAACGGATATTGTGCTAAGCGACAAACAACAGCAACAACTGGTTGCTTATGTCGAATTGCTTGATAAATGGAATAAAGCCTACAACTTAACTTCTGTGCGTGATCCGAAAGAAATGATGGTGAAACATATCATGGATAGTTTAGTGGTAGCGCCTCACTTAACAGGCAAGCATTATATTGATGTAGGTACAGGCCCTGGCTTACCGGGCATTGTACTTGCCATTGCTTTACCTGATACTCAATTTGTATTACTAGATAGTTTAGGCAAACGTGTGCGCTTCTTAATGCAGGTGAAACATGCATTAGGGTTAGATAATGTCACGCCAGTACAGTCTCGAGTTGAAGAATATCAACCAAGTGTTAAATTAGACGGGGTACTAAGCCGTGCATTTGCATCATTACAAGATATGGTGCAGTGGTGTTCGCATTTAATTGATGACTCAGGTCGATTTATTGCTTTGAAAGGGCTATTCCCTGATGAAGAACTTGAAAATCTGCCTGCAGGTACCAAGTTCGAACAAGATATTAGTTTAGATGTGCCTAAATTAGATGCTGAGCGACATTTAATTATTCTGTCAAAAGACTAAGTTGAGGGTAAAGTGGCAAAAGTTATTGCAATCGCAAACCAAAAAGGGGGCGTGGGTAAAACAACCACCGCCGTAAACCTTGCCGCATCAATGGCCGCAACCAAACGCAAAGTATTACTTATCGATCTAGACCCACAAGGTAACGCCACTATGGGTAGTGGTGTTGATAAGTATGGCGAGGTTGCAACCATCTACGATTTGTTAATCGAAGAAACACCAATCAATGACGTGGTTTGTAAAGAAACGTCTGGCGAATACCATTTAATTGCTGCAAATGGTGATGTTACCGCAGCAGAAGTTAAATTAATGGAATTATTCGCTCGAGAAGTACGGTTAAGAAATGCCTTAGAGGCAGTTCAAGATCAGTATGAATTTATTTTTATTGATTGTCCGCCTTCATTGAATATGCTGACAGTCAATGCCATGGCGGCAGCGGATTCTGTTTTAGTGCCTATGCAATGTGAATATTACGCATTAGAAGGTCTAACTGCCTTGATGGATACCATCACTCAGCTTGCTAAGTTGGTAAACCCTAACTTACAAATTGAAGGCATTCTACGCACTATGTACGACCCGCGTAATCGACTTGCCAATGATGTGTCTGAACAATTAAAACAGCACTTTGGCGATAAAGTATACCGTACCGTGATCCCAAGAAATGTACGCTTGGCCGAAGCGCCAAGTTTCGGTGCGCCAGCCATGTATTACGATAGAGCATCAAGCGGTGCAAAAGCATATTTAGCATTAGCCGGTGAAATGTTAAGACGTAAAGAGCAGCAAACGGCTGCTGTTGCGTGAGAGGATAATAATAAATGTCAGTAAAAAAACGTGGTTTAGGTCGAGGCTTGGATGCCTTATTGAGTTCAGCAAAACCAGCTCCGGCTGTGCCTGTTGAAGTAGCTGCACCTGAACCTGAATTACCGGCCACTGCACCTGAGCAAGAAGTTGCATCGACAACCAGTACTTCACAAACCGATAATGAACTTCGTCGTTTACCAATCGAGTGGCTTCAGCGTGGCAAATACCAACCACGTAAAGACATGTCTGAAGAAGCGCTAGAAGAACTTGCCAGTTCAATTCGTGCGCAGGGCGTACTGCAACCTGTTGTCGTGCGCGAAATTGCCCATGAAAAGTTCGAAATAATTGCTGGTGAACGCCGTTGGCGTGCTGCACAGTTGGCACAACTCGATGTTATTCCATGTTTAGTTAAAGATGTTGCCGATGAAGCAGCGGTTGCCATTGCACTGATAGAGAACATTCAGCGTGAAGATCTAAATGCCATGGAAGAAGCGGCTGCACTTGAGCGTTTATTGAACGAATTTGAATTAACCCATCAGCAAGTTGCAGAAGCGGTTGGCAAATCTCGTACTACAGTCACCAATTTATTGCGTTTAAATAATCTTAATGATGATGTAAAAAAATTGTTAGAGCATGGTGACATCGAAATGGGTCATGCCCGTTGTTTACTTGCACTGACTGGTGAAGTGCAATCAGAAGCGGCTCGAACAGCAGTTGCAAAAGCGTTGACGGTTCGTGAAACAGAAAAATTAGTGCGTTCAATCCTCGAGCCAGCGGATAAAAAACAAACAAAAGAAAAAGACCCTGATGTCAAATTGTTAGAACAACAGTTGGCAGAAAATTTAGGGACGAAAGTTGAGATTAATTACAACCAAAAAGGCAAAGGAAAGCTGGTTATCTCCTATGCAAATCTCGATGAATTAGACGGCATTCTCGGTCGTATTCAACCAGATCTACAACAACCTTCCTAATGTTTGATTATTAGACGAAAGTGGCGCCGAAAAAGCGTCACATTTCGTCGCTGCAAGTTGCAAAATCACCAAAAATAAGTATAATTTCGCCAGTTTTCATACCCTGATAAATTTTTGCGTCATTAAGGTAAATGTAAAGTGACAAATTCGTTAGCAGGCCCTTACAGGCGTGCCGCATTAAAAGGTGTTTTACTTCAGGGTATCGTAGCAACAATCGCTGCAGTAATAGTTTTAGTTGGTTGGGGAGTACAAGCGGGCGTTTCAGCACTGGCTGGCGGCCTTATTTTGGTACTTCCTAATTTTGTGTTTGCTATATATGCGTTCAGATATATGGGCGCCAGTAGAGCAGAACAAGCGTTTGACTCGCTTAAGCGAGGCAACGGATTAAAATTTTTGATTACCTTGTGTTTGTTTGCACTAATATTTAAGCATTTTACTGTCATGGCTTTGCCATTTTTCTGCTGTTATATATTAGTGATGTTTGCACAGTGGTTTTCACCGATTTTTTTTAATCATTAACTTTTGGGATAAAACATGGCTGCAGAAGAACTGACTCTATCGAGCCATATTCAGCACCACTTGACCAATGCTAAGATGTGTTCAACCGATGCCGGTTTAGCCTTCAATAAAGCATGTGCGGATAGTGGGTTCTGGACATGGCACGTAGATACCCTCGCATGGTCAATCGGTTTAGGTCTTATTTTCTTATGGATCTTCCGTAGCGCCGCTAAAAAATCAACCACAGGTGTACCTGGTAAATTTCAGTGTTTCATCGAGATGATCGTTGAGTTCGTTGGCGACAACGTACGCGATACTTATCACGGTAACAGCAAACTGATTGCACCATTAGCCCTTACAATCTTTGTTTGGGTGTTCTTAATGAACCTGATGGACCTTATTCCTGTTGACTTCTTACCTGCATTTGCTGGTTTCGTTGGTGAAACTGCATTCGGTATGGATTCACACGATGTGTACATGAAAATTGTACCTACAACTGATATCAACATGACTGCTGCACTGGCTATCGGTGTACTTATTCTGATGATCGGTTATTCAATTCGAATCAAAGGTATCGGCGGTTTCATTGCTGAGTTAACACTTCACCCGTTTAGCTCAAACAATAAAGTTGCAATGATTTTCTTGATCCCTTGTAACTTATTACTTGAAACAATTGCATTAGTTGCTAAGCCATTCTCGTTAGCACTGCGTTTGTTCGGTAACTTATACGCAGGTGAGATGATCTTCATCCTAATCGGCGCAATTGGTTTAATGCAGTTACCACTGCACTTTATTTGGGCTGTATTCCATATCTTAGTAATCGTACTTCAAGCATTCGTATTCATGATGCTGACTATCGTTTACCTAAGCATGGCAAGTGCAAAAGATAGCCACTAATAATTTATAGATTTTTTTAACTTTAACTTTAACTTTAAGAAACTTTGGAGAAAAAAATGGAACTAGTAGAAGGTTTAAAACTTATCGCTGTAGCTTTACTAATCGGTTTTGGTGCTATCGGTACTGCAATCGGCTTCGGTAACATGGGTGGTAAATTCCTAGAAGCATGTGCTCGTCAACCAGAACTTGCACCTTCACTACAAGTTAAAATGTTCATCCTAGCTGGTCTAATCGATGCGGTAGCAATGATCGGTGTAGGTATCGCTATGTTCATGTTGTTCGCACTTTAATTTTTGATAATCACTTACGTAAGTCGAACAAATGTCATGTAAGGAGGAGCGGTTGTGAACTTAAACGCCACTCTAATAGGTGAATTAATTGCATTTACGGTTTTCGTACTTTTCTGTATGAAATACGTATGGCCACCGTTAAATGGTGCAATTGAAGCTCGCCAGAAAAAGATTGAAGATGGCTTAGCTGCCACTGATAAAGCTGAACAAGAACTTGAAGTTGCTCGCAAACAAGCTGCTGAGCAGCTTAAAGAAGCGAAAGCTCAAGCAGCTGATATCGTTGAACAAGCTAAGAAGCGTGCTGCGCTTATCGTTGACGAAGAGACAACGCGTGGTCAGCAAGAACGTGAAAAAATCATCGCTCAAGGTCACTCTGAGATTGAATCAGAGCGCAGCCGAGTTTCAGAAGAGCTACGCAAGCAAGTTGCTACGCTTTCTGTAGTTGGTGCTGAGCGCATTTTAGAGCGTGAGATTAACCAAGCTGCACACAGTGACATCGTTGAAAAACTTGTCGCTGAGCTTTAAGTAGGGGGTCTGAGCATGTCTGAATTGACTACTATCGCTCGCCCATACGCTAAAGCAGCTTTTGAACTTGCCGTTGAAAAAGGCAATGTTGAAGCATGGAATGAAATGCTGTTCTTCGCTGGTCAAGTGGCCAGCGATGAGCAAGCAAGTTCATTACTAGCTAGCATTCCAACAGCTGCAGAACAAGCTGATGTTTTCATCAAAGTTTGTGCTGAACAGCTCAACGAACAAGGTCAAAATCTTATCAAGCTGATGGCCGAAAATGAACGTTTAGCCGCCATCCCAGCAGTTGCTGAAATCTTTGCTGAATTTAAAGCAGAGTTTGATAAAGAAATCGACGTTGACGTGGTTTCTGCAACTGAACTTGCTGCTGAGCAGCAAGACAAACTGGTCGCGGCGCTTGAAAAACGTTTCGCACGCAAAGTTAAGCTGAATTGTAGCATCGACGAAACCGTTGTTGGCGGTTTAGTTATCAAAGCTGGTGACACCGTGATTGACGGAACTGTCCGAGGCAAGTTGGACCGCCTAGCGGTATCGCTACAATCGTAATTGGGAAAAAGAGCATGCAACTTAATTCCACTGAAATTTCTGCACTGATCAAACAACGTATTGAACAGTTTGAAGTTGTTAGTGAAGCACGTAACGAAGGTACTATCGTATCTGTTACAGACGGTATCATCCGCATCCACGGTCTAGCTGACTGTATGCAAGGTGAGATGATCGAGCTTCCTGGCAACCGTTATGCTATCGCACTAAACCTTGAGCGTGACTCAGTAGGTGCAGTAGTAATGGGTCCTTACGCTGACCTTAAAGAAGGCGTAAAAGTACAATCTACAGGTCGTATCTTAGAAGTACCAGTTGGTCGTGGTCTACTTGGTCGTGTTGTTAACACACTAGGTCAGCCTATCGATGGTAAAGGTGCACTAGACAACGACGGTTTCGAGCCAGTTGAAAAAATCGCACCAGGCGTAATCGAGCGTCAATCAGTAGATGAGCCAGTACAAACTGGTTATAAGTCTATCGATGCGATGATCCCAGTTGGTCGTGGTCAGCGTGAGCTAGTAATCGGTGACCGTCAGACTGGTAAAACTGCTCTAGCAATCGATGCTATCATCAACCAAAAAGACACAGGCGTTAAGTGTGTGTACGTAGCGGTTGGTCAGAAAGCATCTACTATTGCTAACGTAGTACGTAAATTAGAAGAGCACGGTGCACTTGAAAACACGATTGTTGTTGTTGCATCTGCTTCTGAATCAGCAGCGCTACAATTCCTAGCGCCATTTGCTGGTTGTACTATGGGTGAATACTTCCGTGACCGCGGTGAAGACGCGCTAATCGTATATGATGACCTGTCTAAGCAAGCTGTTGCTTACCGTCAGATCTCACTACTACTTAAGCGTCCACCAGGCCGTGAAGCATACCCAGGTGACGTATTCTACCTTCACTCACGTCTTCTAGAGCGTGCATCACGTGTAAACGCTGATTACGTTGAGAAGTTCACTAACGGTGAAGTGAAAGGTAAAACAGGTTCATTGACGGCATTGCCAATCATTGAAACTCAAGGTGGTGACGTTTCTGCATTCGTACCTACCAACGTTATCTCAATCACCGATGGTCAGATCTTCCTAGAAACTGACTTATTCAACGCAGGTATCCGTCCAGCTGTTAACGCTGGTATCTCGGTATCTCGTGTAGGTGGTGCAGCGCAAACTAAAATCGTTAAGAAACTAGGTGGTGGTATCCGTCTAGCGCTAGCTCAGTACCGTGAACTAGCGGCGTTCTCTCAGTTCGCTTCTGACCTTGACGATGCAACGCGTGCACAGCTTGAGCACGGTGAGCGTGTAACAGAGCTAATGAAGCAGAAACAATACGCACCAATGTCTGTTGCTGAAATGTCTCTGTCTCTATTTGCTGCTGAGAAAGGTTTCCTACAAGACATCGAAATCCCTAAGATCATGGATTTCGAAGAAGGCCTAATCGGTTTCGCAAACAGCACTTACGCAGAGCTAATGGCTCAAATCAATGAAACAGGTAACTACAACGCTGAGATCGAAGCGCAGCTTAAAGAACTTCTAGAGAAGTTCAAAGCAACGCAAACTTGGTAATTTAGTTATGGATGGTGAGTGTTCTTAGAATACTCACCTTGATTCGGAGAGAGAGTCATGGCCAGCGGAAAAGAGATTAAAAGCAAGATCGGGAGTATCAAGAATACTCAGAAGATCACCAGCGCAATGGAAATGGTTGCTGCTTCTAAAATGAAGAAAGCACAAGACCGTGTGGCTTCAAGCCGTCCATACGCTGAGAACTTACGCAAAGTGATCGGTCGTGTTGCTCAAGCAAATCTTGACTTCCATCACCCGTTCTTAGAAGAGCGTGATGTGAAGCGAGTTGGTTATATTGTTATCTCTACAGACCGTGGTCTATGTGGTGGCTTAAACTCAAACGAGTTTAAGAAAATCACACAAGACGTACAGGCGTGGAAAGAAAAAGGCGTTGAAGCTGAATTCGCTACTTTAGGTAGCAAAGCTGCTGGTTTCTTCCAACGTTTCGGCGGTGATTTACTCGCTAAGAAAGCGGGTCTTGGAGATGCACCTTCAATTCAGGACGTAATTGGTCCTGTAAAAGTAATGCTAGACGCATTCGCTGAAGGCAAAATTGACCGTTTATTCGTGGTATACAACAAATTCGTAAATACCATGAAGCAAGAGCCAACGATCGAACAGTTATTACCTTTGCCAAAAGCTGAAGAAGAAGTATCAGCTCACGCTTGGGATTACCTATATGAGCCGGGCCCAGAAGCGATCCTAGAGACGCTATTGGTTCGTTTCATTGAATCACAGGTTTACCAAGGTGTAGTTGAGAATGCTGCCTCTGAACAGGCTGCCCGTATGGTTGCGATGAAAGCCGCAACTGATAACGCAGGCGACCTAATGGATGAGCTGCAACTTGTTTATAACAAAGCCCGTCAGGCTGCAATCACACAAGAAATCAGTGAGATTGTAGGCGGTTCGGCAGCTGTATAACGCTTCGGCAAAGTTTAACGAGAGGAATAGACATGAGTTTAGGTAAGGTCGTCCAAATTATCGGCGCCGTTGTGGACATCGAGTTTCCACAAGACAACGTGCCAGCCGTATATGACGCACTAAAAGTTACAGATGGCGACTTAGCTGGTTTGACTTTAGAAGTTCAACAGCAGCTAGGTGGCGGTGTGGTACGTGGTATCGCACTTGGTACTACTGACGGTTTACGTCGTGGTACTTCAGTAGAAGGCACAGGCGAGCCAATCAAGGTTCCAGTTGGTACTAAGACCCTAGGTCGTATCATGGACGTACTTGGTCAGCCAATCGATGAAGCAGGTCCAATTGGTGAAGACGAGCGTATGTCAATTCACCGTGCTGCGCCTTCATACGAAGATCAATCAAGTTCAGTAGAACTTTTAGAGACTGGTATCAAGGTAATCGACCTTGTATGTCCATTCGCTAAAGGTGGTAAAGTTGGTCTATTCGGTGGTGCCGGTGTAGGTAAAACCGTAAACATGATGGAACTTATCCGTAACATCGCAATCGAGCACAGCGGTTACTCAGTATTCGCAGGTGTTGGTGAGCGTACTCGTGAGGGTAACGATTTCTACCATGAGATGAACGACTCAAACGTACTAGACAAAGTATCTCTAGTATACGGTCAGATGAACGAGCCACCGGGTAACCGTCTACGTGTTGCACTAACGGGTCTAACTATGGCTGAGAAGTTCCGTGACGAAGGTCGTGACGTACTTTTCTTCGTAGATAACATCTACCGTTACACACTAGCGGGTACTGAGGTATCAGCACTTCTAGGTCGTATGCCTTCAGCGGTAGGTTACCAGCCTACACTAGCTGAAGAAATGGGTGTACTTCAGGAGCGTATCGCGTCTACTAAGACTGGTTCAATCACGTCTATCCAAGCGGTATACGTACCTGCGGATGACTTAACTGACCCATCACCAGCTACGACGTTCGCGCACTTAGATGCAACAGTTGTACTTTCTCGTGACATCGCATCACTTGGTATCTACCCAGCGGTAGACCCACTTGATTCGACTTCACGTCAGCTTGACCCTCAAGTAATCGGTAACGAGCACTACGACACAGCACGTGGCGTTCAGACTGTACTTCAGCGTTATAAAGAACTGAAAGACATCATCGCGATCCTAGGTATGGACGAGCTATCTGACGAAGATAAGCAAGTTGTATCTCGCGCACGTAAAATCCAGCGTTTCCTATCTCAGCCGTTCTTCGTTGCTGAGGTATTCACAGGTGCACCTGGTAAATACGTTTCACTGAAAGACACTATCTCTGGCTTCAAAGGCATCTTAAACGGTGAATACGATGACATGCCAGAGCAAGCTTTCTACATGGTTGGCTCAATCGACGAAGCGATCGAAAAAGCCAAAAACATGTAATTTAGGAGGGTGTTATGGCAATGACAGTACATCTTGACGTAGTAAGTGCAGAGCAGAGTGTATTCTCTGGTGACGTAACCACTATTCAAGTGACAGGTAGTGAAGGTGAGCTAGGTATTCATCCTGGTCACGCGCCACTATTGACTGGCCTAAAACCTGGTATGGTACGTTTAGTTAAACAAGATGGTTCTGAAGACATCATCTATGTTGCTGGCGGTACGCTTGAAGTTCAACCTAAGACAGTAACCGTTCTTGCGGACGTTGCTATCCGTGGTGAAGAGCTTGACGAGCAGGCTGCTGAAGAAGCTAAGCGTGAAGCGCAAGCACAAATGGCTTCAGGCACGACGTCTGAGCTTGATACGCATGCTGCAGCTGTACAGTTAGCAGAAGCAATCGCTCAGCTACGTGTTATTCGCCAGCTACGCAAATAATACATCCTATCTGGTTTAAAAAGCCCGCACTGCAAAGTGCGGGCTTTTTTATTGCAATTTAAAAATCTATATATTGATGTTATTTATACATTTTTTTAGAATCAGCAATAAAGTATAAAAACGGTACAACGAGTTAAGTAGGACATTAGCTTGGCTGTAAACGAGATGTATGATGAAGGAATTCAATTTTAGCAGTGCCATTGTGCAGGTTAAGTTCGCACAGTGGGAACTTGATCCGAAACGACAAGTCATTAGCGATGGCGACATAAGTCGAGAGCTCGAGCCCCTACTTTATAAGTTATTATGTTATTTTCTCCTCAATAATGAAGAAATCATCACTCGAGAAGACTTAATTGAGCATGTATGGCGACAACACTATGTTGACGATAATGCCATAAATCGCGCGGTGTCTGAGCTGAGAAAACTGCTCAAATCAGATAAGTTTAAAGGGACAATAATCAAAACGCACTATCGCAAAGGCTATAGCCTTGTTGTCGATAGAGAGCTCGTCGGTTTCGATGGAAAGCAGAGCAATGCTGGTGTAATTAATACCCCAGCGATTAGCACACCGAGTCAACCAAAGCACCCATCATATAATTTCTCATTGCGTATTTTATTGGCATCCTGTGTGATGCTCGTTTTGGCCATAATTGGTTATTGGTTTATCCACCAGCAAGGTCTAACGCAGCCAAATGAGGTTACCCCTCGCAAGTTCAGTGACGCATCAACACAAATATTAAGCTGGCAAGACGCGAGTTTTAGTCAACTTAAAGTGCACCCTAATAACAACATTTACGCTTATGTAACTGAATCAGGCGGTGAACAAGGTATCACAGTACAAGCACTAACAGGTGAGGTCTCAAAACAGATTTCTTTTACTGGCAGTAAACTGACTTTGTTGGGCTTTTCAGCCATATATACTGATGTTTTTTACAGGGAGGAGAACACTGAGAGCAAATGTGGTATTTGGCGTGTTAATTATTTAAAAGACACGCCGGCTGAAAAGGTTATGGAATGCGGTGGCGATATTCGCTCATTGATAGAATATGATGATCGTTATCTAGTATTCGACCGCTTGGGTTATCGTGATCAAAAAAATATTCGCGCCATTTATACCTATGATAAAGTTCGCGAGCAAACCTCAAGAATTTCAGCGCCAGGAGAGGGGTCTTATGGGGATCATTTGCAAGCCATAGATATCTCTAACAACAGAATATATTTTATTAGGGTTTTACCCAATACTAATGGTGTATTTTACACTGACATTGAAGGCAGCTATGCATCAAAATTGTTTAGCAGTGAATTGTTCGTTACAAACATTACCCTTGTTAACGATGAGCTATATTTTTTTGAGTATTATTCACAGTCGCTCTATAAGTACGATGGGATAAATAAGCAAAGTATTGAAATACACAAAAATGATTCGATGGGGTTATTCCAAAACGTATTTAAAATATCTGAATCTCAAAGTATTGCATTAACTGATGCTTCTGAAATAACTGTAAACTTTCATTCTTTCTATGAAGCTCCGAAAATTAACCCTGATTACGCACACAGCATGATGAGCGCAACCCGCTTAAAGCAATCACAACAGCTTGTTGCTTTGGCTTTATTCCCGGCAAGCAACTCGAGCATATTGAGCTTTTATGACGATGAAGGCACAAAGCAGAAAGAGCTCTCTTTTGATGAAAGTAGCTTTAAGATTAAACCTTCCCTTGATGGTAGGTATCTTTTTGTAAGGCATAATAAAGCTGTATCTGTGTTAGACCTAGATGGAAAGCTAATAAAAAGGCTAGAATTTGAAGGGAAAGTGTTAACGATAGAAGTCATGTCTGGTGGGCGTTTGGCGGCTGTAGAGCAAATTGCGGGCGAAAATAATGCCATCGTTATTGATGTGCTATCAGGTACGCGTAAACGCTTACCGATAAAAGATATCATGTGGTTTAGCTGTTTTGAGGAATATCGTTGCCTTACGCAAAACTTCTATGGTGAATTACGCGTGTATGACCTAAGAAAATTGGGATTTGAATCTCAGATAGCAAAAACGGATACTTTATTTCCTACCTTTACTCGTTTAAAAACGGGGTTTTACTTTACAGATAGGGAAGGTATGAAACAGTTTGATCTAAAAACATTTGCTATAAAAGAACACCTATTACTACCTGAGAAAGTACATGAAGATAAGCTATTAACTTCTATTTTGTTAGACGAGACGAGCCTAATCTACATCAAAGATGAATCTGGCAATAATGAGGTTGTTTTACACAGCTTTAGCCTGCAATAGGTTAATGCTATTAACTTTTTATTAAGGGCGCCAGATGTTGAATTAAAATCATGGCGCTTTCCTTCCTTTTATCCACGTCGTGAGTTCTTAGACGCATGTGGGTGTTAAAAATGTAGTTTCTTCTTATGCTTGTATTAATTCATTAGCCATTTTAAATCTGATGGATTTGCCGTTACTAGCTGCTTTTTATTCTCACCACAGGTTTGTTAGCTAATATACTTATAAACAGTTTCTTATGGCTTCCTAACAATTAAGCTTAACTGTATGAAATTATGAGTTAAGTTCATTTTTTGCCTAATTTGAGCAAGCGTATTTTTCAACGCAATATGTATCCACTCTTTGATTACGAATACGGACATACAGATATGATGTTAAGAAACAAACTTGCTTTAATCACGCTGGCACTGATGTCGCATTATGCTGCTGCACAAAGCACTCACGACCGCGCATATACAACATTGGCTACGCCTACACAGCTTTCACAAGCCGGTTTTGTAAAAAGCCAACATGACGATCGTAGCTACGGTGAAATGCGTTTAGATAATGGGTTGCGCGTCGTTGTTGTGTCAGACCCTTCAGTTGCTGAATCAGCGCTGAGTTTAAGTGTTGGAGTGGGGCAATTTCATGATCCTGAAAACTACCAAGGCTTGGCGCACTTTCTTGAGCATATGATTTTCCAAGGTTCTCAGTCTTACCCGACCCCTTATACTTTGAAAGACTTTATTGCCAAGCACAACGGCCATTACAATGCGATGACAGAAGCACAGCTGACCACGTATTTCTTTACTATTTCAAGTGCACAATTTGACACGGCTTTGACAATGTTGTCAGACGCCATTGGTGCGCCTTTATTTAAAAAAGAAAACATAGATAAAGAACTCACGGCAATAGAGCAAGAGTGGCAGCGTCTGAGGCAGCAAGATATGTTTGTGGTCAATCGTACATTAGCGAATACGGTGAACCCAGAACACCCAATTAAGCAATTAGGGGTGGGTAATAAAGCAACCTTGCAAAATAAAACTGGGCAAGGGCAGCTTAGTCTTTACAAAGCGATGCAAGACTTTTATCAAAAGTACTACTCATCGAATATCATGACTTTAACTTTGGTTGGTGATCAATCGATTGACGAGTTAAAAAAGCTGGCTAAAAAGCACTTTGCGCAGTTACCAAACCGAGAGGCTGCTGATCCGCGAATTACCTTACCAGTATTCACACAAGACACGCTAAATAAAGAAATTAAGCTAAAAACAAAAGTGGCAGCTGATTTATTAATGTTGCAATTCCCGCTGCAGAATAATTTTACGACTTGGCAATACAAGCCCAATGCATATCTAAATATGTTGTTGTCTTCACACGAGCCAGGTTCTTTGGCAGCTAAACTGATTGAGCAAGAGTTAGTCCATATGGTGCTGCCTATGTTATCTCCTAATGCTTATGGCAGCGAAGGTACAGCACTAATACAATTTCAACTGACTGAAAAAGGTAAAAAGAACAAAGATAAAATTATCGCTGCCTTTTTTGATTATGTTGCTTTGTTGAAGCAAGAAGGCATAAACGAGGGCTACAGTGCAGAGCTAAAACAGCAATTACAAGGTTTGTTCAATGACTATCAAAAACCCTCAGCATTGCATTTAGCAAGACAGTTTAGCCGTATGATGCATAGCGTGCCGGCAAAAGATATTCTGCATTTTGATACGTATTTCTCAGGCTTTAATGCAAAAGCAATTGAACAGGTACTCAATAACCTTACTCTTGATAAGGCGCGCATTTGGCATGTCAGCGGTAGTGAACAGGTTGATACCCCATTAAGTTATGCCGATGGCGGGTATCAGGTCGCTCCATTATCGAAAAAAGACAAAACCGTTTACGCCGCAGGCTCTGGTTTGAAGTTTAATCTTCATGAACCTGAGTTAGATGCTGCACAACATGATGCGCAAATCATCACGCAATCAGATAAACCAAAACAGCTACTCGATGGAAAAGGGGTAAGGGCATGGTTAAAAACAAGTAAGCACTTTACTCAGAAACAAGGTGTCATTGCGATTTCACTTGAAAGCCCAAAACTGAACCAAGACCTTAAAAGTCACACGTTGACCAACTTATTAAGCCTCATGATGCTGAAAGACTTACAGCGACTTGGCGTACGTGCTCAGCAGCGTCATCAAACAAATTTGATGCTATTGCAAACATCAAACGGTAATTTAGCCATAAACATTGCCGGGAAAACGGCAAAACATGGCTATTATGCTCAAAAACTGTTTCAAGCAATGGCTGATATGGAGTTTAAAGAATCTCGCTTTAACAGTGCTAAAAAACTCTATAGTAAAAATTTAAGCAATCTTGATAAGTTGCCTTTGATCCAGCAATCAGAGCTTTATTTTGGGCAATTAGTCAAAACTGAGGCCATGCATTGGTCACCGCAAGAAATAATTGCTCAACTTGAGACCGTGACACTGTCAGATGTTAAAGCAATGCATAAGCAGTTATTAACCGCAACATATGTCGATTTGTTCGCGTTTGGTCAATACGGCGAAGGTGAGATAAATACCATTACCAACTCAGTGCGCTCAATATTAGGTGACACAAGCCAAGTCAATAAGCCGATATATCTTGATGAATATAAACCTGTTAAAGGCTCTGCACTTAACAAGAAAGTTACCACGCCGTTTGATAATACTTACCTTAGAGAGAGCTATATCTATCCGCAAGAATCTTTACCGGTATTATCAGCTCTGAAAGTGATTAATCAGCTGTTTAATAACGCCATATTTAAGACTTTAAGAACTGAAAAGCAAATGGCTTATGCTGTTGGCAGTCGGGCGTTCAGAGTTCACGAGTTTCCGGCATTTAGTGTATTTATGGAAAGCGCTGATGCTTCACTTAACGAGATTAAAACCGAGTTTGACAACTTTATAGTCGGTTTTTACAGCGGTTTAGAACAAGTGTCAGAACAAGATATTACAACAGTAAAGCAAGGCTTGATAAAAGAGCTGAAGAAAAAGCCTGAGAATATTTTTGTTGAATCTCAGCCGTATTTCTCTGATTGGCAAAAAGGTAATTATCAATTTGATTCTAGAGCGCGTTACGCGCAAGCACTTGAAAGGTTAAATAAACAACAGGTACTCGATGTCTATAAACAAGTTTTACTCGAGTACCAAGCAGAAACTGTCTTACTACAACTAAAAGGGGATGACTCTAAGGGAGGGTATTTCGAGTTTAGTAAGTAACCTGCAATCTGGATAGACAATCTATCTTCAGCGATTACTTATTCAATATCAATACGCTAGAAAATCTCTTAATCAAAGTTCAGGTTAAGTAAATCTTGCTGATTAAATTGTACAAGTAGGTTGAGGGGATCTTCAGCCTACTTATTTTTAGTATGGATTGTTCAGCGGTTGTTTGGGAGTTCAGGTTAGAAAATGAAGCAATTAGTTTTTCTTATTTCTCTATTCTGTTTCTTTGGCAGAAGTAGTGAAGTAGTAAACGGTGAGTTTGACCGTATCAGTTGGTTTGTATATTCAGACCATGTGAGCTTAAAGCATCATACTTATCGAAAGAGAGTAGCTTACTCTTTTCATTCTGCAGGTTCTCTAATAGATATGACGCTCAGTGAGTTGAACAATATGCTTGGAGAGGGAGAGCGCTGTGAGGAGACCAGTCAACTCGCGTGCAGCTTATATTATAAAGTCGCTATTTCTGAACAAGAACAGACGTTATTAAATGTCTACTTAGATGATAAATCTCGGGTGTATAGAACAGAAATAGAGCACTTAGGTGTTCCAGCAAACTAGAGTGTGCTTGTGTCATTATCAGCAGAAAGTCCATGCGTTTAATCAAGGTTACTACTGTAACTATTTCAAGGAATGTTTTGTTTAATGCTTAGAAAAAAACTAACTATTTTCTGTTACCTAATATTAATTGGTTTAATTTATTTAATCGCGACAGGGAGAAGTATCAGCGTTAGTTTATACGACGCTGAAGTGGCCAACGATAACAAGGTGCTGACTAGAGAAGAGATTGACGCGGATATTAACCAGTTTCTTTCAAATTTAAGGGCGTTACATCCTTATGCCGATAACTTTGTCTCTATTGAACAAATCGAACGTAAGTCTCAACAATTGAGGCGTGAATTGTGCCCTGATACTTGCACGATACGAGATCTGAAAATGATTGCTCTAAAGCTCATTCACTTTATCGGTACCGATCACTTATTCTTAAGTGGCTTTAAAAAGTCGCTGCCATTTGAGCTGCATAAAGCGTCGCATAACGAGTTTAAATTACTGTTAGATTCGGGAGAGATACTTAGAAATATAAAACACTTAAATGGCATGCCTGTAGAGCAAGTTTGGTTTGAATTAGAGGAGTTAACCCCGCGCCTTAATGCTAACTTAGAAGACAGTTACATTAGTGCTCATTCTAAACATTTGCTGCCGCTGTTATTAGACAGTAATACCATAGAGGTAACAACGACATCTACAAAGCACACTTTTCTAGCTTCAAAAGCAAATTCATCTTCATCAATATTAATGAGTGAAAATACTGACTTTTTGTATGTAAAAATCTCGTCGATGTCAAAACTCGATCCTCAAATGTTATTCAATGAATTTAACAAGCTTTCAAAACAACATTTGGTTTTAGATCTGAGAGGAAACAGAGGCGGTAGTGTGGCAAAAACAGCCAAATTATTCGAGTTTTTAACTACAAAACATGGTTTTAAGCATATATCGCCACACGAAAATCGATTAATAAAATTAAGTAAAGAACTGACTGAGCTGAATAGAAGTAGTTCGCCATTTTGGTTCTTAGCCAGTGCTTTTTTAGAATGTGGCTTTAAGGACGCCTATTTTTATAAAGAAGTTAAGCCAAAATTGAGTGCTATTTGTGAAAATGTAGAGGCGCGAACACGGGTTACTAAGATTCAAACTTCGCCGCAAATATATATTGTTATTGATGGTGGCACAGCGTCGTCAGCCGCCATTTTTGCAGGGCAAATGAAGCGGACAGGAAAGGCGAGAGTATTTGGCTCTGTTGCATATGGCAATGCCCTCAGAAACTATGGTAACTCTAAACTTATTACGCTTAATTATTCTCAACTAGTGGTTGGCATACCAACCACCTATACATACAGAGACCTAAGCCAAGATATTTGGCCTACTAGCCAATATCATGGGGTCTCGCCGCATACTCATTGTTTGCAGTTAGCTTGCTTAGCACAGATAAAAGACGAAATTAGCAAAGCGTTACACATTAAAGCTTATTAAATAGGTCTGTTATTTTGTTTTAATGAGCTCGTAGCAAAATAAATTAAAAATATATAAGGAAAAACATGTACAAATCTAATTTTATATCAGTATTGAGGGAGTCACTTTTCTATTTTGGTATGTTTATCATGTACAACGCTTTGCTCGACTGGTATCAGACCCACATTTTTGGTGTCACGGTTAAAATCGAGATGTTGCCTTTCTTTTTTATACTCGCCATGGTGAATATTTATTGTTTTCATCGGTATGGGGGACAAGGCGTCAAAAAGAAAGCTGAGTTAACTCAGAAATAAAAATTTAACTGTTTTCAGCGGAGTTTAAAACCGTTCTATGCTTATCAATCGGCTTGTAAGGCGTTACAATAGCGCAAACTTCATACGTATCGTTTGTTCTGCTGCTGCAACTTGCAGTATACATTTGCACAAGACGTGATTTGTTTAAAGTAAGCGCAAACCAATATGTATGAAACTGAAACACAAGCAAAGAATAAGGACTCTGTGTTAATGGCACTTACATCTATCATCCTAGCTGCGGGTAAAGGCACCCGTATGCGCTCTAAACTTCCAAAAGTTCTTCACCCGGTTGCAGGTAAACCTATGGTACAGCACGTAATCGACAATGCAGTATCACTCGGTGCGCGTGAAACAAACTTAGTATACGGCCATGGTCGTGAACAGCTACAAGCGGCGCTTGCGCACAATGAAGTAAACTGGGTTTTACAAGAAGAGCAGCTAGGCACTGGTCATGCTGTTGCTGTCGCGAAAGAGCATATTGCAGATGATGACACGGTTTTAATCTTATACGGTGATGTGCCACTGACGAAAAAGTCGACATTAGAAAAGCTACTCGCCGCGACGCCTGAAAAAGGTCTAGCAGTATTAACTGTGAACCTTGACGACCCAACAGGCTATGGTCGTATGTTGCGTGAAAACGGCAAACTTGTGGGTATTGTAGAGCAAAAAGATGCAACACCTGAGCAGTTAGCCATTCAAGAAATCAATACCGGTATCATGGCTGCAAATGGTGAGTTGTTAAAGCGTTGGTTAAGTAATCTTTCAAATAACAATGCACAAGGTGAATACTACCTGACAGACATCGTTGCTATGGCGCACAGTGAAGGCGTTGAAATTACTTCGGCTCAGCCAGATCATCCAATGGAAGTTGAAGGCGCGAACAACCGTGTGCAACTTGCAGCCCTTGAGCGCGCTTACCAGTCATGGCAAGCAGCAGAATTAATGATCAACGGTGCAAGCCTTGCAGACCCTGCTCGCATCGACGTGCGTGGTACGGTAAAAACAGGTCAAGACGTACAAATCGATGTCAACGTTATCTTTGAAGGTGATGTTGTGATCGGCGACGACGTGGTTATTGGTCCAAATTGCGTACTTAAAAATTGTACTATCGGTGATGGTGTCGTGGTAAAAGCCAATACCATGATTGAAGATGCGCAAGTTGCAGCTAAGTGTACGCTTGGCCCATTCGCGCGCTTACGCCCAGGTGCGGTGATGGAAGAAGACTCTCACATTGGTAACTTTGTTGAGATGAAAAAGTCACGCTTAGGTAAAGGTTCAAAAGCAAACCATCTGACTTATTTAGGCGATGCTGAAGTTGGTGAAAAAGTAAATATTGGCGCAGGTACGATTACTTGTAACTATGATGGCGTGAATAAATCAAAAACCATCATTGGTGACAACGCGTTTATTGGCTCTAACTCTTCTCTAGTAGCCCCAGTGCAAATTGGCGCAACAGCGACAATCGGCGCAGGCTCTGTGATCACTTCAACGGTAGAAGACGAGCAATTGGCAGTAGCACGTGGTAAGCAACGCAATCTTGATGGTTGGCAGCGTCCAGTTAAGAAAAGCTAATATCAAGGCTAAGACATAGTTAAAAAAGAGCGGCAACAGCCGCTCTTTTACTTTCCTTAACTCTACATAACCTGAGCTTTGGTTAAGAGATTTACTAGCATACTGATATTGAAGTAATAAGTTGTTTTCAAGTCTGCAGCCGGAGACTTTTAGCGATAACAAGGCGAATTTACGCGTCAATAGCTGGCCTATTGCAAGTAAGTTCAACGCAGTTAACGTTGAAAGTAGCCGCTGGAGATAGATTTATTATCCAGAGCTCAGGTTACAAATATTTCTTTATGGTAGGCAAAGTGGTACATTGAATTTCAAAGTTAATTTAACGTTAACATATAAGAAGTAACCTATGGACAGTCTATTCCGCAAAGAAGTGCTGGAGCATAAACGACATCGACTAGAAGGAGCTGTGTCGCTTATTCAGCCACCCATTTTTAGAAGACTCACAGTGTTGATCTTAACGGTCGTCGTTGTCAGTCTGGTATTTTTGAGCCTCGGTCAATACACCCGAAAAGAGCGTGTGAGTGGGGTGATAGAACCCGATGCCGGTCTTTTACGTGTTGAGGCCTCGCAAGCAGGCTTGATTTCAGAAGTACTGGTTTCTGAAGGTCAGTTTGTTGAAGCCGGTGAGCCGTTGTTGAGAATAGCCTCTGCGAAGCACAGCAGCCAAGAGTTAGAACTCAATCAGGCTTTACTTAACCAATACCAGTTTCAACTTAATTCACTCGAGCGACAGATCACCCAGCAAATCGCGCAGGATAACTTAGATCTTGAGCAGTTGCATTTGCAGAAAATCTCTCTCGAGCAGCGTTTATCTGAATTAGATAGCCAAGCCGCTACCTTTAAACAGCGACTGATGTTAAATCAGAAGATGGTTGAGCAAGTTGGTAGCTTAAAGGGCACAGGCTATATTTCAGAGTTAGAGCTACAAAGACAAAAAGATACTTTATTGTCGCTGCAACAGCAGGCGTCGAGTATCAAGTCAGAGCGGGTGTCGCTGGTTAGCCAATTACAGCAACTCGAAAAGCAAATTGAACAGCGACCTTTGCAACAGCAAACACGTATTGCACAATTGGAGTCACAGCGCGCCGATCTTAAAATGCAGTTGTCGTCGATTGAGCAGCAGCGGCTAGGTGAGTTAAGAGCCCCTAAATCAGGTATTGTCAGTGGCCTCACAGCAAAAGTAGGCAAAACAGTGGCAACAGGGCAAAGCTTACTCTCAGTGCTTCCTGAAAACAGTGAAATGCAAGCAATTGTCTATGTGCCTACTTCGGCTTTTGGTTTTGTTGATGTTGGCCAAAATGCGCGTTTGCGCTACCACGCCTTCCCATATGAAAAATTTGGGGTGTATGATGGCACCATCAAAGAAATCAGTAATTCAGTGATATTACCTGAAGAGGCTTCAACGCCAGGCGTGCTGACAGAGCCTGCTTATCGTGTGGTTGTGGCACTCTCTGAACAAGATATTCAAGCTTATGGAAAAGCGACACCACTTAGAGCGGGTATGAGACTCGACGCAGATATCGTGATCGAGGAGCGTTCACTTCTACGTTGGTTATTTGATCCGGTATTTAGTATTAAAGGTCAGCTGTAAATTTCAGCAAAAGACTATTTATATAACAATAATAAGGCAGTAAAAGATGCATGAAGAAGATGAAAGTGTAGTCAACAAACTACAGTTTTGGTCAAGGAACTCATTGCCCATTATTTTACAGTCGGAAGCCGCGGAGTGTGGCTTAGCAAGTTTAGCTATGGTAGCGTGTTACCATGGCTATCAAACCGACTTGGTATCTATTCGACAAAAATTTAGCATTTCTCTTGAGGGCGCAACGCTGCTCGATATTATGGGATTTGCTGAACAACTCAAGTTAAGCACAAGACCACTGCGTATTGAGCTTGAAGATCTCGACGCATTGCAAACGCCCTGTATTTTACACTGGGATCTCAATCACTTTGTGGTGTTAAAGAAAGCCAATGAAAAGCGCATTGTCATTCATGACCCTGCTAAGGGTGAAAAAACACTGACCCTTGAAGAAGCGTCAAAACATTTCACTGGTGTTGCACTAGAACTCACACCGACTAAAGACTTTGAAAAACAAGAAAGTAAACCCACGCTAAGATTCTCTGACTTTTGGAGCCGAATCTCGGGTCTTAAACGCTCTTTATTGTTGATCTTCTTACTGTCTTTGCTGTTACAAGTATTCACCCTAGCTGCACCATATTACATACAATTGGTCATTGATGATGTTGTACTCACAGGCGATACCTCTTTATTGACCGTACTCGCCGTCGGTTTCTTCTTGGTATTAGTGTTTGAGATAGCCACCAATGCGCTGCGGGGTTTTACCTTGCTACATTTTGGTAATCAAATGAATATTCAGCTCGGTGCCAATTTATTCCACCATCTAGTACGTTTACCCATTTCTTACTTTGAAAAGCGCCACATGGGTGATGTGGTATCGCGTTTTGGTTCACTACAGCAAGTTAAACAATTACTCACCACAGGGGTTATTGAGGCCATTATTGATGGCCTAATGGCGATAATCACTTTGGCGATGATCTTCTTCTATAGCCCAACCCTGTCTGCGGTGGTGCTGGTGGCAGTATTTGCCTATGCCGGTGTGCGAATTGCCATGTATAAGCCTTACAGAGCGATCAGTGAGCAAGAGATCATGGCAAGAGCTGAAGAAAACTCTAACTTCATGGAAACTGTGCGAGGCATTCAAACCATCAAGTTATTTGGCTCTGAGGTAAAGCGTGAAGGGCAATGGCAAAACCGCTATGCCAATGCCATTAATCAGAACATTCGTATTGGTAACTTTAATATTGGTTACGAAGCCATTAATCGCGCTTTATTTGGTATCGAAAACATTGTGGTGGTCTATTTGGCGGCGCATTTAGTGATCCAAGGTGGATTCAGTACCGGTATGTTATTTGCGTTTATGTCTTATAAACGCCAGTTTATGGAAAAAACCGCCAACCTGATTGAGAAGTTTATTGAGTTCAAAATGTTAGGTTTACACTTTGAGCGTATAGCGGATATTGCACTGACTGAAAAAGAAGATTTACAGCCAGCGAATATCAAACGTCATAGCATTGAAGGTGATATTGAAATCAAAGACGTGAGTTTTGCTTATTCAGATGCAACACCGAATGTACTTGATAACTTGAGCTTAAAGATAAAAGCAGGCGAGTCGGTGGCAATCACAGGTGCTTCGGGCTGTGGTAAATCTACGCTACTAAAACTCTTACTGGGGTTAAATAAAGCCAAATCTGGCGAAATTCTCATTGATGGTGTGCCACTTGAGCAGATAGGTGCACGACAATACCGTCAGCAAATTGCGGCTGTCATGCAAGACGACGAGCTTTTATCGGGGTCGGTCTCAGATAATATCGCTTTCTTTGATTCTCCCGTTGATATGGAGCGCGTTGTTTATTGTGCTCAACTGGCTGCCATTCACGACGACATTGCACAAATGCCAATGGGTTATGACAGTTTAATTGGTGATATGGGCTCAAGCTTATCTGGGGGCCAAAAGCAGCGTATTATTCTTGCCCGCGCTTTATATAAACAACCTAAGATCTTGTTTATGGATGAAGCCACCAGCCACTTAGATACTAATCTAGAAGCTGACATTAATGAGGCGGTTTCCCGTTTAGATATCACTCGAGTGATCATCGCCCACCGAAAAGAAACCATTGCGTCAGCTGATAGAGAGATTAAATTAGTTAAACCTCTAACAGAAAATCAAATAGAGGCTACCTCGTAAACTAAGATGAAGATGATAAATATGTTGGATTATCAGCTGGCATATTTATCTTTCATTTTATCTACAGTTACGTCCTTTCATCAGGATATATCACCAATTATCACTTGAACTACCTCAGCCAGTAGATCCTTTTAAACTGGTTTAAAAATACTTGAGTAGGATAGGTGTTGTGTTTGGTGTATATAACAAAGCTTTTCTTTTAATTACCTTAATTCTAGCTGCAGAAGTGAGTGCAGAGACATTTTTAGAAAATTTAGAATTAGATAGTCGAGTTCGTTTTCATGGTCAGAGTTTAAAAGCGACATCTCAACCAATTTTTGCAACTGATAATACTTCAGCACTCTTCTCGGCTTTAGACATGAGTGCTGAAAGTGAGGGGCTACGCCTAGCTGCAACAGCAAGTATCAATAAAATGGGCGGCAGTAGCGAAACTAAGCTAACAATATCTGAAGCATATTATGACTTTAGTATAAAAAACTGGTACTTATCTGCTGGAAAGAAGAAACTAGACTGGGATGTGGGTTATGGTTTTAGGCCTTTAGACATGTTCTCGCCAACAGACTCTTTAGCCATTTATACAGCGGTCCCTCCAGGTACATTAATGGTTACAGGGGACTATTTTACAGAGTCAGGAAATGTCACTTTTATCTGTAATGAAACACGTGTTGAGTATCTCGAAAGAGGTGAAAAAGTTAAGTCAGGGCATGGTTGTGGTGGTCGTTATTATCAATTCTTTGATGGCTATGAAGCTCAAGCGGTTGCTCACTATGATAATGAGTTAGGGTTTAGAGTGGGAGGCAGTGCACAGACGGTCATAGGAAATAGTCTAGAGCTACATGGGTCGTTTATTTGGCAGCAACGACATCGTACGCCAATTGTAACTGCGCATCATGGGTTTAATAATGTTGAAACGGTATGGCAAAAAGGGAGCATACAGGCATTACTTGGACTGAATTATAGTTTTTCGGTTGGTATTACTGCGATTGTTGAGTATTGGCATGACGGCCGAGCCCCAAGTAACCAGCAGTGGCGAGAAGTGATTGCTGGTGCCAATGAAGGAGTTTCCGAACATCAGTTAAGCCTCTATCGTGCTCACTTTGCGACCCAAAATTTATTCAGAGACAACCTAATGGTGCATTTAAGATCGTCAAATCCAATCTGGCAACCAGAGGTAACATGGTTAATGAACCCCAGTGATAACAGTATGTTAATAGATACAGGCCTATGTTACTCTAAATACGAGAGCACCCAACTTTGCTTAGGATATAGATCTTATGCTGGTGGGAATAAATCAATATATGAGCAACTAAGTTATCAAAAAACAGGGTACCTTAGTGTAGAAATAAAGTTGTAAATTCATGTCTCTAATCAACTCTTTCTCAGGATCAGAAAGTTGGATGAGTAATCTTAAGCTAGCAGTGGTTTGTATTGCACTTGGTCTACTTATTCATTTTATTGGATGGGCAAAATACCCAATTATTTCGATATTAATTTCATTAGGGATAGGGTTTAGTATTCGTTTATGCCGAAAATGGTTAAAGCGGCACTATCCTCAAATGAACCTATCTTTACAGTTTCTGTTAGCGGTTACCTTCTCTTTTGTCGTCTGGGGGCTTACCCCATTGCTGCTTGGTGTTGTAAAAAGTACAGGGGGCTATGTAGATGATTGGCAGCAATATGTTGGCATGTTGCTTATCGGAAGCTTTATTATGGTTGTCGTGAGCTTTACTTATTATCAAAGCATTCAAGCGCAAGATTTAAAGCAATCATTGGCGCAAGTTGAATTAGATCAGATTAAAAAAGACAAAGTCCTGCTCGAAACTGAATTAAGACTACTGCAGTCACAAATTGAACCTCACTTTTTGTTTAATACGTTAGCCAATATTCAGGCATTAATCGCGGTTGATACCAAGCAGGCGAATAAAATGTTAATCGCATTAACGGCTTTATTGCGACAGAGTTTAGATAGAACCCGATCTGAATGGCTAACATTAGGTCATGAGCTTCGTTTTAACAAAGCTTACCTCGCAATACAGAAAATTCGTTTAGGTGATAGGTTGGTAATTAATTATGACGTTACTGATAAAATTACCGATGATATCTTGTTCCCTCCTATGTTATTGCAACCATTGATTGAAAATGCTGTGACGCATGGCATTGAGCAATTAACTTGCGGTGGAGAGCTGACACTGTCGGTTGAAAAAGAAGAAAGTAACCTAGTAATCAGCATTACAAATAATGTACCCGTTGACGGCAGCAACCGTAAGGGGACTCAAGTAGGTATGAATAATGTGAAAACAAGGTTGCAACAGCTATACGAGGGTCAGGCTAGTTTGAGATACGACAACAGCCAAGTGGGGAAAGTGGTTGTGACTATGGAGGTGCCATTAAATGTCTCACAAAGTTAAAGTAGTGATCGCAGATGATGAGCCAATTTTACGTGCACACCTAAAAATGATGTTAGAAGATGTCTGGCCTGAAATCGATATTGTAGGTCAGGCTGCAAATGGAGAAGAAGCGCTAGAGCTAACAGAAGCATTCAGCCCTAGAGTGTTGTTTTTAGATATAAATATGCCTGGGATCGATGGCTTAGAAGTGTCTAGAATTTTATCTGAGTCAGAGCAGGCACCTATTATCGTATTTGTGACAGCTTATAATGAACATGCTGTTACTGCCTTTGAAAACCAAGCAATTGACTATTTATTAAAACCACTAGAAGAATCGAGGCTGATAAAAACAGTCCAGCGAATCCAAAAGCTTTTATCGAATGAGCACTCTGAAAGCGAACAACACACTCAGTTACAGGTAATGCTTTCTCAATTAATGCAAGAGAGTGGAGATGCTTCATCACAAACGTATCTAAAATGGATTAGAGCGAGTAAGAACAATGACGTTTACATGGTTGATGTAGATGATGTGGACTACTTCATTGCAGATAATAAATACACAGAAGTGACCGTAGGGCTTAATAAGCACTTAATTAAAACTGCGATTACAGTCTTAGAAAATCAGTTAGATCCCGATGTTTTTTGGCGTATTCACCGGAACTGTATTGTGCGGGTAGATACCATTGCGCATATATCAAAAGATGAATTAGGGCATGTTTATGTGAACTTAAAGGGGAGTGATGAAAAACTATCAGTAAGCAGGAAGTACCATCACTTATTTAAACAGATGTAAAAGCTACACCTTTATTTAGGTTCGCTCAGCTGAATAGAAAGAGGCACTAAAAGTAGCCTCTTTTTTTGTGCCTATCTTTCATTACACAACCCCTTCACTCTGTTGGCTCCTAGCTGTCGTTTATCGTTATTTTTTACCTTTTATCATTCTATGTTGCCGATTATCACCTGGGCAACACCAAGCCTGAATTGTTTCATAAGATAGCTACATCAACAGGAACAACGAAGGATTATGAAGATGAAGCCACTTTCTATATTTAAAAAAGCTATTTTTGGCGCTTCGATAGTTAGTACTGTAACAATGGCAGCTGAAATACCATCTCACGTTATTAAAGCTTATCAAGCGGGACTTGCTGGCTCACAAGCGCAAAATCAACATGCAATCAACGCATTAAAAGAATTAAATGAAAAAGCGCCTTCGCCAATCACTTTGGCTATGCTAGGCAGTGCAGAAACGACTCAGGCAAGATATACCAATCAACCTTGGCAAAAAATGAAATTTGCAGAGCTGGGTATTTCAAAGCTCAATAAAGCCGTGAAACAAGTCAAGAAGGCCCCTTACCCGCAGCAAGCCAGAGTATATATCACTGCTGGATGTACATTTTCGCAAGTACCAAAAATGATGAATAGAGCGGAGCATGGTGATCACTTATTGAAACAGGTCATCGCAGCGCGCAGTGAGTTTGATAAGTTAAATAATCAACTTAAAAAAATGACCTATCGTTGTGCGGCAATGGCTGCAGATAAATTAGAGGATCAGCCAAGAGCTAAATCATTGTTAGAGAAATCAGAGACATTTGCCCAGCTCTTAAAATCAGAAAAGGAATAGGTGTCATGCTTAAATTCTCTAATATTGTTAAATCTTATCGTACTGGAGAGGTTGTTGTAGATGCGCTTAAAGGTGTTTCTGCAGACATAGAAAAAGGTGAGACAGTTGCACTATGTGGTCCATCAGGGAGTGGGAAGTCAACACTACTCAATATATGTGGGTTACTTGATGACGACTATACCGGTGATATTTGGCTTGCAGGTAAAGCTGTGCCTAAAGATAAAAAAGCAATGACGCAAATCCGCCGAGAAAAGTTGGGGTTCATCTTTCAAAGATACAACTTAATTCCTGTGATGTCGGTGTACGAAAATATTGAATATCCACTTCTTATGTTGAATATGAGCAAAAGAGAAAGGATGAATAAGGTTGTTGATATTATTAGTAAAGTAGGCTTGAAAGATCATATTTCAAAGCGTCCAGATCAGCTATCAGGCGGCCAACAGCAGCGTGTGGCAATTGCTCGTGCCTTAGTTAAAAGACCTGAAATTGTCATTGCGGATGAACCCACCGCAAATCTTGATACACCCACTGCAAATATGGTGATTGATTTGATGCGTGATCTAGGCAATGACCTGGGCAGCACATTTATTGTTGCAACGCACGATCATCGAATGACAGAGCGTTGTCATCGAGTTTTGAATCTTGCTGACGGCAACTTATCCACATTCAACCCATACGAAACTCAAAGGAGGGCGGGATAATGCGTTGGATTTCATTTGCATTCTTTAATGTATGGCGCAACGGGCGACGCTCATTGTTTACGATATTAGTGGCTGCGGTTGCCGTTGCGGCGATTTTGACAACAAGTGGATTTGCTTTATTTACATATCAATCGCTTGCAGAAAAGGCGGCGAGAGATGAAGGTAACTTTATCATTACACACCAAAAGTTCCTTAAAGAAGAGGAAGACACGCCTCTGCAGTATGGTTTAGATGATACAGAAACACTTATAGAGCAACTATCATCAGATGAAGATATTAAAAGTGTTCTTCCGAGAATAAATTTTAATGGTTTGGTATCTAATGGAGAAAAGAGCTCTATCTTCATTGGTCTGGGCGTTGAGCCAGAAGAGTTTATGGTGAAAGGGCCTTTCCTAACTATGTTAGAAGGCAAAGCGCTTTCAAGCTTCGGTAATGAAGAAGAAGCTGAAGTGGTATTAGGTAAAGAGCTTGCTCGTAACTTGAAAGTGCAGGTGGGTGATTACATTACACTTATGTCTACAACCACAGACGGGGCATTGAACGCTTTTGATTTTACTGTTCGCGGTATTTATACCACAGGTGTGCCTGACTTAGATAAACGCCAGCTATACGTCAAATTGTCTGATGCTCAATCACTTCTCTATACCGAGAAAGTAAGCTCTTTATCTGTTTATTTATTCGATATAAACAAGACCCAGCAAAAGGTGTCAGATTATCAAAAGCGTGATCAGTCTCTGCAATTTACACCTTGGTGGGAGCGTGCATTTTACTACCAATCAGTAAAAGATTTGTATAACAGAATCTTCGGCTTACTTGGTGGGATCATGGTGCTATTAGTCTTTTTCTCAATTTCTAACACCATGGCAATGACTGTCACAGAGAGAACAAGAGAGATCGGCACGGTATCCGCGATGGGATCTTACCAATGGGAAATCATTCGTAATTTTGTGCTTGAATCTAGCATCATAGGTTTCATAGGTGCAAGTTTAGGGATCATCGCATCAGCATTTATTGCTTGGGGTTTGGTGTACGTAGGGCTAGAAATGCCACCGCCTCCAGGCAGCAATAAAGGTTATCCGTTGACGATAACGTTCTCATGGGAAATCGCAGGTATCGTTTTATTCACCATGGTGTTGGTATGTGTGTTAGCTGCTTTTAAAGCGGCACATAAAGGAAGTTCTAAATCAATTACGGAGGCGTTAAGCCATGTTTAAATTTATTAGCAAAATATCTTTTTGCGTAATTTCTATGATCTCCTTATCAACGATGGCACAGACCGTTTATCAAGAAGATAGTGAGGCGTTTGACCCCCAACTTTCATTAATTAGCGTTGATGCTTTTCGCAGTGAATCTGATTCAGTCAAGATTTCAGCAACCGTTCGCGCTTATGACAATGACTCATTAAAGAATGAGAAACAATACGACGTCTACTCATCTACCAATAAGAATTCGCTGGTTGTATTTAAATCAGCCTCTGAGCAAGGCCAGAAAGTATTAATGAAAGAGAGCGATTTTTGGATGTTTATGCCAAGAAGCCGCAGACCAATTCGCATTACCCCTTTGCAAAAGCTATTAGGCGAGGCTTCTTTGGGAGATATTGCAACTTTGAGTTGGAGTAAGGATTATCAGGTGAGTTCGTTTTCGTCTGATAAGAGTGAAATTGTCTTTAATTTGTCGGCTAATTCCAGCAAAGCCAGTTATCAAAAGATTCAATTAACGGTTGATAAAAGTGATTTATTTCCTTTAAAAGCCGAATTATATCTTCGCTCTGGTAAGCATGCGAAAACGGCCACGTTTGATCGAGGGCAAAGAAATGGTAAGTCAAAGGTTGTTGCTATGTCTCTACAAGATCAGATGCAACCAGGAAAAAGAACTGTGATTGCTTACGATGAAATTAAGCCAATCAAAGTGCCATCCAAGTTATTTAATCCACAAATTTTAATTCGCAGCGACTTAGATAAGCTCTTAACGCAATAAGAGGTTGTAATTTTGGAACTACATTTAACAAACAATCAAATAGACGTATGGCAGACCTCGCTAAGTTTGTTTGAACAAAATAATGCACTAAGCGAACTGGAAACGCTGCTTACTGCATCAGATAAGCAGCAAATTAGCATGCTTAAAAGGGCCCCAGAGCGGAAAGTTAAAACGGTATCAAGGGCTTTTCTCAGGGCTGTTTTAGCCAAGTATACAGGCTTACTGCCAACCGAAATTGAATTCCGACAAGGCTTGCATGGCAAGCCTGAGATTGCCAATGCAGGGTATCAGTTAGAGTTTAACTTATCACACAGTGACAATGTTCTTGCTTGTGTCATTTGTAAAGACAAGCCAGTCGGCATTGATATTGAAAGGATCCGTTTTAAGCGCAACCTCAAAGCATTGGTTAAATCTCTGTTCTCGGAAAGTGAATACGATGAATTCGAGGCATTATCAGAGCTTAAACAAGAGCAATACTTTTATGATCGATGGACATTGAAAGAGTCACTCATAAAAGCAACGGGAAAAGGACTAACCACAAAGCTAAGTAATGTCTCTTTTTCACAAAACGACTCTGTTTCTAGTTTCTGTATTGATGGCTTGAAACTAACAAGGGTATCGGGTCACTTCTTTAGTTGGCTTTGGCCTATATCTAAGCAGCACAGATTGGCTGTTACTTTATTAGATGACAAAAACGTAAAAAATACCGCGATTAAGTTTCGCAGTTTCCACTATTTACCAAATGTGCCTGAAGCCCAGGCTGCATAAAAAATCAACCAACAGGAAAAAAGATAATGAAAACTAAACTGAATAAAAAAGTACTTAAGAATCTGAATGTAAAAGATTTTAATATAGACAAATTAACCGCAAAAGTTGCTGGTGGTTCACTGGACTTACCATCTCCGACAGATACGGGTTGCGGTAGTTTTGTGCTATGCAAGAAAAAGTAACGTGAGAATACATTTAAGGAGCTTTTAAGGAAAAGAGTCATGACTAATCAACTTGTAATGAACGCTCAAAACCAAGGCTATCCGACCCGGTTAAGCACATCCATTGAAGGGATCAGGCAAGATAGAAAAAATAAACTTGCCGCTGCATTTAGATTATTTGGTCAGTATGGTTTTGATGAAGGTGTAGCTGGCCACATTACAGCTAGAGATCCAAAGTACCAAGACCACTTTTGGGTTAACCCATTAGGTAAAAGCTTTTCAAACATCACAGTTTCAGATTTACTTTTGGTAAATCACACAGGTGATGTGGTTGAGGGGGAAGGGTTGCTAAATGGTGCTGCCTTTACTATCCACTCGCATATTCATATGCATAGAAAAGATGTTGTTGCTGCAGCACATGCGCACTCTACTTATGGCAAAGCATTTTCTACCTTGAATAAAGAGCTGCTGCCGATTACCCAGGATTCATGTGCTTTCTATAATGATTGTGTGAACTTCAAACAGTTTGGCGGCGTTGTACTGGATAAATCGGAAGGCGAATTAATTGTTGAAGCCTTACAGCGAAAAAAGGCCATGATATTACAAAATCATGGCTTGTTGACAGTTGGCAGAAGTATTGAGTCTGCTTGCTGGTGGTATATTTCTTTGGAAAGAGCATGCCAGGTTCAACTACTTGCTGAAACAGCTGGCAAACCGCAATTAATAGAGGATTCGGTCGCAAAAGAGACTCAGAAATTAATTGGTCGAGAGCGTACAGGTTGGTTCAACTTCATGTCACTCTACGAGTCTATCTCGAAACAACAGCCAGATTTATTCCATTAAGAAAGATAAAACTGGCTGTATTGCCACACTTTATAGCCAGTTTTTGATTCATTTAGATATTTTAAGGATTGAGATGCCAGAACATAAAGCCTTTCAGAATAATGTCTTTAGAATTAAATTTCATATGCATAATGAATTTTTTCTTCGTACATTGAGTGCTTTCAATGATGAAGACTCAAGCTTTAGGCCGCAGCAAAATATGCTTTCTGTAAAAGATCAGGTTATGCATACGGTCGGAGCAATAGAGCTATTTGTTAGTGCTTATTTAGCAACGTTAGAGTCTACCTCAAAAATCACTCATACTTCATTTAGGCCAGGACAAGTATGGTTAGGTTCCAGTACCGCTGTGACGGATATGAGGTGGACTCAAAATGCCGACAAGAAGCAGTTTGATGAAGAAGTTAACATGGAAGAAATTAAGGCGGTTTTCTCTAAGACAATGGCATATGCAAGTGATGCTTTTGCTATTCCATCGGAAGTCGAGTTACAACAGCCGATCGGTGAAAACTCATTAGTGCCAGACTTCTTTTGTGCAGAAGACATTATAGAAATCATGTTAGATCATACAGCTCACCATAGAGGTGCTTTAGCCCAGTATGCTCGATTGTTAGGACACTCTCCTAAAATTCCTTATTTCGACATGTAGAAAACTTTTATTACGTGTCGTCATCTTGTTTAAATACGATTCATTAGGTGATAAACATAAAAATGAGTATCACCTAAATTTATCCTTACTTATCAGTTTTTTACCTTCTTTTCTTGTTGCTATGCGTGGTTTAGTAGACAGGTTTGTTTAGACAGTTTGATCAAAAGAGCTGGTTTTACAAAAGCGTACATCACAAAGAACGTGTTTAAGCATAGCAACAGGTGGTAATACTTAATCTAGGCTCCCATGAAAACCCTATACATGATCCTGCCAGGGTAAAAAGTAAAAAAGCCAGCGACGACGAGAGATAGAAAATAGGTATTTCTTGACCATGTTTTATGTTGAGGTATTTGCTTTTTCCTAGCATGAGAAATCATTAAGTACATAGAAATTAAAGTCCAAATACTTAGCAAGTGAATTGGGCTAAAGCCAAACAAAAAGTCAAATTGCAAGGTTTTAATAAAGAAACTAGAGCAGCAGACAATTACCATAGATGTTACCCACAAATACCCAAATGCTCTGTGCGCGCGTGTACCTTTTTGTCTAGTGAGTTGAACAGCCCCAAAAATGAGTGCAGCTATGGCAAAAAAAGAGTGAAGGGGTATGGGGTGAGAGGCATTCAATAAGATACTAATATTCATTAACTATTCCTTAGAGTTTATTTTTATCTATTTATAGTATCGAGTTACTGTGTTCTTTTAAAGGTACAAATGGCGTGGGTATTGAGCGCCATTGATTTACTCTAAGCCCTTACTTTAGAGAGTAAAACACCTAATAGAACGCTTTTACTTTACTATGCCTTTTTAGATATTTAACCAGGGAAGTTTTAGCCGAAAATAAAAGGCGGATTAAAATAATAATAAAAAGATTCCTTGCATATGCTTACAGATACAGCGTGCATTTAACCAAATCTTAGATCTGGCCAGTACAGGTTCGCTTTACATCTCGATCAAATAAAGTGTATTTGGCTTAAAAGACACTTTTATTCCACAACTTTTCTTCGTCAACTCTCGAATAAACCAAGCAATTCAATTCGAAATGAGTTTTTTGCGCTTCTGCTCCCCCGTTATCTCTCAAAGGTAGGATGAATTTCAAGAAAATGAATAGAAAAACACTTGATTTCAAGCTTAAGAAGTCAAATCACATATGCAAATTTTGCTTCTTAGGTCTCTGAGTGACTGAAAATACTGACTCAGCTTTTTTTGATTCACTGTTAAATCGATATCGCACCTCTTTCCAATTATAAAAAGCTTTTAAATTTCTGAGTTGAAAAACCCATACCCATGATTTTAATGCTTATTTTTTTTGGAAGTTTTATAGAACCTTTCCCAAAAGACTTTTTTCGTCAGATTGACAAAATGGCACTCATCAACAGCGAGGGAGCACTAAGCACCCTCACTACACAAAATAAAAAAACGTACATATTTGTATTAAAGGAGTGCACAACATGGTTTCTAAAAAATTTACATCAGCTTTAAAGGGTTTAATTGCCGCTAGCCTAATTACAGCATCATTTACCTCTCTAGCAGAGAATGAAGTGAGTCATGACAGTAAAGTTAGCGCGCCAATCGAATTAGAAATCATGAAGTGGTTAAGCCTAGATGGATTGATTGACGGTGAAAAGGAAGAGCAGCAGCCAATGAAATGCAACCCTTATCCACGATGCAAAATCAATCCAACAGATGGCACTTCAAGTGTCTCTGACAGTATCAAAAAAGCTAACTAAAAAATAAAGGTTAAAAGTGATGAAGGCATTAATTATTGGCGGAACATCAGAAATTGGTAAAGCCATAGTCAATAAACTAGTCGATGGTGGCTATGATGTGATGTTTACCTATAACAGCAACGAAAATAAAGCAGAAGAAGTTGCTAGATATAAGCCAACAAACATTCAATTTGCGAAGCTAAATCTAGCAAATACACAAGAAGTTGTAGCATTTACAAAAATGCTCAAATCAGATTTTTCACCAGATGTTTTAGTGAATGTCGCTGGTATTACAAATGACGCGCTTTCATTCGGTGAAATTTCAGAGAATTTGGAAAAGGTGCATACCGTAAACTTCTTGTCACCTTCGATTATTTCAGCAAAAGCAGCAGAGTTGATGATGGCTAACCGTAAAGGTCACATTATAAATATCAGCTCTGTTGCTGCAAAGAGCCCTAAAACAGGTAATGGCGCATATGGCAGTGCGAAAATCGCGCTTGAGCGCTTCACCGCATCACTGAGTCTTGAAGTAGCCCGATTCAAGGTTCGAACAATCAATATAGCACCTGCATTTGTAAACACGCCTATGTTTACTCAGTTTGCAAACGGAAAAGAAAAAGAAGTTATTCGCACTCTACCTTTGAGAGAAATTCTAGAGGTCGAGGATGTTGCAAATGCAGCTATGGCATTTGTCACCGGCAATATCAAATCTACAGGTATTACGTTGTCATTAACCAACGGCGCACCTGTGCTTTAACCAAAACTAATTTTAGATACAACAACTAACACAATAAATAAAGGTAAACAAAATGAACCAAACAGAAATCGCAACAATCGCAGCAAATATTTTATATCTAGATGATGTAAGTGAAATTGAATTTGATCGCTCTCTATTCGGCGACTACTCAATGTCTTCACTAGATTACGTTGACTTTGCTTTCGAACTGAAAGGTGAGTCTGGTAAAGAATTCGATCCAGATGAGCTTTGGCCAATCAACACTATGATGGATAACCCTGATTTTTATGAAAATGGCCAATGGACTGACGCAGGTCGTGAAGCATTAAAGAAAGTATTCAATGGTTTTACAGATTTAAACGAAGAAAACCCAAGCCCAGAGTCACTATACAACTTATTTAGTGTGGACTTTATCCAACACCGAATCGGCACACTATAAAGAGGTCTCGTTATGTCTGCAGTTTATGTAAGAGCAGCAGGTATTCAAACTGAGTATTTCGATGAGCTAGCAGCCTTGGATGCGGTGTTAAACCGCGGACAGGCTCGAGCTGAAAGCGCAGAAAAGAATATCTATAAGCCTCTGAATCGGAAATTAACTAAATCAGAGGTTGCAGCAATTGCCAGAGAAGATCGCTCTATTTTAAATGATCTATCAACCATGATTTTAAACTCTATTGGAGATTTGTTAGCTAATAGTCCTGATGGAGAAGTAAAAGATTCTGAAAACACGCCGCTTTATGCAGGCACTGATGGTGTTTCTGAATATAACTTTTCGGGACTGCATAAAGTCATTGAAAAGCACGGTGGTGTAGAAGGTGCACTAAAGAATTTAGGTGAGCTTAGTAAAATGAGTAACCCTATCAATATGATGCGATACCTATCTACTAACCCTTTATATCATGCTTCAAAGCGTTTAACTCTGCGAGGTGGTGGCTATCCAATTCGTGGCATGTCCCTATCAGGCATGCAGGCTTTAGAAGATGCGTTTACTGATATTAAGCATGGTCGGGAGTCACAAGGGGTTGTTGTGGGTGCAGGTAGTATGCGCAACTTTGACACTTTACTGGTATTCGACAAGTTGGGTCTTTTAAGCAAAGACGAAAAAGAAAGTGAAATAGACCCGTCGTTTGGTGCCGGCACACTTCACCTGAGTAAAGAAAAACATGATGCGCTTGCAGAAGTGCTAGCAGTGGAAAGTCGTTATAGTCCATCGCCATTTCCGTCTGCAAGAGATTGGTATGACTTACTTGAATCAGTGAAATCTAAAGGTCTTGATATTGATTTAATAGTTTCATATTGCAACGGCGTAAAAACAAATAATGAAAACGAGTTAGCCGCAATAAGAGATGTATACCCAAACATTGAACAGAAAAACTATAAATCATCGTTTGGTTACACCAGCAAGGCAAACAATATTTTAGACCTTACAGCTGCATTAGTAGATGAAAGTGTGCCAGTTGGCTCGACGATTCTAATCAATGGTGCAGGGTTTAGTGTTGGTATTGGCTTTATTGTCATTAAAAAATTAAAAAACATAAAAATATCATAGCCATAGGTGAATAAAATGAATCAGCAGGATAGTGTTTGCATTAGCGCGTATGGTGCAATGACCCCACTGGGTCAAACATTAGATGAAATTAGTCATAATTTACAAAATGGGATCACAGGGATCCGTGAAGTAAAGAAATTTGATACTTCGACATTCAAAACAAAGTGGGCAGGTTTACCTGAGTACGGCAATGAAAATATTCGTTGGCCGAAAAGACCAGGCCAACCAAACAGACCTGGCGAGCTAATTTACGCAGAAAAAGCAGTTAAACAGTTAGTTGCACAGTTCAACCCCTTAGAAAAATACAGCCCAGACCGAATTGGCTGTGTCATCGGCATTGATGAACCAGGTGTTGATCCAGAAAGAACAACACAATTCACGGCAAAGATTGGTGCTGATAAATGCAAGAAGCGTGATGAGTTTATCCCTGAAGGAACGGAGTTTTACCGCATTTCAGAGATGATGGACTTAGATGTTACATCTGCATTAAAGGTCATACACAAGCATATTCCTTTTAGTGGTTACACGCGCTGTCATGTTGGCTTATGTTCGGCTTCTTTACAGGCTCTTGGCATGGCAAGACAAGCAATCTTAGATGGAAAAGCGGATGCGATGATCGTCGGTGGTGTATCAGCAAAGGTGACACCATTTAATCTAGCCCAGCTTGAAGCTGTGGGTGCAGTAAGTACAGATCCACTTTTAGAAGGGCCTGCACGCTGTCGTCCATTTGATATTCGTCGCTCTGGCTTTATGCCGGCTGAAGGCTCAATTCTTTTCATTCTTGAAAAAGAAAGCGCCATTGAAGCTCGAGAAGGACAAAAATATTGTCGCTTGAAAGGTTATGGTGCAAGTCTAGCTGCTCAACATGTGGTTGCGCCTCATACTGAAGGTAGAGAGATGCAATTATGCATGGAAAGAGCCATTGAGGAGGCCGCATTACCGTTAGCGTCTTATAGCTTTGTAAATGCGCATGGGACATCTACGAAATTGAACGATTACCATGAAACTCAGGTTCTAGAAGGCATTTTCGGTGAAGATAATGTACCACCGGTTACGTCGACGAAATCACTTCATGGACATTTAATTGCGTCTGCAGGCGCGATGGAAGTATTGGGTGTCATGGCCTCTTTTCGTGATGGTTTCATTCCAGCAGTAGCGAATCTTGAACAGCAAGACCCAGCCATTAAGGTTCCGGTTGTAAAAGAAACTCAATATAAGCCTATTACTAACGTACTTAAAAACTCTTTTGGTATGGGTGGTTTAGCTGCATCAATGGTGCTGCAGAACCCGTCTGTAGCTTAGTTGTAAGGAGCCTAGAATGCGTTTCATCGATTTCTTAGGAGCAAAGCAAACTTGGGTTGCGAAATACGGGAAAAATTCTATCAATGCAGAGTTTGTTTCTAATTTATTGAGCACAGTGAATGCAGGTCCTCTTGGCGAGCTAGATAAACAGAAATTACATGTGTTTTGTGTTTATAGTCCTTTGCAAGCACTGTTGTCCTATTTCATTGGCTCATATCTAGGCCTGACTTGCGCTGTGGTTTCACCGCGAAGTCTTAATAAATTACTTGATGGATATGATGTATCTAAATTAGGGGTCATCGTTACACCTATTGGTAGAAAAACACCCGTCCTTCCGCAACAGGTAAAGTCGCTCGAATTAAACTATTCACCGACTTTAGTCGCGACAACAGAGTCGCTTCAGCCGAGTGATAGTAAAGCGCAATTCGTTTTTTGTACTTCAGGATCTACGGGCAAAGCAAAGCGTGTGGTGCATTGCGAAACGCGGCTAGTGAACAATGCAAAAGTCGTTTCTAGTTATTTAGGTTTAACGCAAACAGATAGTTCTTACTGCGTGTTTCCGATGCAGTATATGTATGGCCTATCGACAACGTTATGTGCATTACATAGCGGCAGTGAAATCTCATATGGAGAGTTTGTAAGTCCTTCATTAGTTGCAAGTTATGCCATGAAGAATCATGTCACTGTGTTACCTATCTTAGGTGAATGGAGTTATGAACTGAGTCAAGTATGGCTATCAGGTTTTGAGCCTAACAGACTGATTCTACTGAACGCATCAGATAGGTTATTGCAGTCACAGGCGCAAGAAGTAATGCCATGGGCCACAGCGTTTTGGAACAACCTAGGGCAAACTGAATCTGGTCCAAGGATCTTCGCTTTAGAGCTGAAGCAGTTCACAGATTTAAATGAAGTATGCCACAACAACACGGTATCAGTGGGCTACCCAGTTGATGAATCAATTAAGGTTAAGTTGGTTAATAAAAGTGTAGATACAGGTGTCGGTAACCTTTATTACAAAACGCCTTTTAAGATGGTTGGGTACCTACTTGATTGTGGAGATGTTCAAAGTGTTGAAGCATTTTCAGACAGTGGAGATTTGTTCAAACAAGACGAACAAGGGCGCTGGCACTGGGTTACTCGCAGTAGTCACACCATCAAAGTAAATGGTGAGCTAGTGCCATTGACGTCGCTCACTAACAAAATTCTGAACTTTGAAGCGGTATCAGGTGTGGGTTATGTCACTAATAAAAAGGGTGAGCTTTGTACATTTGTTGAATCTTCAGATGTGAACGAAGCATTGCACACTGAGCTGACTTCATTGATGACGCATACACTGCGCGGTAAGCGCTCCAGAGTCTCATTAGTGCCGAAGTTACCAAGAACAGAAAACGGCAAATTAGATTTATCAGAATTACGCCAAAGAAGCCTATAAAAATTTAACAATATAAATCAACAGGATAAGAAGATGAATAATGAAAGAGATACACTTTCATTGCGCCATAGTGCGTTTGATAGGAAAAGAATTCAGGCAATTGTGAACAAGTTTTGGGCACTAAGTTTTCCATCTGAAAAAGCGCCTAAGATTAGTGACTATGAGTCTTTTGCAAACCTAGTTCCAGAAATGGGCAAGGAGCAATACATTGCGTTGTCCGAGAAGGTGTTTGCAAATCATAAAGACGTGCCATTAATCATTGGTGGTTCAAGTGGTACTTCAGGGCAAAGCAAGTTAGTTATTGAAAAAACGAATACACCGGGCTCAAAACCAAGCGAAGATGACATTCAATTGATCACTGAACTAAGAATGGCTGGTGTATTGGGTCCTGGAGACATAGCTGCAAACCTGTTTATGGTAGGTATGTATTCTATTTTGCATCATGGTTTTAATCGAATTATTGAAGCATGTTATGCCTCAGTATTGCCTTTAGGCATGCTAAATCCAGAGCAAACGGATACGCAGTTAGTATTTATGAAGAAGCATAAGGTCAATGTATTAACGGGCACGCCAGGTACGCTAATTCAAGTTGCACATGCTGTTCAAGCAAGCGGTGTAGACCTAAAAATAGAGCGGATCTTATACACAGGAGAGCGCCTTGGTGAAGCAAAGGCGAAGGTGCTTAGAGCGGTGTTCCCTGGCGTACGCATTATTGGCTTCTATGGTTTGTCAGAATGTGGATTTATGGCAATAGAGGAGCAGGGTGAAAAGTATAAAGTTAGGCAAAACGCTTATTTCCTAGAAATCAATGATGCAGGTCGATTACTCGTTACTTGTTTAAACGACGAATTACCAATGCCATTTTTACGTTTTGATACCGGAGATGCCGTATCGCTGACAGCACGCGGTGATCAAGTGATTATGGCTGGTATTGATAGATCTGATACAAGTTTCAACTTCGTCGGAAACTTAGTGGATGTTCGCGAGTTACGCCAAATTGCAGCAGCAGCCATTGGTGAATCAGACATTATTATCGAAGCACTTCTCGATACTAATCAGCAAGGACAAGACTTACTGACGATTCGAGTGCTGAGCCACATGTTGTCTAAAGAAGATGAAGTGGTGATCGCTGATGCTTTGCTTAGCTATGAAGAAGTTAAGGAGGCTTTAGACAAAAATACAGGAATTGTGACTGTCGAGTTCGATACTCCACAGAGTGCGACTTTAACTGGCCGTAATAAGCATCGCCAGATTCTAGATAAGCGAGCTTAGATATGGATAGTCAATTTTTAAACATTTGCCAGTTAGGCACTGTTGAAGAAGGCAAGGGTTCAGGACTCTTAAAGCTCAACAATTATCAAGGCGGCATGTCAGTTAAGCCATTATTCCTGGCACTGGAAGGCATTCATCAAGTCGCTGTGAGAGCGGGCAAAAAAGTAATTGAAGGTGCAAGTAGCCGTGATGTTCGAGTGCTACCTGTCAATATTAACCAATTTACTGAGCTCGCAGATGTTGAGCTAAAAGAATATGAATTTGCTTGTGAAGCGGCTGCTTTTGGACCGTCTGCTCGAGTGACTATCTCAGTAAATGATGCAGTGTCTGCTGAGCAAGTAATAAACGCTCAAATAACAGTGGCAAGAGTCTAAGGAATGGCAATGAAATATCTCCAACAAGCTAATTCAATTTTTAAAAATATTGATGCGCACCAAGATGATCAAGTGAGTTTTGTTCTTGATAGTGAGCACTTTTTATTTGATGAGCACTTTCCAGGGTTTCCAGTCGTACCTGCATCTTTAATTATGGAATTTATTAACCTCTGTGTCGCTGAGCGATATACGCAAGAGGGAGTTAAGTTCTCAATTTCAAATGCCAAGTTTTTGAACCCTATGGTACCGGGCAACACTTACACATGTAAGTTTAAAGTCAGGTCAAATGAGGCCTTGTTCTTTTCTATTTCGGATGATGCAGGAAAAGATTACAACAAAGGCATAGTTTCTTTCATGAGTGAGAGTGAGAGTGAGGTTGAGCATGCTGCGTAAAATACTTCTTGGTGTAGGGCCATGGATCCTATTCAGTTTAGTTTTGAGGTTTGGTACTGCTGATTTGATCACAGCGTCTTGGATTGCATTTTTCGTACTACATACCTATTTCGGTAGAAATTACTTAAAGGCTGGCAATCCATTGTCATGGGTATCATCCATACTATTTTTGTCATTGTTTATTAACAGTATTGTCGGTTGGTCATATTGGGCTATGCAATATGGTGCGCAAATTTGTTATGGCGTCTTTGCATTTACGGCAATTACATCGGTGTTAGTAAATAAGCCATTCACTATCACACATTCAAAATTAGTGACGCCACAAGAGTTTTGGGGTCATCCAATATTCTTAAAAACGAACAAAGTGGTTTCAGCTTTTTGGGCATCATGTTTTGCAATAAATGGCCTAGTCATGATGTTTGAAATGTACTTCCCATGGGCAACCTTAATCACAACTTATTTTGTGCTGACTGCAGCAATAGTATTCAGTGACAAGTACCCACTGTATGTAAGAGAAAAAGCTTTAAAAATGCGTGAACAAGCTCAAAAAGAAGCAGAACTAAAAGCGCAAACAGCATAAAAAGGAAATGAGCATGAGTAAAAAATTATTAATTTTGGCGCGTGGCGAATACGAAAGTTTTTTGAAGTTAGATGGTTCTAGCATTTTCGAAAACTTGCCTTGCGAAGGCGTTATTTTAGCAGATAGAGGCAATGCGAAGATTTTTGCAAAGCTGACAGACAAATTTACGGTAGAAGTGGTTCGTTGGTCAGATGAAGCTAAAGTGCTTGAAACTGCCCAAATGCTACATCAAGCGCATCAGTTTGAAGCGATAGCAACATTAGATGAATCAAACGTCGGGCTGGCTGCAAATTTAAGAGAACTACTTAATATCGAAGGTTTGCAAAGTGCTCAAGGTCAGCTCTTCAGAGATAAAGTAGCGATGAAGCAGTGTCTTCAGGGTTCTCCTGTAAAGTACCCGCAGTTTGCATGTTGTAGTGAAGAGTCGCTTGTTAAAGAGATGCTCCAGGAATTCAATAAGCTGGTAATCAAGCCAAAAGATGGTTTTGGCAGTAAAGAAGTTGAGTTTGTATCAAGTCAGCAAGAATTAGCAACATGGTTAGAAAAAAACCAAACCAATTTAAGCCAATTTGAAGCTGAAGAGTTTATTGAAGGACAGCTTTACCATGTAAACGCACTCATTATTGACGGCGAAACCAAATTAACCGCTCCGGCAGCTTATCTACCGGGAATGAGTAATATTGATTTCTCTGCAGGTACGCCATTTATCAGTGTGATTGAAGAAGATGAATCATTAAAAAGTAAACTTGTCGCGTTTTCTGATGAGGTAAATAAAGCATTCAATATTAAGAATGGTGTGACTCATTTAGAGTGTTTTGTATCTCCAAATGGTGAGCTAACTTTCTGTGAAGTAGGTCTAAGGCCTGGCGGCGGCGGTATTGTCTGGATGATCGAATCACAATATGGCGTCAATTATAGTGAAGCTGTATTAGCGATTGAAGCTGGCTGCTCAGAGATTTTGCCGGCTATCAACCATGAAAAGCGTGATATATCTGGATTAATTGGCATTCGTTCAAATATGTCAGGCTTTGTGCAATCTTGCTTGCCATTAGAGTCAGTCACAGATGGGTGTATCAAGTTAAAACAAGCATTTATTCAACCTGGGTCATTTAAAGCGGCTTCAGCACATTGTACGGATTTCTTAAGCTTATTTGTTTTTGATTCAACTAATACTGAGTCATTCCATAGCAAGTGGCGTGAACTTCAAGATAAATATCAAGAAAAATTAATATTAACAACAGTTTAAATTTTAAATATCAACAGAGAATATAAGGAAAAATTATGAACACAATTAAACTACACAACTGCGAGCACATTTTTGACCTACTAAATGTAGACATGACGGAAAGTACATTTGAAGAAGTTGATGCGACCGGTTCTTCACTTAACCAGGTTAACTTAACAGAGTCAAAGCTAGAAAAAGTGAAGTTAGAAAATGCCGAGTTAGACAGTGTGTCATTTACAAATGCAAATATGATCTCAATTAACCTGCAAAATGCGACGTTGACTAGAAGCAACCTACACAATCTTAAAATTTCTAGTTGTAACTATGAGGGAATGACCATCGAAGGCATAGAAGTCTTCAAGTTGTTACAAGCTTATCAAATGCAGCAATCTGCAGCATAACAAGGGCTGGCAATGAATGTTCTCATCGTAGGTTGTGGTGGGATTGGTGGTTACTTTGGTGCTCGGCTTATTGAAGCTGGCACCAAGGTGACTTTTCTAACCCGAGAAAAAACACAACAGCGCCTTCAGAGTGAAGGTTTAAAGTTGTTTAGTGCAAGAGGCGACGTATTTGTCTCAGTTGACGCCATTACAAAAGCATCACTTAAACAACCCTATGATTTGATTTTGTTGACTTGTAAAACTTATGACTTAGCACAGTGTTTAAAAGACTGCGAGGCAGCAGTAAATGATAAAACTTACATACTGCCAATGTTAAATGGTTTTGGTCATTATCAACAAATTCAAGATGCTTACCCCAAAGCTCGGCTATTGCATGGGTACTGCAATGTCAGTGCTGCTCGTGAATCAAATGGGCATATTCGACATTATAATTCGATCCATGAAATGACGATTGGGATACCTTCAGCTTACAGTGAAGATGAGCGAGTTAATGCGCTTATTGAGCAGTTAAAATTGGCTAATTTTAACTTAAGAGTGAGTAAGGCTATTCAGCAAGAGTTATGGGAGAAGTTTGTATTCATTAATGCATTGGCTGGTGTGACGACTTTGCTTAGGGGCACAGTTGGAGATGTTGTGGAAACACAGTATGGGGCACAAACAGCAAGTGCAATAATTGATGAATGCCAAACAGTTGCAAAGGCACATGGTTATGAAATAAGGCCCAGATCAAACAAGATAACGAGAGATGCATGTAAGCAGAAAAACTCTCCGCTTTCGGCATCAATGCTGAAAGATATTCAAAACAATCATGAAATTGAACTTAATTTAATTTCAGAACTATGCAATTTCGCTGAGCAGAAAAGTATTAAGCTGCCACTGATGAACGCAGTACATAGCCAGTTAGAAGTTTATCAAAACCAATTAAGGTAAAAGTTTATGAAAACAGATATTGAATCATATCAAGATGCAATGACACATGTTGCGCGTATAAAGTCATTCTACAAATTTGTGTTAAAAGGGCTAATGCTCAGCGTTATGCTGATCCTGCTTAACGCTGTGACAAACAGTGATTATATGTGGAGCCTTTGGGTTTTAGCAGGATGGGCTGTAATTGCTGCCGTTAAGTGGGTAAGCACATTTGGATTCGCCTCCTTATTTGACAAGCGATGGGAGGAAAAGCAAATAGCAAAGAGCTTATCTCAAACGGGTAAATAAAAAAGGCTAATCAGATTCAACTAATGAAACAATACCTGTACTACCGAGTGCATATTGATCGAATATGCACTCATTCTCACCACAACTAATACGCTTTGGTGTGTCGGTTAATTGCATATTCTTAACCAATTTATAGCCTTCTAGTCTATTCCAAATCTTCAAATTCTGTTTATCTAAGAGAAATATATACTCTTGTGTGACAGTCCATCTATCAGTAAAAAAGCTATTGAAGTCAGCTATTAATAACCGCTTCTCTCTCGTGTTTGGGTTGTATTCCCACAGACCTGGTTCTCTAAACTCGGTTAGATAGATCATGTCATCAAAAAAGTGACCAGTGTAACCAGATACACCTAGTAGCTCTTTGTCTTGGGTTTTTAAATTATATGACTCTAAGTACCAGCTCTCACCGACTTCTTTACTGTAAAGAATTTTTCCATTCTGTTTAGAGTAAGAATAATTCTCTATATTGGGAATGTCGCTCTTCAGAACAGAAATATCTCCTGTTGTTTTGTCGATCTGAAGTAACTTGCTTGGTGTAGTCGTTAAAAGCATGTCACCAGCATCCCTTAGCGTGGTCACGTCTTTTAAATCATCACTATCAATAACAAGTTGACTAGAAGAGCCTTGGCTTTTCCATATCCCCATTTTATGAGAGCGGTTACTTAAAAAATAATAGCTTTGATCGTCTAAAATATGAGTGGGAGTGTGCTCTAAATAGTCACTTTGCTCTTTTGTAGCAACCTCTAGAGTCGCTAACTGTATCTTTGTTAAGTATGAGCTGAATAATGAGCCAGCGCTTAAATATATTGTTCCATTAACTGAGTTAGGCATATAGAGTGGAGAGTCAGCTTCATGGATATTTTCTATGTCATCATCAACGTTTGAGTAAGAAAGCAACTTATTCGAATGAGTGAAAATAATCATCTCATCGTTGTGCCAACTGACTTTATCAATGACGTGAGGAAACTCGAATAGTTTAAGTGTTTCTCCAGATGTTAAATCTAATGTCCAAACACTCGAACGCTCCCAAAAAATATCGCGAATAAAAGCAACTTTTTGGCCATCAGGAGAGAGTGTGGGCGCATAATCACCTCGACCTGTGGTTGGTGGTGAAGTGAGGTTACGCTCAAGACCCGTCGTTAAATCGTGTTTAGATATTGTGTAAGGGTCTGAGATACTTTTGCCTTTTGCATAGAATATTGCGTCTGCTGAATGAGAAAACTCAAGAGAAAACAGAAAGCTATTATCATCGCATGTCGTGATTAGCTTTTTTTCTTGAAGTTGAATTTTACTATCTGAAACTCTGGTTATATAAAGGCAAGCGCTGTCTTCTTTCTGTTCGATAAAAGCAAGTTGATTACCATCTACAGAAAGCGCAAAGGAAGAAATAACAAGGCCTGGCTCCAGTTTTATGACCTGCTTTTCACCCGTTGTTATATTTTTTGAAATTAAATAAGAATTATCTTTTTGCTCGTTGGTATAAATAAGGGTTTGTCTATCTTTAGAGACTTCAAAGTCATACTCAATGCCTTTCTCATAGGTTAAAGCTGAAAGAGAAAGTTCTTTGGATAATAAAAAGGAGTAAACATCAGTAATAAAAAAGGCAGAAACTAGCAAGCAGCCTAGAATTGGAAGAGTTGTATTTTTAAAACTAAAAATTGTACTCAAAGGCTTTTTCGACTTAGTTGTTGTTAAAGCTTTAGTTTGTACATTAGAGTCATTTTCGCTTTGGGATTTTTGAGGGTGAGGAATGCTATTTAGAAGAACTTCTACTTCTTCATAGTTATTAAAGCGATAACCTTTTTTGGGAATAGTTACAATGTATTTTAAAGAAGGATCACCACAATTAATTTGTTTTCTCAGCTCAGATATAACAGAAGCTATGGTATTTGTATCACGGAACTGAGTTCCCCAAACTTTCAATAACATAGTATCGTAATCAACGGCTTCACCTTTAGCCTCTAAAAGCGCTAATAGGCAGGCATTATGTCTTGCCGCTAATTGAATAGACTTACCATCTGAATAAATAAGTTCATTATTAGCGGAATAAAACGTCCAATGTGGTGTTTTATAAGTTTGCATAACTTCTCTAATATACAATAGTTTAGAATTGATAATGCGGTTGTTCAGAGGGTGGGAGGCTATAAAGCTAGAGTCAATTTCCCAATACGCTGAACTTAGGCAATAAAATTTGAAAATTAAGTGAGCCTAAATGTTAAGCTTTTAATTTTGCTCTTTAATTACAAAGTAAAAACTAAGCTTGTATCGAGAAAGTACTTTATTGTTGTTTAATCTCATCTTCATATCCTTGTGTTAAACAAATGCCTAAACTAAGGCTGTTATAGTTAATTAAATCATTTTAATTTGTTTAATATCGATTCTATATCCTTGAATTAAACAAATACCTAAACTAAGGCCAAGGGTAGGTTAAGTTAATTTATTTCGCTTTTCAAGCTAGGGTAGGGCCTTGATTTGTTACATTTATTGTATTGTTCCTAGCAAACTTTCGGGCTTCATGCATTACGAACGCCTTAGATTTGTGGTTAACACCTTGTTGATAAAATGAAAATTAAAAGCCGGCGGTTTTGCAAGCTAGCATGATGTGTGGTTGCTTTTTATTTTTTTGATGGGTTTACAAATACCTAATTGAAAAACGCCTCAAAAGAGGCGTTTATGCGTATTAATCTAAACTTAGATTAATAAATCTCACCACATGTGTAACCACGACCACATGTATTAGCTACACAATGTGTTACACCATCAGCACTTGGGCCATCAATTGGTTGGCAGCGGTAAGTAACATAACTACTGTTAATTTGCGTACCACCCGCAACCTGTGGAGTCATTTCTGCAGGAATATTGCTGCTATCTGCAGATAACGTCTTCATTTTCTTTTTGTTTAGTTTAAGTTTCATTGTTAGTTTCCTTCTAAATTAATTGTGATTAGTAAACATCTTGGCAAGTGTGACCCATGCCGCATGTGTGTGCTTGGCATAGTGATACTGCACCACCTGAGATAGTACGTGGTGGAGGACAATCGCGATAAGTTACGTAGCTGCTATTGATCTGCGTACCACCCGCAATTTGTGGAGTCATATCTGCAGGGATATTACTGCTATCTGCAGACAGGGTTTTCATCTTCTTTTTGTTTAACTTTAATTTCATAATCTAATCCTTGTTTAAAAATTAGCGCCTAAAAAAGGTGCAAATTCAAATTAATTCATCTTTATAATGTTTTCAAGTTATTAAATTGAATTTAACAAATTCACCTTTCGGCTGGTTTGAACTAGGCATTTTTATTGTTATTTTGCTTGTTGCGTAAATCGTAATTAATAGAGTGTTTAAATAAATACTAATTATGAAAAAACTAACAAGTATATGAGTTGTAACTAGGTAGAGGTGTACTTTTGTTTTATGGAATTAAAAAGTCGTTATGAAAATTCCGAAGGTGAGTAAAGGGCGATATTTAAAGGAAAACATGGCCCTTGTTCGCTTTTTATAAATTTAACTGATTAAAAGTTAGTTTAAATTTGAAAGCGCTTTATTAGAATACGTGCGGACACGTATAGCCCATACCACATGTATAACGAGGTATTAGTGTAAGGCGACCACAATCAATATCAGTCAATTGATAATCAAAACCACCAGCGATCTCTGGTGTCATTGCTGCAGGAATGCTTTTCTTATCTGAAGATAGAGATTTAATTTTCTTTTTGTTTAATTTAAGTTTCATCTTATTTTCCTTATAAAAATTAGCACTTTTTATAAGTGCAAAATTAAAATAGTTCATACAAGTTAAATTAGCAAGTTGTTTAACTTTTATTAACAATCTTAAAGTTGTTGAGGTTTTGGTGACGCTTCAGTAAGGTATCGGTCAGTTGTTGCAGGAATAATAATTAAATGGTGTCTTCACCTAAGGATAGATATGCCAACACAAGCGATTGCGTCAGTAGAGCAAGCAGCTCAGGTGCGCGAAATAATTAAAAGCTTGGCCGAAAAAGTGAGTCAAGATCTTCATAATGTAGAAACCAATGGTTTGTTAAGTGGTTTAGCTGGCCATTTATTATTTTTATATAATGCCTACCGCATCGACCCAAGTTTTGTTGATGAAACGCTATTCTCAGAAAAACTAGAAAAGCTCCAAGAAGAGCTAGAACAACAAGGGTTTGAACTCAGCAATGGTCTTGCTGGTCAAGCTTGGGTATTAGAGTATTTAAACCAAGCTGACATGGAAGATTACGATCCAGAGTTGCTCAGCGATATGGATCAAATCTTCTATGACGCACTGAACTTTCAACCATGGCCGGGTGAGATAGAGTCGGTACTTGGCCTAGCGGGTTATGCCCCTTATACCGCAAGGCGCTCCAAGCAATCAGATCAAGCCGCGTTATACGGTGTAATAGTCGATAACTTTGCCAGTGTGGCACAGCAAGTAGATGACAAACTAATAAGTTGGTCTCAACCTGAGTATTCAGTCTATCGCTTTGAAAAAGAAGACCGTAAGAAGCCTGAATTCAATTTAGGGTTAGCCCATGGTGTGCCAGGGATCATCGCTGCGCTTATTCCTGCGTTAAATATAGATGCCATTAAAGATAAGACCGCTCAGTTAGTCACGCAGTCTTGTGACTGGTTGCTTACCCAGCAAAACCCAAATCATGAAGAAGAACACTGCTATGGTTCATGTTCTGGCGGTGAGCACAAATCGAGACTCGGTTGGTGTTATGGCGATCTGACAATCGCATTAACCCTTGCTCGTGCAGGTCATGCACTAGATAGACCGAGTTATGTCGATGAAGCACGCCGAATGGCGTTAAAAGCGGCAAAGCGTGATGCCGAAAGTGGTTTTATAAACGATGCTGGCTTATGTCATGGTTTCGTTGGTCTTGTCAGTATTTATCAACTTTTAAATCAACTTATGCCCCACCCAGAGCTTGAACAAGCTGCAAAATATTGGCTCAACTACAGCCTTGAGCAATACCAAGAAAAAGGCCTTGAAGCGTTTTACGCCTACAATGGTGAAACCATGGAGCACTATGAGAATTTTGGTTTCTTAATGGGCTATGCAGGGGTTGGCGTTGGCTTTATCTCAGTTTTAAACGATGACTTAGATTGGGCTGAATGCTTATTGATGGCATAAGGAATGATGATGTCGAATAACAATAATCTAAAACAAGAAAATAAACCGATTCAGCATGCGCCGTTTTTTGTTATGCGTACGCCGCGTTTATCACTAGAGCACTTAGCAGAATTTAGCTCAGAGTCAGCCGATACCAATGCCATTTTAGAAAAGTGGTTAGCAATTGAGGGGGTTGAAGAAGCCATTTATCTTGCTAGCCCTTCTTTACTAGAACGTATCGAGCAATGGCGTACAAAACCAGAATCAAAACAAGGTAAAAAGGTTGCGCAAGCTTTACTTAAGTATATGTTGCGTATGTGTGCAAGGCCGACGCCTTTTGGTTTATTCTCAGGGATCCACAAAGGTGAAGTGAGTGATTCCACTGAGTTTGTAAGTGCGTCACATACTCAAGATAGCCGTAAAACACGCCTTGATATGTTTTATCTGTCGGCATTAAAAGAGCATTTCGTGAAAGAAGCACAACGTGCCGATAACTTGATGTACCGGCCGAACCCTTCTCACTACTTTGTTGCTGAGCAATGTCGTTATATCGAGAATTATCTCTCTGAAGACAGCATGCAGTATCGTTTAAGCGCGGTAGACAGTGATGAATATTTTCAGTGTGTGCTTAAGCTTGCAAAAGGCGGCTTAAGCTTTAATGGTCTGGTCGATGCTTTTTGCGCACAGTATGCCGAAGCCGAAAAAGAAGACGTTGAAGCATACATTCAAGATCTGATTGACGAAAAAATACTCCAGGCCGATATCCCGCTGCCGTTGACGGGCGACTCACCTGACTATGCCCTGTTAAAGTCATTACAAAATATGGAAGAGCTGGCAACTGCAGATCAACTTGCAACCGCTCTGGCCATGATTGAAAAGCTCGATAACGAGAAAAGTGGTGAGATTAAACCTTACAAGCAATTGCTTGAACACTTTCAGAATATGCCAGTTAAAGCGCAAGAAAATAAGCTTTTTCAAACCGACGTTTATCGCGCCTTTGAACAGTGTCAATTAAGCGCTCAAGAAGTGCAACGGGTGCAAAAGCAACTCGAGTTATTAGCTGAATTAGGTGATACCGATAAATCTAACCCATTGAGTAACTTTATCACTAAGTTTAATGCTCGTTTTGAAGGGCAGTTTGTACCGCTTGATGTGATCTTAGATGACGAGTCAGGTATTGGCGTTTCAAATGAAACTGGATACGAAGCCCCGCTGGTGGCAGGTTTAAACCTAGTTAAGGGCAATCAAGGCGCGGGTGAAGCGCCAAGACCGACGTTGCTCAACCAGATCATTGAAGAAGCCCTGAGCTTACCGGCGAATCGCAGCAAAGACAGCATAGTCCTAAAAAGCAAAGAGCTAAGAAGCAAAGTAAACAGTAAAGAACCCGTTAGCAAAAACTTCCCGGCCTCTTTTTCTGTGATGCTCAGTGCGTATCAAGACGACAGGGCAAACCCTGTGTTCAAGCTGGGCGGCTGTGCTGGCCCATCATCAGCCAATTTATTGGGCCGTTTTTGTCACTTAGATGATGGCCTAAAGCAGTCTGTGATTGATGAGTTGCAAAAAGAGCAAGCGCACTCAGAAAATGTGATTTTTGCCGAAATTGCGCATATGCCAGAAGGTCGTCCAGGCAACGTGATTGCTCGCCCACATCTACGCGAGTATGAAATCGTCTTTATGGCCGACAGTAGTTTAGACAGTGAATATCAAATTCCACTCAGTGATTTATTTGTCTGGGTTGAAGGGCAAAAAGTTAAACTGTGGAGCAAGCGTTTAAATAAGCAGATCATCCCTCGTTTATCATGTGCACATAACTACTCAGCGCGTAGTCTTAGTGCTTATAAGTTCTTATGCATGCTGCAACACCAAGAAGGCCGCGCACCGAACTTCGGCATGCCAAGTAGCACCGCCAATGACGCGTTTGTGCCTAGAGTGATGCTTGATAATCTGATCTTAAATGAAAAAACGTGGCGTATTGAACGTAAAGAGCTCGAAGCCATCAGTAAAAACGGCAAATTCTCATCTGAAAAGCTAGAGGCATTATTGGCCAAGTATCAGCTTGATCCACAAGTATGTTATGCCATGGCCGATAATGTACTTCAGCTAGACCTGCGTCATCCAGACATGCTGGCGGTATTACTATCAGAAACCAAGGGGCAACCTCGCGTTGAATTAAAAGAAGTGCTAACAACGCAATATGCTTCGCGTGTTGTCGACACTCAAGGTCAGCACTATAACAACGAAATGGTGATCCCATTATTCAATGGTAATGCGCCAATACACCATCATTTCTCAGACGATCCACTTGCAAATATAACAGCTAAGCCGATTAAACGTCGCTTTAGTGCTGGCTCAGAATGGTTAAGCTTAAAAATTTACTCTGGTAATTCAATCGTCGAGCAGCTATTAACTGAAAAGTTATTGCCATTTATTGCTGAGCAGCAAGGTGATTTTGAAAAATGGTTCTTCATTCGCTATGGCGATCCTGACTGGCATTTACGTTTGCGTTTCTATGGCGAGCCAAGCAAGTTATGTGGTCAGTTGTTACCTAAGTTGAATCAGTTGCTCGATCCTATGGTTGAGTCGGGCGAGCTACACAAGGTCGAGCTAATGACATACGAGCGTGAAGTAGAGCGCTACGGTGGTCCAGAGTCTATGGCATTGATTGAGTCATTATTCATGCTAGACAGTGAATTAATTGCCCGTACTTGTGGCTTAATTGATGAGTATGGTGAAGACATTCGTTGGCGTGTGGCGCTGCAGTGCACCGATAAACTGCTTAACTTGTTCAATTACAATGATGAAGACAAGTTTAACTTAATCAGTGGTTTAAGAACCGGATTTGGTAATGAATTTAACGAAACCAGTCATTTGCGCAAGCAGCTAGGTAATCGTTACCGCGACTACCAAACTCAGTTAGAAGGCGACTTCGAGAAACTAGCTGATTTAACTCAGTTACCTGATGATGAGGCTCAAAACGCGATTGCCCAATTGCTTAACTTATGGCAACAGCAAGCACAACCTGTAGCTGCGCAGATCAATGAGATGCTAGAAGAAGACAAGCTCAACTGTAGTCGAGACTCACTGCTGAGCTCTTTGTTACACATGCATAACAACCGTATGTTTAAAGCCTATGGTCGTGAGCAAGAACTGGTGATCCATGACCTGATGCGCCGTAAATATTTCTCGGCAGACAAAGGCCAAAGCCACTAGCAGGCTATCGCAATTCAACGTAAAAAAAGCACTGTTTCTACAGTGCTTTTTTGTGCTTAACAATCATGTTTAAAAGTGTTTGAACTCAGCCTAAACTTGGGTAGAACCGACTTTAAGTCGGGTTTATTCAACTTTCTCACTTAGTCTTAGCCTAGCTTTTTGAGTCAATCTAAACCCCGGTAGCACCGACTTTATGTCGGGTTTATTCAACTTTCTCACTTAGTCTTAGCCTAGCTTTTTGAGTTATTCTAAACCTCGGTAGCACCGACTTTATGTCGGGTCTGTCTTTATCTCCACCTTAAACGAACAGCTTCCATTTCTTGCTTATTGTCTATTCATCAAATGCTGACTAACATTACTATTCCAAACCGCTTAAAAAAGACATAACAACATGAAAAAAGCATTTATATTAATCATTTCTCTGTTACTCAGCATACCCACGTTTGCAGGTTCACTGGTAAAAGAGTTACAGGTATTTGAACCTTATCTTGGTACTTGGCAGGCTGATTTTGCCGTGCCAAAAGGTCAACCTGCCATGCAAGATGTCAGTAAGTGGGAGCGCGCATTGAATGGCACAGCTATTCGCACCCTACACTCAATCAATGAAGGAATGTATGGTGGTGAGTCATTGATATTTTGGGATAAAACTAAACAAAGCTTAGTGTTTTACTATTTCACAACCGCTGGTTTTTACACCCAAGGCAGTATGGAGGTATTACCCAATGGTGCCTTTGTGGCTTATGAAGACGTAACAGGAAACAAAGATGGCATCACCAAAGTGAAATCCACCAGCCAGTTCGTTGATGGTGAGTTTAAAGTCTCGACACAATATTTAAAAAATGGTGAATGGACTGCGCCACAGTCACGTAGCTATCAGCGCAGTAATAAACAAGTAAAGTTCAAATAGCACACTCTAGAATACCTTTCTTTCTATGTGGTTCACTTCAATGTTAGCCACATAGTCTCCTCAGCAATACCTGATTAAGGGTAACTTAATACGTTGCTCCCATTTAAATTTTTATTGTAAATTAATTGTTTATTTATCGTTGCTTGTTTTTTGTTCTGCTGTTATTTTGCTTTTTCCCTATATAGGGAAAATTGTTAATTTATACGGAGATTTAAAAATGACAAAAGCAATTAAAGCCACTTTAGTGGCGTTGGTATTAAGTAGTGCAAGTTACGGTGTGTATGCAGCTTGTGGTGATAGTGTTTGCGGTGATAACAATGGTAAGTGGACTTGTGCTGTTGAAACACCATCAGGCATCAAAATCTGTGATGAGGATAATCGCTGCACCATATCTTGTTAAATCATATAACAGGATTACCTAGCCAGCGAATGCTGGCTATTTTAAAGGAGTATTTAAAAGTATGTTAAAAGTTAAAGCATTGCTATTGATTGTTTTTTTGATGTTTGGCAATTTCTATTCATATGCCAGCACTTTCACCGACGAAGATAATAAAACTGAACAGTGGCAACTCGGTACCACAAAACGATTTGATACATTTCAAAATTTCTTTCTTAAGTATGGCTCAGATGCTTACTTCCGAACAGCTTATTTATATGATGTTGAAAAGCAGCAATGGCTGTCTTATGAAGACGCGAAGTCACTAAAGCCCGCTTTGCAACCCATTCTGAATGTACAGCATATGGACGTTAAATTAACTTTGGCTGAGGTTGTTAGTTTTACTAATGTTGATATCAGAGATGCTAAGCGATATGCCTTATTTTTCTTTGATACGCCTATAGATACAGATAATAACAACAAGTACCTGTTTGCTGGTAACGAGGTATTTGCAAAGCAATTAAAGAAAAGCATTGAAATGCGTAAGCTCGCCGCAAAGCTTGTAAAGCAACAGCATGATGTGACGGGTTACTTAATTCAAATACCGCTCATTGGCTACAAGCCTCAAACTTTCTAGGTGATAAGCAAAGGGCGCCACAAATGAAAACTCTACTATGGAGCAGCTTATTGCTTTTAGCATCGGCATTTTCTGCATTCGCAAACCATGTTCACCCTCAAGACCTTATCCGGTTTACTGATGAACAAAATAAAATTGAGCAATGGCGATTGGGCACGACTAAACGGTGGGATATATTTGAAGATTATTTTTTAAGTAAAGGTCAGAAAGCATATCAAAGGTGTGGGTACTTATATGACTTAGAGTCTGAAGAGATACTCAACTTTGAAAACTCAGTATTAGCTTTTCCTGAGCTTGAGCCTGTTTTACCCGTTAAACACAAGCAGTTTAATGCCAGCCACTCTGAGATAGAAAGGACTTTTAATATAAAGCTTCCCGATAAAATGAAGCATAAATATGTTTATATTTATATTGATCTTTCCGTTAATAAAGAAGGAAATTATATCTTCTCTGAAGACCCTAATGCGCGAAGCTTTCTCGAGAGGGGCAAGGCGCACAGGCAAAAGGCTGCGACAATATTAAAAGAGCTTAAGACCATACCTTGGTATCGTATAGAAATCCCTTTTATTGGCTTTAAAAACCAGCAATTTTAGTCGTGTATTTTAATAAGGACATCACTATGAAAACTCTTCTATGGAGCTGCTTATTGCTTTTAGCATCGGCATTTTCTGCATTCGCAAACCATGTTCATCCTCAAGATCTGGTCAGATTTACTGATGAACAAAATAAAATTGAGCAATGGCGATTGGGCACGACTAAACGGTGGGACACATTCGAGCAGTATTTTTTAAAAAAAGGTCAGAAAGCATATTACAGATGCGGATATTTGTACGATCTAGAGTCAGAAGAGGTTTTAAGTCATGATAATGCGATATCAATTTACGAAGAGATTGAGCCAGTTTTAACAGATAAAAATAGTCAATTTTCTGCCAGCCATTCGGAGATTGAAGGTACTTTTAATATCGCGCTTCCCGATAAAAAAAAGCATAAATATGTTTTTATCTACTTTGATCTTCCAGTTAAAAAGAATGGAAATTATGAATTCTCTGATAATCCTAATTTTAGAAAGTATTTAGAAAAAGCACAGGCGCACAGGCAAAAGGCTGCGACAATATTAAAAGGGCTTAAGACGGTACCTTGGTATCGTATAGAAATTCCTTTAATCGGCTTTAAAAATCAGCAATTTTAGTAGGGTATGCTGCTAAAAAATTATATTCATCATAATGATATAGTGTTTAATAGGTTGTGGTAATTGAACTAGCATAAGGATATTAGATGCTGACAATCCCTGAAAAAGACTCAAACAGTCGACATTTACAGCGGCTTATATTTGTTATGAGTGGTGTTGCTCTGACTACCTTGGTTGTATGGTTTATTGCTCGACAATTATTTGCAGAGCAACCCAGTGAGCTGCAGCTTGCTGCTGTTGAACGTGGCTCAGTAACACAGACCTTAGCGGTATTTGGCCGTCTTACGCCAAGAGCATCAAATAGTTTGGTGGCTCAGGTCGACGGGCATGTCAGCGAACTGAATGTGTTACCAGGCGCAGAGGTTGATGCCAATACGGCTATTATTACTCTCTCAAACCCACAATTATTACGACAGCTACAAATCGCGAAGCTTAACTGGCAAAAGGCGCAAGCAAAGCATGTCTCAGCGCTGGCGAAATTGCAGCGAGAAGCCACGCAATTGCAAAACGACGTCGCGATGGCTGCCAGCGAATTAAAGTTTGCAGAACAAGAGATAGAGACCTTAAGTAAGCTGCATAAAACCAAACTATTGAGTGAGCTGGACTTCTTACGTGCAAAAACGCGGTTAGAGCAATTGCGATTGCAGCTCGATTTAACCAAGCGCAGTGAAGCGGCCTTTCAAAACACCTTAGAGTACGAAAAACAAGCTTTGGCGCTTGAGCTTGAAAGCGAAAAGCAGCAACTGGCGATGACCCAAGATGACGTTTACAATTTGCAAGTAACAACCACACAGTCGGGCATTTTAACTGAGCTATTAGCAGACATAGAAATAGGTCAGGCGGTCTCTAAGGGCACAGTATTGGCTAAATTATCGAGTCAAAATAGCTTGTTCGCTCAGTTATTAGCACCAGCAAGTGCCATTGATATCTTATCGGCGGGAATGGCAGTGAATATTGGCATCAAGGGCAAAACGTATGCCGCACAAGTGGTGCGCGTACACCCAAATGTTGAAGCCAATCAAATTAAGTTTGAAGCCACCTTTACAGAACACATTCCCTCTTCTGCGGTAAATAACTTGTCGGTCTCAGCCGAGGTCATGTTAGCCAGTAAAGACAATACGCTTCGCGTTGTTAAGCCTCTGTATTTAAAGGCGGGTGAAGAGCGCCAAGTCTTATATGTCTTTGATGGTGACGAAGTGCATAAAAAGCAGGTAAAAATTGGCATGCAAGGCAGTGAGTTTATTGAAGTGCTGGCGGGCGTTGAAATAGGCGAGCAGGTGTTAAAGGCATTACCTCAGTCTCGCTCAGCAATAAAATTATAGTAATCAGACAATAAAGCTAAGGATTAAAGCGTGAATACTCTTATTGCTCTAAACAGGGTTAACAAATCGTTTGCTCAAGCAGCAAATAATGAAGCGGTTTTAAAAGACATCGACTTGACCATTGACGATGGTGAGTCGATTGCGATTTTGGGGCCGTCAGGCAGTGGTAAATCCACTTTACTTTCAATCATCGGGTTACTGGATGAGCCTTGCAAAGGTGAATATTTACTGCGCACAGAAAACGTCACGTCATTAACCAAAAAGCAGAAAAGCCAACTGCGAAATCGTCATATTGGTTGGATCTTTCAAAACTTTAACCTGATCGCCAGCATGACAGTGCTCGAGAATGTCATACAACCGATGCGGTTTAACGCTGACATTAAACCTGCTGAATATATCGCTCGAGCACAAAGTGTATTAGCGCAGGTAGGATTAGCTGATAAAAGCAATAGCACGCCCGACAAACTCTCTGGAGGTCAGCAGCAGCGCGTTGCCATTGCGCGAGCACTCATTAATGAGCCTGCGTTAATTCTTGCCGATGAACCTACGGGTAACCTAGATCAAAAAACCGGTGAAGAAGTCATGAACTTATTATTGTCACTGTCGGCACAAGGGACAACCTTGGTCATAGTTACCCATGATGAAAATGTTGCCGCGCGTTGTCAGCGCAAGATCCGAATTCTAGATGGGCAAGTGACTTATGACGGCGAATAATACACTCTTTGAGTTGCTATGTGAGTGGCGACGTTGGCGCGGTCAGTATTTTAAGCTTGCACTCATTTTATTTGGCTTTGCTTTCTCAGCAGCCTTGTTGGCCATTGCGCTGCGTTTAGGTGGCATGCTGTTTTACGAAAATCCACAGTGGACAAACACCGACAAACCCCTTTATACGGTTGGAAGGTTACATGAGAATAACAGTTTAAGCCCGGTGAGTCGGCAGGCCCTAGAGAAGCTGAAATCATTTCCTATGGTTGAAGATGTCTCTTGGTTGGTGATAAAAAAATATAGTTTTTCGCTAAATAACCAAACCTTTAATGCGGTCAATAGTGCGGTGTTCTCTGCAAATTCAGCGGAGAATATAGGACTAGGTATGGCGCAAAGTAGTGTCTTGGGTATTTGGCTAACCCACCGCTTTTGGCAAGAAAACCTAAATAGTGACCCTGAAGTGGTTGGTAAGGTGTTTAGCTTTAAGCGCTTACCACAAGGGCTGCCAGTGTTGGGGGTACTTGACCAAAAATACGACCAAGTTGGCGCTGAATTACTCGATGCTTGGTTGCCAGAAGACATGTTGCAGTATTCAGCTCCATTCACTGGTGGCATGATGCTCGATCGCTTTTTACTGGCGGCGCCAATGTATTATGGTTTGGTATCGGCATCGGGTGAGTTTGAGCCACACCAAGCGACTGCGCAATTGGCTGAGCTAGACTTGTCTGTGAAAGGTATGTCATTCGGTAAATCAACTTTGCCTCTGGCCATTTTATCTGGTGTTCAGTTTGATCCTAAAGGTTACCAGCGCCTAGTGTTTACTTGGCAGCTATTGCTTGGGTTAGTGGTGTCGTTGTGGCTCATTTTAATCTTTACACTATTCTCGCTTTCAAGCAGTCGGGCGATTTTAATAGCAGATGAATTGCGAACATTGAGGTTGTTAGGCGCTCAAAACCGAGACTTTTTTCGCTCTGCTATGCGCTTTGCGTTCGTCATGGCCAGTGTGGTCTGTGTTTTAATTTATCCTTGTTTAGCTTTCTTAAAAGCCATGGTGCAAAGCACCGCCGGTTACCAACAGTATTTTAGTCAGCAAGACATGGTGCTCAATGGCGCCGTGTTACTGAGTGCCATTTTGATGATGATACTGAGCTTATTGGCCTGTGCCGGTATTCCATTGCTGAATCTATTGAAGAAAGATTTGTTTACGCGACAAACCAACCACAGTGCTTCTTTATGGCAAAAGTTATTGAGTCAGGGCATTTTAGTGTTGCAACTAAGCGCAGCCTTAGTAGCTATTTATACTCTGACTTTTGTGGTGAAAGAGCAGTGGCAACAGTATCAGCAAACCAGTATTGGCTTGTCTGCAACCCAAACTCAAGTTGATACGGGCAATTTCCCTATATCTTGGCGACAATTATTGGCACAAGACAAGGGCGCTGAAGCAAAGGCGATTTTGAGCTCTTCTTTTGCTCAACTTAATCGTTATGAGTTTAAAGCACCACAAACCGGGCAAGAGATTAATATTGCGACTATGCATGCCAGTTCTGAATTTTTTAATGTACTCGATGCTAAAGTAACTGGGTTAGAGTCTAAGCAATGGCAAAGTGGTGTTGTGATCAATCGCACATTTGCGGAGCGCTTGAACCAACATGATGATCAGATGTCTTTACTCGGAACTCAGGTTCAATATGGCCTGCAAGAGCAAACCTATACCATCACAGGTATTGTTGAAGACATACCACATTGGGGGCGATCTCAGAGTGTGCAACCAACTTTGTATTTACCTTTAGAGCAGCTTAACTCAGACACGATGGCAGTATTTACTGTGCTACAGTCACCGCAGTCAAAACAGCATGCGCAGTTAGCGGCGTGGGTGAAATCACAAGTACCAAGTGCCAAAGTATCTGACGCCCAGACGCTTGAACTGGTGATCCAAGTGTTCGATCAGCAATCGCAAGATGTACTGTGGTTTGCGTTATTGGTTGCTGCTGTGATTGTGGGAGGTGTATTCAGTGGTTTGTGGTATCAAATTCAGGCGCAATTACGCGTTGAAAAGCAAACTATTAGTGTGTTGCTTGCAATCGGTGCTTCTGAGCAGTTTGTGCTGCTGACGCGATTGAAGTATTGCCTATTGGCATTAGCTGTAGCCATATTCACGAGCTTAACTGTGTTTGTACTATTCAATTCATCCTCGTTCAATACCCTGCAACTAGACATACTTGCCGCTTTAAGCGCGGTGTTAGTGACGTTTGCATTATCTGCAGTAGCAGTGGTATTACCGCTGAGAAAGTTGTTGAACCAACCAATCCAGCAATCTTTACGGGAGTTATAAGGTAATCTAATTGTGGCCTGAGTTATGCTGCTTCAGGCCACTTCAATATGTAATTCAGAGTTTTTATGTTGAATGAGAGTAAACGGTTATTTTTTGGTATAGGCCTAGATGATACAGCCAAAGGGCATATCAAGGCTTGGTTAGACAATTCAGTTGTAGGCAAAAAGCCACATACTAAAGTACAAAACTGGCATCTCACTTTGGCGTTTTTGCCGAATGTGCAATCCGATCAACAAAACCAACTCGTCGAGTTTGCGCGCAGTTTGCAGGTTGCGCCATTCTCGTTAACGTTTAGCGCAACTGGCTATTGGCCGCATAACGGCATCTTTTATTTGCAGCCCGACTCAATACCTCAGTCGTTGTCTTTGCTGGCTGAGCCGTTAAGAGACAAGGGGAGTAAGCTTGATATTTATCACAACCCATTTAGTTTTGCCCCGCATATCACGCTATTTCGCAGTCACAAACCTTGCCCTCAGGTTGTGCAGGCGATTACCCCTTTTTCGCTCACCGTGAAGCAGTTTCATCTTTACCATTCTTACCGATGTGAAAAGCGAGGTCTTGTATATGAGCCTATTGAAACATTTATGCTGAATGCTTAGATTTTTGCTAGCGCTTAAACAGCTTCTTTTTTGCTTTTTTTAGTAACCAATAAAAAAAAGCGCTGAAAAGCTTAGTAAGCAAGGAAGTTTGATAGTTTACGCTTTTACCATTGTGATGTTTGTTTGGCTGCTTGCTGATAGCTTGTTTAAAAAGCTGCTCGGTTGCTGCATTACGTTCACTTTGAATATGTCTGCGGCTGCATTCTAGGGCGGCACAGTGCCAGTCTTGTTGCTTGATGGCTTGGTGTAGCTTCGGCCAGTTTTTCGCCAAATGCGGGGTACCTAAATTAAAGGCCATATCAAGCAAGGCGTATTGGGCACTCAGTGGCATTTGTTCAAATTGGCAGTTAAAACCGCTTTGTTTGCTAAAGACCTTGTTCAATTCTTGCTTAAACTGGGCGAGGTGTTTGTGAAGGAGCTTATCGGTTTCATGGCTGGGTAGTGTCAGTTCACAAAGCTGCGCATACCAACTGGCCTTATAACCTGACTTTTGTTTGCTTATCTTTTTGTATTCGGCTTGTTTTTCGCTATTACTTGCGGGCTTTCCTGATTTTTTATGGACCAGATTGAGCGCACAAAACTGGTTTGCGTTGGCCATTAAGAATCCAACCCCTATGGTGGGATTGCCTCGGCTATCTAAATAGAGATGGGCGATTTCGCCCTCAAAGCGTTTTAGTTGCTGTATAAACTGGGTGTCGTTGCTCGGCATAACTACTCATACTGTCGAAAATACGGATTATTCGGTCAATTCTTGTGTTTCTTCCTGCTTAGGAAGGTCACAACTCTGTACCTCTTCAATATTAGACTTTTCATCAACAATATAGCAATGCTTTAAGATAGAGCAGTAGCAAGCGTTCACTTTTACATCAAATATACTTTGATCAATTTGCTGCCAAAGGCCTGAGTTAAAGTTGGTCTTTTGCATCATAAAGACATTAAATTCTTCACCGTCGGCAAGTAAAAAGTTGGTGGTATCGCTTGAAGCAAACCAGCCGAAGGCGTTGCGGTAATTAATGTCTCTTTGGTCTTGCTCTATCTCAGCGAGGGCCTCTTTATACGCATTTAACGAGCAGCAAGTGTCGAGTAACTCTTCAATGTGAAAATGGTTCTCATCGTTATAAATGTACTCGATGTAATGAACCATGGCAGGGCCGGTGCCAGAGTTAGAAATATTGATATTAATATATTGTTTTTCTTGATTAATATCGAAATTAGAATAGCCCATTTTGAGCCAAGGTAGGGTTTCGGCTTTAAGCTGACGTTTGGCGGCAGCAACTTGTTCTTGTGAGGCTTTTGCTTGTAGATACGTAGCATAAAACGAGGCTGCAGAAATCACAATGGCACACACTGCGAGCATGGAGTTTATCTTTGAGCGGGTAAGGCCTTTTCTCGGTGGGCGCTTTGCTCTGAGCTTATGCTTTTTATCATCGTGATGATCTAGCACGGCTTGCTCAGAGAGCGCATGGAGTGTCTCTTTATTTGAGTCTGAGACCTGTTGCGCTTGTTCTTGTTTGGGTTGTTCGCTCATGTCCTTGCCTTAACGTGTTATTTTTATTGTTTTATTTAAATCGTATTCAAGGTGCGGCTAAGAAAATCGTTAACTTATCGCCAATTCGTAAAACGTCTTTCGATAAGCTGTTCCACTGCTTAATTTTACTGACCGTAACATCAAAGTGTCTGGCGATGCGCCATAGGCTGTCACCTGACTTAACTTTATACTCTATTTGCTTATCTGCCAAAATTGGCAGCATTAAGGTGTCGCCCGCGCGAATACGGCTCGATTTTAATTGATTAAAGCTTTTTAATTGCGAAACCGTAATAGAGTGACGCTGGGCAATCACACTTAAACTGTCACCGCGGCGGATGGTGTACTTTTGCCATTGTTCACTTGGCATTTCGGGTAAGTTCGCGACATAATCTTGCCAGTTCTTACTTTCGCCTTTTCTTAAAACTAAGTGTTTAGGTCCGTCTAATAACGCTGGGAAGCGGGTGTAACCCGGGTTTAATACTTCAAGCTGCGCCCATTTCTTTTTGTCATCTAAAATTACCCCATGACGCATATCAATCACATCTATGGTTGGCTGGTTGGCGATTTTTGGAAAGGCCATTTGCTCTTCACGAAGTAGTTGTGCGGCAGCTAAAAGCTTTGGCACATAGTGACGCGTTTGCCTAGGTAGCTTTAAATGGAAGAAGTCGGTCGATTTGCCCAGCTTCTTATTATTGCGAATGGCACGTGCAACACGACCTTCACCTGTGTTGTAAGCGGCAATAGCATGGTACCAGTTGCCATCGAAGCGTTTGTGTAAATAGGTTAAAAAATCGAGTGCGGCATTAGTGGCATCAATCACGTCTTGGCGACCGTCATACCAAGGGCCAATTTTTACACCATAATGCTTGGCGATAAGCGGCGTTAGTTGCCAAAGGCCAGAAGCATGTTTGTGCGAATAAGCGCTGGTATCAAAATCACTTTCGATTAATGGCATTAAAGCCAATTCAATTGGCAGACCTCTGCGCTCAACTTCATTGACAATGTAGTATAAAAATGGCTCGGCACGCTTTGTAATAGTTTCCATGTAGTTCGGGTGTTTTAAATACCAATCAACACGGTTTTGTACACGTTCGTGATTAGATGGCGCAAATTGCAATTGAATTCTAATACGATGCCAAACATCTTCAGCTTCACTCGGTAAGATATTTTCAACGAATACCGGCGCCACTGGCTCACTTGGTTCTGTGAATGCGTTGTCCTCTACTGGAGGCGTATGAACAAGAGTTTCTTCAACTTCAGTGGGTGAGTTGGTTAGGCTTGCACAGCCAGATAAAAGCAGAAAAAGTGAGATAAATACAATGCGCATGAAGATTCTTTTTAGTTAGAGTTATTTTTGAATATCACAACAATTGTATAGAAGTTAGTTACAGGGGTTAAGTGAAAATTTTTACGGGGAAGGGTGCGACATGGTAGGCGCGACTTTACGTCGCGCACTCTGTAAAAGCCGTTTAGTTACTTGGCATTTAAATGCTGGTGGTGAAAGCGCAGGTGGTCTTCTATGAAACTGGCAATAAAGTAATAGCTGTGGTCGTAGCCTGCTTGCATTCTCAGCTCACACTCGGCATCGACTGACTTAGCTGCGGCAATTAAGTTTTCAGGCTTTAATTGCTCTGCTAAAAAGCCATCTTCGCTACCTTGGTCAACCAAGATTGGTAAACTCGGTTTACCTGCCTGAAGAAGCTCAACACTGTCGTATTCAGCCCATGCTTGCTTGTTGTCACCTAAGTACGCAGTAAAGGCTTTTTCACCCCACGGGCACTGCGTTGGGTTAGTGATAGGACTAAATGCGGAGATTGAACTAAAACGAGATTGGTTTTTAAGGCCGATCATCAACGCGCCGTGTCCACCCATAGAGTGACCACTGATCGCTCGCTGTGAGGTAACCGGAAAGTTCGCTTCAATTAAGTTTGGCAATTCATCAAGAATATAATCGTACATTTGAAAATGCGCCGCCCAAGGGGCTTGTGTTGCATTCACATAAAACCCTGCGCCTTGACCTAAATCATAGCCCTCATCGTTTGCCACCCCCTCGCCACGCGGGCTGGTATCAGGTGCCACTATCGCTATGCCTAATTCTGCGGCAACACGTTGAGCGCCGGCTTTTTGCATAAAGTTTTCGTCTGTGCAGGTTAGGCCAGAAAGCCAGTACAGCACAGGCACTTTATGGCCTTCGTTCACCTGCGGCGGTAAAAAAATGGCAAAGCGCATGGCGCAGTTTAGCACCTCAGACTGATGAGTATATTGCTTATGCCAACCACCAAAGCTTTTGTTATTACTGATATTCTCTAAGTTCATTTTTGATATCCATAAAGAACAAAGAGCTTGTTTATACAAGCTCTTTTGGGGTGTTGAACTGTTTACTTGTTGTAATGGATCACCGAGCGAATGCTCTTACCTTCATGCATCAAATCAAAGGCTTCATTGATGTCTTCAAGGCCCATGGTATGAGTAATAAAGTCTTGTAAGCCAAACTCACCCGCCATGTAACGCTCAACGATTTCAGGTAACTCTGAACGGCCTTTTACGCCACCAAATGCGCTACCACGCCATACACGGCCAGTAACCAGTTGGAATGGACGCGTTGAGATCTCTTGGCCTGCGCCTGCTACACCGATGATCACTGACTCACCCCAGCCTTTGTGACAACACTCTAGGGCTGAACGCATCACGTCGACATTACCAATACACTCAAATGAGAAGTCTACGCCGCCGTCAGTCATTTCAACGATCACTTCTTGAATTGGCTTATCGAAATGTTTCGGGTTGATACAGTCAGTTGCACCTAGCTTTTTCGCTAAATCAAATTTGCTTTCATTGATATCCACACCAATGATGCGACTTGCACCTGCCATGGTTGCACCAATGATCGCTGAAAGACCAATGCCACCTAGACCAAAAATCGCTACTGTGTCGCCTTTTTGTACTTTTGCTGTGTTCAGTACCGCACCCATGCCGGTTGTCACACCACAACCTAATAAACACACTTCTTCAAGCGGTGCTTCTTTGTTTACTTTGGCTAAAGAGATTTCAGGTAATACCGTATACTCAGAGAAGGTTGAGCAACCCATGTAGTGATAGATTGGCTGACCGTCTTTGTAAAAGCGCGTTGTGCCATCTGGCATTAGGCCTTTACCTTGCGTTTCACGTACCGCTTGGCACAGGTTGGTTTTACCAGATGTACAGAATTTACACTCACCACATTCTGCGGTGTAAAGTGGAATTACATGGTCACCTACTTCTAGACCGGTTACACCTTCACCCACTTGCTCAACGATACCACCGCCTTCGTGGCCTAGAATTGATGGGAAGATACCTTCAGGATCATCACCCGATAATGTAAATGCGTCGGTATGACAGACACCCGTCGCAACGATGCGCACTAATACTTCGCCTTTACGCGGTAGCATTACATCGACTTCTTCGATTTTGAGTGGCTCATTTGGGCCCCATGCGACGGCCGCCTTAGATTTAATAAATTGATCTGCCATGTTGTCCTCAGCTTTTTAAGTGAATTGTTTTAAGTGTTTTGTGCAAATAAGAGCGTAGGCACTCAAAGCCGTTTTCGCGACGTGCTTCACGCGTATTTGCCATATTATTTTTGACGAGAGAAAGTGTAGTTTGTTTACTCCTGTTCGATAATCCCTTATTTTTGTAAATTACTTTTACTCAGCGGTAATAATGGGGCGATATGAATAGTTGGCAGGGCATTAATGAATTTGTCGCGGTGGCGCAATCGGGTAGTTTTACTCAAGCAGCGAAGCGATTAGGCGTATCGACTGCGCATATCAGCCGCCAAGTCACCGCATTAGAAGAAAAGCACAGTACTAAGCTATTTTATCGTTCAACGCGCAAGGTTGCCCTGACCGAAGAGGGCCAAGTGTTTTTTCATCATTGCCAACACGCGCTAACGGGGCTTGAAGAGGCTGAACGCGCCATTAGTAATTTGCGAGACACGCCGCAGGGTTTAATTAAAATGACTGCCCCAGTTGCCTATGGCGAGCAGTTTATCATGCCGCTAGTACATGACTTTATGCGCCAATACCCGGAAGTCGAAGTGCAAATGTTTTTAAGCAACCAAACTTTTGACTTGGTGGCAGAAGGGTTTGATCTAGCCATCCGTCTTGGCAAATTGAATGACTCAACCATGATGGCAAAGTGTTTAACCAGCCGAATTCAATATGTTTGCGCCTCGCCCGATTATTTACGTCAATATGGCGCACCTCATACATTAGACGAGTTGAAAAAACACCACTGTTTAACAGGGAACAGCGAGTACTGGCGTTTTCTCGTTGAGGGTAAAGAGCGCACATTAAAAATGAAAAGTCGCCTCAATTGTAATAGTGGCTTTGCACTTAGAGATGCGGCACTTAAAGGTTTGGGGATAATCAAGTTACCCGACTACTACATTGCAGATGACTTAAAGCAAGGCAACTTGGTTGAAGTGTTATCGCAATACTTAGAAGCTGAAGAGGGAATTTGGGCGCTGTATCCGCATAATCGTCATTTATCACCTAAAGTCAGATTGCTGGTGGATTATCTGAATGCGCATTTAGATTCCGACAATAATACGCAATAAAACTGCAATCAATCCTTAAGATCGCAGAAACTTAAACGTCATAAACCTGCTGTTTAATTGTTCGTTATTAAATATTACACAATAAACAACAATAGGTTTAGTCATGCTTAAACGCTCTCTGATCGCGCTCTCTTTATTAACGGCTCTAACAGGTTGTTCCCTTGATGGCGATGATGGTCAACAAGGCCCTCAAGGTGAACAAGGCCCAGCAGGTGTTGCTGGTACCAATGGTTCAAACGGCACAAATGGTAGTGATGGTTCAAATGGCACCAACGGCACCAATGGAGTTGATGGTAAAGATGCCAATCGTCTGTTAGATATTCAAATGGTTGGTCGTGCAGTATTAAACGCACAAAGTCCAGAGGGGGCGGCCGAAATCGTGGCTTACCAAGCATCTAAAAAGTGGATCTACGCAATCAATAGCTCAGGTGACAGTGCTGTGGTAAACATCATTGCAGCAGACAGCTTTGATGCTGCCGGTTTGGTGAAAAATAACGAAGGTGTGATCACGACGACTAACTTAAGTAGTGCGATCACGTTAACGTTAAACGACAACACCCCAGGCGATGCGAATAGCATAGCAATTGACGAAAACAATCAATTGTTAGCGGTTGCGATGGCAGCAAAAACCACTGGCGAAAATGGTCAAATCGCGTTTTATGATATTTCAGGTGATGCGCCAGTATTTATCAAAAATGTCACAGTGGGTGCATTACCAGACATGGTGACGTTCAGCCCAGATGGCAGCAAAGTCGTTGTGGCGAACGAAGGTGAGCCAGAGGGTGATTACAGTGTTGATCCTGAAGGCAGCATCAGTGTGATTGCGATTACCAGCGGTACAGTGGCGGATACTGCAACTCAGATTACCTTCACAGAATACAACGGCAAACAGGCTGAATTAGAAGCCATGGGGATGGTGTTCGCAAACCCAACGGGTCGCACAATCAACGGCAAGCTAATTAATACTACGGTTGCGATGGACCTTGAGCCTGAGTATGTCAGTATTTCTAAAGACAACCGTTATGCTTATGTATCTATTCAAGAAAACAATGGCTTAGCTGTGGTTGATTTAAGCGACAACAGTGTCAAGTTAATGGGGTTAGGCTTCAAAGATTGGTCTAATTTAGTCATGGATGCGTCTGACAAAGACGGCAAGATCAATTTTAAGAAATACCCGGGTCTGTACGGTATGTACCAGCCAGATACCATCGCAAGCTTTAGCTGGAAAGGTGCAAACTTTGTCGTGTCTGCCAATGAAGGTGACGGTCGTGAATGCTTCTTTGATGCCACAGATGCTGCTGATTGTACCGCAAAGGGCGGTCTAGACTTTGACGATAAAGATGGTTGTTTATCGTATATCGATGAATCTCGAGTAGAAGACCTAACGCTTGCCAGTAACTTCTCTTATTTAAGCAACGATGATGACGATATTGGTCGCCTAAAAGTCACAACAGTGAAAGGTGACACTGATAACGATGGTCAATACGAAGCACTTTACACTTATGGTGCGCGTTCTTTCACGATTTGGGACAGCAATGGTTTAGTTGTTTTTGATTCTGGCGATGAAATTGCCCGTATCACAGCATCAGTTCATGGTGCTGCATTTAACAACGATGAAGATACCAATGAAGGCGACACGCGTTCTGATGCAAAAGGCGCTGAACCAGAAGCGTTGGCATTGGGCCAAATTGGCGAGCGTATGTTTGCGTTTATCGGTTTAGAGCGCATGGGCGGTATTATGGTGTACGACATCACTAACCCTTATGACGTCAAGTTTGCTGACTACTTCTTTAACCGCGGCGTGGTTGAAGGCGCTGATATTACTGGTGACTTAGCGCCTGAAGGCATGTCATTCGTGCCTGCTGAGCAAAGCGCTACAGGCAAGCCTCTGCTGATTATTGGTAATGAAATCTCAGGTTCAATCGCCGTTTGGCAGGTTGCATTAAGTGCAAAATAGATCTGCGAAGCAGATTACTTTTGCGCAATGTGAAATGAGCAAGTTTAGATGGATTTAAATTGAGGTATTTACGAAACCAAGTTTGTCGCCGTAAACGACGACCTACAGGCTAGGCTTGGCTCCTGTAGGTCGTGCTTCAGCGCGACAATTTAGAAAAGTTGCACAACTTACCCATACCAAAAAGCGCATTTGTGAGAAGTGCGCTTTTTTTTCAGTGCAAAATACACCTGCGTAGCAAATTTTGTCGCCGTAAACGACGCCTCACAGGTGAAGGTTTTACTCCTGTAGGTCGTGCTTTAGCGCGACAAAGAGCTAAGCTTAGTAACTTGGTTTACTAAGAGGCGCAATAAATGAGCTGGCAGAAGTTGAAAAAAGGACGTTATTCAAAACCACTCGGCGAGTACTTTATTACTTTTACATGCCACAACCGCCATGCCACTTTCATAGAACATCATTTAGCCAAGCGTTTTTGTCAGTCTATTTCATATAACGAGCAGCAACACGATTGCAGTTGGTTGGCTTGGGTACTTATGCCAGATCATTTTCATGGTCTAGTAAGGTTAGGAAATACCGAATTAGGTAAAGTGATAGGGCATTTAAAAGGTTACTCATCCCACATGATAAACCAGTGTGTCCAAGGCAATAGCAAAGTTTGGCAGGGTGCCTATTATGATCGTGCTCTGAGAGCCGAAGAACAGCGAATAGCGATTGCTAGATATATTGTTGCTAACCCTTTGCGAGCAGGGTTAGTGACGAATATTGGCTGTTATCCATATTGGAATAGTGTTTATCTTTAAATCGGCTTCTGATGATTATGTCGCCGTAAACGACGACCTACAAGTGAAGGTAAAACTCCTGTAGGTCGTGCTTTAGCGGGACAAAGAGTAATTAA